>JAKFDF010000249.1:0-14624 GCA_036676275.1 Lysobacter sp.
GAGGACGCGCTGGCCGAACTGGTCGCGCGCGGGCGCGTGCATTGCGACAGCTTCGCGGGATTGCGCGCGCTGCTGGTGCCGCAGTCCAAGCGGCCCTCCGCGTTCAACCGCCGCGGCCGGCGCGCGGCGCTGTTCGGGATCGAGGACGCCGGGCGCTGGACGCTGACCCGGCGCGACGCTACCGCCACGCCAACGGCCAGGCCAGAACCCGAGGCGATCGAACACATCGCCCGCACCCTGCTGCGTCGCTACGGCGTGGTCTGCTGGCGCCTGCTCGAACGCGAGGCGGCCTGGCTGCCGCCATGGCGCGACCTGCTGCGCGTTTACCACCGGCTGGAAGCGCGCGGCGAGATCCGCGGCGGCCGTTTCGTCGCCGGCCTGTCGGGCGAGCAGTTCGCGCTGCCCGAGGCGGTCGGCGCGCTGCGCCAGGTGCGCAGGCAAACGCCGGACGGCGAGTTGCTCGCGCTGTCGGCTTCCGACCCGCTCAACCTGGTGGGCACCGTGCTGCCGGGCAGCAAGGTGCCGCGCCTGCCCGGCGCGCGGGTGCTGTACCGCGACGGCATCGCGCTGGCGACGCTGGTCGCAGGCAACGTGGAGACCCTGGCGTCGTTGACGCCCGACGACGAACGCAGCGTGCGCAGCACGTTACTGCGCGAACCGCATGCGCACGCGGCCGATCCGGCGCCGGTCCGGGAAGTCCCCGTGTAGGAGCGGCTTATAGCCGCGAGCTTTTAAGCCTCGCTGCACCGTCGCAGGAGCGACGCAAGGTGCCATCACCAGCCCGAAGGATCGCGACTTGCGTCGCTCCTGCGGGAATCACAGGCGAAAAGCCCGCGGCTATAAGCCGCTCCCACATCCGCATCGGTGTACCACGGCACGGTTGTGCAGCCCCGGAAGCGGCAATGCACGTCCGGGCCGCGAATTCGTTGCTTTCCCTGCCCTGCCTACGCCTGCGACTGCTCCAGCGTGACCGCCACCGCGTGCACCACCGCGGCGATCTTCAGCGCGCTCTGCACGCCCTGCGCGCCGATGTCGTGCTGGCGCAGCGTGCGCTCGTGCGAATCCATGCACGCGCCGCAGCCGTTGATCGCCGATACCGCGAGCGAGGCCAGCTCGAAGGTCATCTTGTCGATGCCCGGGTTGGCCATCACGTTCATGCGCAGGCCGGCGCGCAGGGTGCCGTACTCGTCGTTGTGGATCAGGTGGGTGGCGCGGTAGTAGATGTTGTTCATCGCCATGATCGCGGCCGCGGCGCGGGCGCCGTTGATCTCCTCGGGCGACAGCTGTTCGGCGGCGTAGGTTTCCAGCGCCGATACCAGGGGCGCATGGCGCGCGGCGATCGCGCAGGCCAGCGCGACCGCGCGCTGCTGCTTGCCGTCGATGCCGGCGGCGCCGGCCTCGCCCAGCACGGAGTCGAGGTTGAGCTTGAGGTCCTTGGCGTAATCGGGCAGCGCATTGCGCAGGTCGGACAGGTTCATCGGATTCTCCAGGTATTCATCGGAAACGGTTCGTCGGAAGCCGACAGTGGCCGGCTGTCGATCGGGATCGATCGCGAACTAAAAACAAAGGCGGCCGTAGCCGCCTTTGCACCCGCGCGACCGGGGGAGGGAGCGCCGAGGGGAGCGGCGTGTCGCGCGGGAAGGGGGTGGGCGCGCTTACGCGGCCTTGAGGACCTCGTCGCCCTGCTTCCAGTTGCACGGGCACAGTTCGTCGGTCTGCAGCGCGTCGAGCACGCGCAGCACTTCGGCCGGGTTGCGGCCGACCGAACCGTCGGTCACGTAGACGAAGCGGATGACGCCTTCCGGGTCGACCAGGAAGGTCGCGCGCTGGGCCACGCCCTCGTCGGTGAGGATGCCGAGCGCCGAGACCAGCTCCTTCTTGATGTCGGCCAGCATCGGGAACGGCAGTTCGCGCAGGTCCTTGTGGTCCTTGCGCCAGGCCAGGTGCACGAACTCGCTGTCGGTGCTGGCGGTCAGCAGCTGGCAGTCGCGGTCCAGGAACTGCTGGTTGACGTCGGCGAAGCCCTTGATTTCGGTCGGGCAGACGAAGGTGAAGTCCTTCGGGTAGAAGAACACGCAGGTCCACTTGCCCTGGTAGCTGGCGTTGTCGATGTCGACGAAGGCGGTGTCGAGGTCGGTGGACACGGTGGCCTTGAGCTTGAACTGGGGGAACTTGTCGCCAATGGTCAGCATGGAAGACTCTCCGGTGGGGTGAAAGGTGGGCTCGGCCGGACGGGGGACGGCGCGGCGATATGACTAGTGTCGGGGCGGCACGTTCATCTATCAAGTCAATTGTTTTTATACATGTAATAGGTATAGACTATCGGAATGAACCTGCGCGACCTCCGTTACCTCGTCGCCCTCGCCGACCACAGGCATTTCGGCCGCGCCTCGGCGGCCTGCTTCGTCAGCCAGCCGACCCTGTCGACCCAGATCCGCAAGCTCGAGGCCGAGCTTGGCGTGACCCTGGTCGAGCGCGCGCCGCGCAAGGTGATGCTGACCCCGGCGGGACGTGAAATCGCCGAACGCGCGCGCCGCATCGTCGGCGAGGTCGAGCAGATGAAGGAGGCCGCGCGCCGCACCCAGGACCCGGAGGCCGGGAGCGTCCGCCTGGGCATGTTCCCGACCCTGGGACCCTATCTGCTACCGCATGCGGTCCCGCGGATCCGCGAACGCTTTCCGCGCCTGGAACTGCTGCTGGTCGAGGAGAAGAGCCCGGAGATCCTGTCGCGGCTGCACGAGGGCAAGCTCGATGCCGGCTTGCTGGCGCTGCCGCTGCACGACGACCAGCTGCACGCCGAATTCCTGTTCGAGGAACCGTTCCTGCTGGCGGTGCCGGAAAGCCATGCGCTGGCCCGGCAGGACACGCTGGCGATGCGGGAGCTGGCGCACCAGCGCCTGTTGCTGCTGGAGGACGGCCACTGCCTGCGCGACCAGGCGCTGGATGTCTGCCACCTCGCCGGCGCCAGTGAAAAGTCGGGATTCCAGGCCACCAGCCTGGAAACCCTGCGGCAGATGGTCGCGGCCAACGTCGGTGTCACCCTGCTGCCGACGCTGGCGGTCAAGCCGCCGGTGGCGCGTTCCCACGACATCCACCTGCTGTCGTTCAGCGACTCCACCCCGAGCCGGCGAATCGCGATGGCATGGCGCAGGAGTTCGGCGATGGCCGCGTTCCTGCAGCAGCTGGCGCAGGTGTTCCGTGAATTGCCGGCGGAGCTGTTCACGCCGACCGCCGACTACGCCGGCAGCACGCGGGGCACGCTGGTGGTTGATCGCGCGGCCCGCGCGGGCTAACGTTGTCCTCAATCAGCTGACTTGCGGGCGGGGCGCGCGACGCTCCGCCCGCCTTGCTTTGGAGAAAGCACCGATGTCCACAGATCCGTCGCCCCCACTGGTCGTCTCGCGCCTGGATTGCGAGCGCATCGAGGCGCTGCTCGAACAACCC
The DNA here is from genome assembly GCA_036676275.1 of Lysobacter sp. Classification (GTDB taxonomy): domain Bacteria; phylum Pseudomonadota; class Gammaproteobacteria; order Xanthomonadales; family Xanthomonadaceae; genus Cognatiluteimonas. The sequence continues at coordinate 3,445 of JAKFDF010000249.1, forward strand.
GGCAATGCCGGGCCGGGCCTGGACCGCCTGCGCGAAGAACTCGCGCGCGCCGAAGTGCACGAGCCGCGCGAAATGCCGCGCGACGTGATCACCATGAACTCGACCGCGCGCTTCCGCGACGATGCCAGCGGCAGCGAGCGCGAAATCACCCTGGTCTATCCGCGCGACGTCGACGGCAGCAGCGACCGGGTGTCGATCCTGGCCCCGGTGGGCAGCGCGTTGCTCGGCCTGCGCGTCGGCCAGGCCATCGAATGGCCGGTGCCGGGCGGGCGCACGATCCGCCTGCAGGTGCTAGAGGTCCGCTACCAGCCCGAAGCCGCCGGCGAATACCACCGCTGAAGCGCGAACACCCTACGGCGTGACGCAGCGCAGCATTCAGCTGCGCTATCGAAGCCATCGCAACAATCGATTTCATATTGCAACGTCGCGGCGTTAGCCTTGTGCTGTCCCGGCCTGCCCGGGCCCTGCATCCGCAATCCAGACGAGGTGACGCCATGTCCCTGAAAGGTACCCGCACCGAAGAGAACCTGAAGGCCGCCTTCGCCGGCGAGTCGCAGGCCAACCGACGCTACCTGTACTTTGCCGCCAAGGCCGACGTCGAGGGCTACAACGATGTCGCCGCCGTGTTCCGCTCCACCGCCGAGGGCGAGACCGGTCACGCGCACGGCCACCTGGAATACCTCGAGCAGACCGGCGACCCCGCGACCGGACTGCAGTTCGGTCCCACTGCCGACAACCTCAAGTCCGCGATCGCCGGCGAGACCCACGAATACACCGACATGTACCCGGGCATGGCCAAGGCCGCGCGCGACGAGGGCTTCGACGAGATCGCCGACTGGTTCGAAACCCTGGCCAAGGCCGAGCGCTCGCACGCCAACCGCTTCACCAAGGCGTTGAACGAACTGGCGTGAGCGACGCCGCGATGCGCCCGCCGCATCGCGTGCCACGAGCCGGCCGTCGCCGTGGCACGCACTGCGGCGGCCGCCTGCAACCGCGCATCGCGGAGGGGCGATGAACGAGGCCGGCAGCAACGACCGCGGCATCCCGCGCGAGGGCAACCTCGAAGCGCCGACGCGGCATCCGCTGGACTGGACCAGTGGCGAATTCTGGAACCACGCCGGGCTCGATGCCGAGCTGGAGCGCGTGTTCGAGATCTGCCACGGCTGCCGTCGCTGCGTCAGCCTCTGCCATGCGTTCCCGACCCTGTTCGACCTGGTCGACGAATCGACGACGATGGAAGTCGACGGGGTCGACAAGGCCGACTACCCCAGGGTCGTCGAGCAGTGCTACCTGTGCGACCTGTGCTACCAGACCAAGTGTCCGTACGTGCCGCCGCACCCATGGAACGTGGACTTCCCGCACCTGATGCTGCGCGCCAAGGCCGTGCACTTCCGCGAGCACGGCGCACCGCTGGGCGCGAAGGTGCTGGCCAGCACCACCACGGTCGGCAAGCTGGCCTCGATCCCGGTGGTGGTGGAGGCGGTCAACTGGGGCAACCGGCAACCGCTGCTGCGCGCCGCGATGGAAGGCACGCTGGGCGTGCACCGCGATGCACGGGTGCCCGAATACCACGCCGACACCGCCAAGCGCCGGCTGCGCGACGACGACAGCGGCGCAGCGGCCATCGCCGCCGGCCCCACCACCGGCAAGGTCGCGATCTTCAGCACCTGCTACGGCAACCACAACCGGCCGCAGATGGTCGAGGACCTGGCGGCGGTGCTGCGCCACAACGGCATCGCGGTGAAGCTGGTCCGGCACGAGCAGTGCTGCGGCATGCCGCGGTTGGAACTCGGCGACCTCGACGCCGTCGCCCGCTACAAGGAGCGCAACCTGCCGCTGCTGCTGGATGCGGTGGAGGACGGCTGGGACCTGCTCGCGCCGATCCCGTCGTGCGTGTTGATGTTCAAGCAGGAGCTGCCACTGATGTTCCCTGGCGACCCCGGCGTGCAGGAGGTCAAGCGCGCGTTCTTCGACCCGTTCGACTACCTGATGCATCGCCATCGCGCGGGTTTTCTGAAGACCGCCTTCGCGCATCCGCTCGGCACGGTCGCGTTGCATGCGCCCTGCCACCAGCGGGTCCAGAACATCGGCCCGCGCACCCGGCAGATCCTGGAATTGATCCCGGGGACCACGGTCACCGCGATCGAGCGTTGCTCCGGCCATGACGGCACCTACGGCGTCAAGAAGGCCACCTACGAACGCGCGCGCAGGATCGCCAGGCCGGTGGAGAACCGTGTCGCCCAGGCCGGCGCCGCGTACTTCGCCAGCGACTGCCCGATGGCGGCCGCGCACATCGCCCATGGCCTGGACAACGGCACCGACCCCGACCATCCGCTGTCGCTGCTGCGCCGCGCCTACGGCATCTGAACCCGGACGACCGACGAATCCCCATGCGCCTGCTCACCCGCGACGACCTGCTCTCCCTGGAACGCTACGCCGCCGAGCGCACCCAGTTCCGCGCCCGCGCCATCGCCCACAAGCGCGCGCGCACCCTGCACCTGGGCGCGCACGCGACGCTGCTGTTCGAGGACCGCTTCACCGTCCAGTACCAGGTGCAGGAAATGCTGCGCGTGGAGCGGATCTTCGAGGCTTCCGGCATCGACGAGGAACTCGAGGCCTACAACTCGCTGGTCCCGGATGGCCGCAACCTCAAGGCGACCTTGCTGTTCGAATACACGGACGAGGCCGAGCGCCGGCGCGAACTGGCGACGCTCGGCGGCATCGAGCACCGCTTCTTCGCGCAGGTCGACGGTTCCGGTCGCATCGCCGCGCATGCCGACGAGGACCTGGACCGCAGCAGCGACGACAAGACCTCGGCGGTGCATTTCCTGCGCTTCGAGTTCGCGCCCGACGCGATCGCCGCCTTGCGCGCCGGCGCCGCGCTGTCGTTCGGCGCCGACGACCCGCGCATGCCGTTGCACGCCGGCGTCGACGAACCGCTGCGCGGCGCGCTGCTCGCGGACTTCGACTGAACGCGGCTGGGCGCCGGCAACGCGCGACGGCATACTGCGCGCTGTCGCCGCACGAGCGCCTTGCATGAGCCTGCGCACCTGGCTGTCGATCGCCCTGGTCGTGGCCGCGATCGGCTGGTGGTACTCGCCGCTGTCGCCACGCGCGCCACGGGTCGCGGCGCTGGCGCCCGGCGTCGATCCGGCCTGCCCGCCGCCGCCGCGCGTCGCCGCGGGCCAGCCGCCATTGCAGAGCGCGGTCCCCGCGGCAATCCGGCCGTTCCGGCTGGCCGCGGCGCAGTTGCGGCCGTTGGCCGGTTTCAGCGTCGAGGCGCGGGTGCTGTCGCGCAGGGATTACCGCCATGGCCGCGAGGCGGCGCTGTCCCCGACCGACCTTGCACTGGGCTGGGGTGCGATGTCGGCGCCGGGCATGGCGCAACGATTGGACGTCACCCAATCGGGTCGCTGGTACCACTACCAGTGGAGCGGCGAGGCGCCGTTGCCGCCACGCGAGATCGCACGCTCCAGCGCCAACATGCACCTGATCCCCGCCGATGCGGCGGCCGCGGCGGTGCTGCGCGACGTGCGTGAAGGCGAGCGCGTGCGCATCGATGGCTGGCTGGTCGAGGCCGACGCACCGGATGGCTGGCGCTGGCGCAGTTCGCTCAGCCGCGACGACACCGGCGTCGGCGCCTGCGAAGTGGTCTACGCCTGCTCGATCAGCCGGCGGTAGCGATCAACCGCCGCTCGCGAGCCACGGCAAGCGCGCAGGCTCAGGTGAACACCGCCGGCGCGACGTGCACGCAATTGCGGCCGCCGCGCTTGGCCGCGTACAGCGCCTTGTCCGCGCGCTCGATCGCCGCCGCAGGGGTGCTCTCGCGCTCCAGCCGGGTGGCGACGCCGATGCTGACCGTGACTCGTTCGCCGCGGCCTTCGTATTCGATCTCGCTGTGCTCGACCGTCGCGCGCAGGCGCTCGCCCATCTCGCGCGCGTCGGCACCGGCGCGGCCAGGCAGCAGCGCGATGAATTCCTCGCCGCCGTAGCGCCCGAGCAGGTCGCCTTCCTGCAGCGCGCCGCGCAGCGCCGCGGCGACTTCGCGCAGGCAGTGGTCGCCACCGGCGTGCCCCAGGCGGTCGTTGATCGACTTGAAATGATCGATGTCGATGAACAGCAACGACAGCGCCTGCTGCCGGCGGCTGGCGTCGAGGAAGGCTCGCGCCAGCCACTGGTCGATGCTGCGGCGGTTGAAAGCGCCGGTCAGGGCGTCGAGCTCGGCCGAGCGCCGCAGCTGGTACGCCGCGAGCGCCTCGTCCGCGTGCAGCGTCGCCAGCCTCGCGAATTCGCCGGCCAGCGCCATTTCTTCCGTGCTGAAACCCTCGCCGCCCTCGCGCTGGAGCAGCACCAGGCCCCAACCCGGCGCCCGGATCGGCAGCGGTACCAGCGCCTCGCTGGCCTCGGTGCCGGCGCGCGGGAGCGGCTGCTGCAACGGCACGCCGTTGGTGGCCATGCGCTTGAGCGGCAGGCCGCGCGCGGCGAGATCGTCGGTGATCGCCTGCTTGCGGTCGGCCGGCTCCACCACCAGCAGGTCGTGGCCGTGGTAGCCGTAGGCGACCACGGCGGCGGTCGCGGCGGGCACCTGCGGCAGCAGGTGTTCGAGCAACAGGCGCACCGCGGTCCATTCGATGTCTGCCGCGGCCTGGCTGCGCAACCGGACCTGCAAGGCGAGCGTCAATGCGTTGCGCGCCGCCTCGCGGCCCATCCGTCGCTCGCTGTCGACCCGCGCCAGGTGGTCGCGGTCGCGCTGGTCGCGGTATTCGCCGATCCGGCTGAACAGGCTCAGCGACGACGTCGCCAGCACCGCGACCATCGCCACCTGGTAGCCGTAGCGCGTCCACAGCATGTCGGCCAGCCATCCGCGCGCCATCGCTTCGTTGGCCAGGCCAGCGCCGAGGGTCAGCACCGCCACCACGAGGTTCGGCCAGGCCATGGCCACGCGGCGGCGGGCGGCATCGCCCAGGATCAGGAGCGCGCCAAGCCCGACGCCGATCCATCCCAGCGTCGCCAATGGCTGCATCCATGGCCGCAACTGCGGCAGGTCGAGCAGGCAGGTCGCCGCCAGCAGCACCAGCGCGATCGAATACCACTCGAACCAGCGCGCCCCCGGGGCGGCGCCTTCGCGCAGGCTGGCGTAGCGCAACAGCAATTGCACCAGGCTGGCGGAGAACAGCAGCAACAGCGCCCAGATCGCCTGGTCGCGCCATGCCGCGAGCAGCGAGAAGCCGGGCAACTGGAACAGGTGCCCGTTGCTTGCCGACAGCAGCAGCAGGCCCAACGCGGCGCAGGCGAATGCGGCAACGAAGGAGCGCTCGCGCGTCACGGCATACAGCACCAGCACGATCAACGCCAGCATGAACAGTCCGGCATAGGCGCCGGCGTTGAGCGCGACCGCCATGCGCGCGTTGCCGAGCGCGTCGGATTCGCGCAGCAGCCGCGGCCGAAGCGCGCTGCGCACCGCGCCGCGCGCGTGCAGTTCCAGCGTCACCCGACCCTGCCAGTCGGCGGGCAGCGGGAACGAGAATCCGGCCGGCAATGCCGCCTGGCCCGTGCCCGGATGGAAGAAGTCGTAACGGATGCTTCGCCATGGCACGCCCGCGCCATCGCTGCCCTGCAACCAGATCGCATCCAGCGGGTCGCGACCCAGCCAGACGATCCAGCGCGCCCGCGACGGATCCGGTGGCGGCAACGCGAAGTCCAGGCGGGCGACTATCTCGCGGCTGGCCCCGCCCGGCACCAGCAGGACATCGCCGTGATGCGCGCCAGGGCCGGCGGCCAGGGACTGGATGCGGATCGGTGCCTGGTGCATGTCCTGGCGCACCGCACCGACAACGCCCGCGGCGAACAAGGCGAGCAGGAGCAGCAATCCGGCTGCGAAAAAACCGTCACGAGTTGTGCGGATCGGCTGCATCCTCGGTCAGGCCGGCATTGCGCCTTCGAGCCGCGTGCAATCCGCATCGGCTTCGCCGGCGAGCAGCGGCAGCGATTCGACCATGGCCCGCGCCCGCGGCCAGCAGCCATCCGGGACGCAGACGGCCACCAGCCCGCACGCCGGCAATTCCCCGACCGCGCCAAGCAGCGCCTCTCCGCGGACGAAGACGGGAATCCCCGCGTCCTCCAGCACATGCCGCACCAGGTAGGCGTCGATCAGGTTCCACGCCTCATAGACCACCCGCATCGGCATCCCCCTTGCGCATGGAACAAAGCAACTTCCATGCCATCAACGCAGGTCAACGGCCTGCACGGACACCTCCGCAGGAGCCCTCGGCTACACTGCCGTCTGCCTTCCCCCGGTCCCCCTCGTCGTGCCCCATCCCCCAGCAACCGTGGCCCCCGGACACCCGCCCTGCGCAGTCCCCGCCCCCTCCGCAACGACATCGACCGCGGACGCCGCGGTCCCGGCCAGGCAGGACTTCATCCGGCAGATCGTCCGCGACGACCTCGCCAGCGGCAAGCACCGGGCGATCCGCACCCGCTTCCCGCCGGAACCCAACGGCTACCTGCACATCGGCCACGCCAAGGCGATCTGCCTGGACTTCGGCATCGCCGCCGAGTTCGGCGGCCGCTGCAACCTGCGCTTCGACGACACCAACCCTGCCAGGGAAGACCCCGAGTACGTCGCGGCGATCCAGGAGGACGTGCGCTGGCTCGGCTTCGAATGGGCGCAGTTGCGCCATGCCTCGGATTATTTCGAGGTCTTCTACCGTGCCGCGGAAAAGCTCATCCGCCAGGGCGACGCCTTCGTCTGCGACCTTTCGGCCGAGGAAGTGCGCGCGTACCGCGGCACCCTGACCGAGCCGGGTCGCGATTCGCCGTTCCGGGACCGCAGCGTCGACGAGAACCTGGACCTGTTCCGGCGCATGCGCGCCGGCGAATTCGCCGACGGCAGCCGCACCCTGCGCGCCCGGATCGACATGGCCGCCGGCAACATCAACCTGCGCGACCCGGCGATCTACCGGATCAAGCAGGTCGAGCACCAGAACACCGGCCACGACTGGCCGATCTATCCGATGTACGACTACGCGCACTCGCTGTCGGACGCGGTCGAGGGCATCACCCATTCGCTGTGCACGTTGGAGTTCGAGGACCACCGGCCGTTGTACGACTGGTGCGTGGACCGCGTCGACCTGGCGCACTCGCCGGAACTGCTGCAGCCGCTGGCCGACAAGGGCCTGCCGCTGGAGGCCGCGAAGCCGCGCCAGATCGAGTTCTCGCGCCTGAACTTCAACTACCTGGTGATGAGCAAGCGCAAGCTGCTGGCACTGGTCGAAGGCGGCCTCGTCGACGGCTGGGACGATCCGCGGATGCCGACCCTGCAGGGCATCCGCCGCCGTGGCTACACGCCTTCGGCCCTGCGGCTGATGGTGGATCGGGTCGGCATCAGCAAGCAGAACTCGCTGCTCGACATCTCGATCCTGGAAGGCGCATTGCGCGACGACCTCGATGCCGCGGCGCCGCGGCGCATGGCGGTCATCGATCCGCTCAAGGTCGTGCTGGCCAACCTCGACGCGGGCCACGAGGAGTCGCTCACGTTCGCCAACCATCCCAAGGACGCGGCCCTGGGCGAGCGCAGGATCCCGTTCTCGCGCGAGTTGTGGATCGAGCGCGAGGATTTCGCCGAAGTGCCGCCCAAGGGCTTCAAGCGCCTGACCGTCGGCGGCGACGTGCGCCTGCGCGGCGCCGGCATCATCCGCTGCGACGAGGCGGTCAAGGACGCAGACGGCAACGTCGTCGAGCTGCGCTGCACCCTGGACCCGGACTCGCGCCCCGGCATGGAGGGCGCCAACCGCAAGGTCAAGGGCACCATCCACTGGGTCAGCGCGCGCCACGCCGTCGCCGCCGAGATCCGCCTTTACGACCGCCTGTTCACCGTCGCCGACCCGGACAACGACGAAGGGGGCAAGTCGTACACCGACCACCTGAACCCGGATTCGCGGCGCACCGTGACCGGCTACGTCGAGCCGTCCGCCGCGCTGGCCGCGCCGGAGCAGTCGTTCCAGTTCGAACGCATCGGCTATTTCGTCGCCGACCGCCGCGACCATCGCAGCGATGCCCCGGTGTTCAACCGCAGCGTCACCCTGCGCGACACCTGGGCACAGAAGGGCTGAGGCGATGAGCACACGCCGCTCTGCCCTGCTTGCGTGCGCGTGGCTGGCGTTGGCCACGGCGGCCTGCGCGGCACCCAGCTCGCAGGCTCCGGCCACGCCCGCGCCGGCGACGACGCAGGCGCAGGCTGAAGCCGCGGACACGGGCGAAGTCCGGGGCACGGAGGCCGCGCAGGATCCCGCCGCGAACGCACCGGCGCGCGACCTCGACAAGCTGCGCAAGCTCAAGGTGCGTACCGGTGGCCCGCTGCCGCCGCGGGTGCTGCCGGATCCGGCGAGTCCGGACCGCAGCTGCCGCAGCGACGCCGATTGCGCGGTGAAGAACGTCGGCAACTGCTGCGGCGACTATCCGGCCTGCGTGAACAAGGACAGCCCGGTCGATCCCGAAGCGGTCAAGGCGCAATGCGCGCAACAGGGCACGATGTCGGCCTGCGGCTTCGCCGGGATCGCCGGCTGCCGTTGCGTCGAAGGCAGCTGCATCGCGCTGGCGCCGGCGATCGACCCGCCCGTGGACCCGGCACCCCGGCCGCCGGAGGAACGCTGATGCTGCTGGCGCAACTGCACCTGACACTGCCGGTATGGGTGCATGACATCGATCTCGGGCGCGGTTTCGCCAGCGACGAGGACAAGGTCGCACTGGCGATCGAACTGTCGCGGCACAACATCGAGGCGCGCAGCGGCGGCCCGTTCGGCGCGGTGGTGTTCGACGCCGACGACCGCGTCGTCGCGATCGGGGTCAACCGGGTGCTGCCGCAGAACTGCTCGCTGGCGCATGCCGAGACCATGGCCTGCATGCTGGCGCAACAGCGCATGCAGCGTTCGCGCCTCAACGAGGACGGCCGCCGCATCATCCTGGCGACCTCGTCGCAACCGTGCTGCCAGTGCTATGGCGCCATGTTCTGGGCCGGCATCGACCGGTTGCTGATCGGCGCGCGCAGCGAGGACGTGATGGCGTTGACCGAATTCGACGAAGGCCCGTTGCCCGCGGACTGGATCGGCGAGCTCCAACGCCGTGGCATCGAAGTGGTGCGCGACCTGCAACGCGAGGCCGCATGCACGGTGCTGCGCAGCTACGGCAAGCAGGGCGGGCAGTTCTATTGACGGTCTGCCGGGCGACGGCATCGCATCGGGCGGGCTGGCGGCCGACGGCCTGCTCTGTTATTGCCGCGCGGGCTTCGAACCGGAACTGGCGGCCGAACTCGGCGAGCGCGCGGCCATCGCCGGCGTCGGGGGATATGCGCGCGCCGTGCGCGGCGAAGGCTACGCGCTGTTCCTGGGTGACGGCTCCGCTCTGACCCGCGCCCTGCCCTGGCGCGAACTGATCTTCGCACGCCAGAAACTGCGGCTGCTGGCGGAACTGCGCGGCCTGGACCCGCGCGACCGGATCGCGCCGATCCTCGCCGCCCTGCAGGACGGGATCGCGCCTGCCTCCCAGGCCTTCGGCGAACTCGTCGTCGAACACCCGGATTCGGACGCCGGCAAGCCGCTGGCCGGGCTCGCGCGCAGCTTCGGCAACGCGCTGCGACCGGCGCTGCGCAAGGCCGCCCTGCTGACGCCGCAACCCGATCCGGAACGGCTGCGCCTGCACGTGTGCTTCGTCGCGGGCGACCATGCCTTCGTCGCGCAATCGGATCCGCGCGACAGTGCAGCGTGGCCGCTCGGCATCCCGCGCCTGAAACTGCACGCCGATGCGCCCTCCCGCTCGGCATTGAAACTGGAAGAAGCGTTGCTGACATTGCTCGACCAGCGCGAGCGGGACACCTTGCTGCAACCCGGGATGCGCGCCGCCGACCTCGGCGCGGCGCCCGGCGGCTGGACCTGGGTGCTCGCACGCCATGGCCTGCAGGTGACGGCGATCGACAACGGCCCATTGCGCCCGCACGTGCTCGACAGCGGCCGGGTCGAACACCTGCGCGCCGACGGCTTCACCTGGCAACCGCCCCGCCCGCTGGACTGGATGGTCTGCGACATGGTCGAGCAGCCGCGCCGGGTCGCGTCGCGGATGGCGCAATGGTTCGCCGAAGGCTGGTGCCGGCAGGCGGTGTTCAACCTCAAGCTGCCGATGAAGAAACGCTGGGCCGAAACCCGGTTGTGCCTGGACCTGTTCGCCGAGCAGGCGGGAAAGCCGCTGGCGATCCGCGCGCGGCAGCTGTTCCACGACCGCGAGGAAATCACCGTCTACGCCGCCGTACGCGGCCGCTGACCCCCGGCGTTCAGCGGGCGTTCCGGCGCTTGACGCGGGGTTGACCCCGCCGGGTCCAGGATCGCCGGGTATTTCCCACCCCGAGGCAATCCCATGACCGGCAAGACCCACGTGTTGTCCATCGCCCTGCTCGCCGCGCTCGGCCTGAGCGCGCCCGCATTGGCACAGGTGCAGGAACAGCAGAAGGCGCAACTGGAAGCCCAGGATGCCACCCAGGCCGCGGCGCAGGCCAACGCCGACGCACAGGCCGCGGTGGATGCGGCCGCCAATGCCGACGCCAGCAGCGACAGCGCGCCGGTCAGCGGCACCGCGGCAGTGACCGCGGACATCGCCAGCCAGAACGCGGTCGAGGCCGCCACCGCCGCCAGCGTGGCATCGGGCGCCGCGGCGACAGCGAACATGGTCGCCGACGATGCAGCCACCGGCAACATGCAGACCAAGGCCGCGGCGAACGTCGCCGAACAGGCCGCCGACACGGCCCAGGCCGCCAGCGCGCAGGCCACGGACGCCGCGATCGACGCCCAGGTCGCAAGCCAGGTGGCGGCGGCGGCCGCGGCGGCCGCGCCGCCGATGCAGGAGACCGCGCCCGCCGCGCCGGCCGCGGCCGCCAGCGGCGAGGTCACGGTGACCTCGAGCCCGGGCAACTCGATCTCGAGCAACTACCACGTCGACTTCGACGCCATGGACGCGAACCACGACGGCAACATCAGCCGCGCCGAGGCCAGCGGCAACGCCGACCTGGTGCGCGAATTCCACGTCGTCGACGGCAACCACAACGGCCGCCTCACCCGCGAGGAGATGAAGGGCTGGCTCGACTGACCGCGCCTGCAACCCGAGACGACGCCCCGCCCTGCGCGGGGCGTTTTTTT
>JAKFDF010000250.1:0-7720 GCA_036676275.1 Lysobacter sp.
GCGGATGAAGTCCTTCACGTCCGGGTGGCTGACGTCGAAGGTGCCCATCTGCGCGCCGCGGCGGCCGCCGGCCGACGACACCGTGAAGCACATCTTGTCGTAGATATCCATGAACGACATCGGCCCGGAGGTGTACGCGCCGGCGCCGGCGACGAACGCGCCGCGCGGGCGCAGGGTCGAGAATTCGTAGCCGATGCCGCAGCCGGCCTTCAGCGTCAGGCCGGCCTCGTGGACCTTCTCGAGGATGCCGTCCATCGAATCCTCGATGGTGCCGCTGACGGTGCAGTTGATGGTGCTGGTGGCGGGCTTGTGCTCCAGCGCGCCGGCGTTGCTGGTGATGCGGCCGGCGGGGATCGCCCCGCGGCGCAGCGCCCAGACGAAACGCTCGTTCCAGTACTGGCGCAGCTCGGCGCTCGGCTCGGCGTCGGCCAGGGCGCGGGCGACGCGCTGGTAGGTGCCGTCGATGTCGGCATCCACGGCTTCGCCGGCCTTGGTCTTGAGCCGGTACTTCTTGTCCCAGATGTCCTGCGATGCCGGCTGCATCGGGATCTCCCGGTCCGCCGCGGCCCGTTCTTCGTCAGTCATCACGTCCATGCCGCTGTCCACTGCCTCCAGGCGCACTGTGCTCATCCCTTCCCTTCTCCTCGTCACTTCGCGCGCGGCTGCTGCCGCGTCGTTGTTGTTGTCTGCCGGCGCGTCCTCAGGCGGGCGCGGCCGGGTTTGCATCCTCCAGGCCGGCGGGTTCCGGGGCGGAACCGCCAGGCCTGCATCGCGGGGACGGGGAGACGTCGGCGCCAGCATGCGCGCCGCCCCGTGTCCGGGTCGTGGTCTCCGCCCTGGTGTTTCTCGGGCCGCTCGCGGCCCGGGCCTGTGCACGCATCCGCCCACCCCCGTCGCGTGTTTCCAAGCGCCGGAGAAGGCGTCGGCGGCTATGTGTGCCGTGCGACGACAACCCCAGTGCTTGGGCCCTGCCTGCCCCGCGCACCCCAAGATGTTGTGGCAGCGCAGGGGATTCAAGCTATCCGGGCCCCGGCCCGGTGTCAACCGCATTTCGCGCCCCGCCCGGCGCGCCGCGGCGACCGCCGGAGACGGCCGCGCAAGAACGCAGCGGGCCGTGCGAACCGGCCTCGCCGCCCTCGCCGGGGCGCCATGGCAGCGCCGCAACGCGCGGTCATCAGGCATGGCGGTGCGCGGCCCGCGCCGGTCCGGCGCCGCTCGCGGCGGAAACTTCAGCGCCGATCGGGTTGTCGCAGCAAGGATCGGCTGCGGTTGCCGCCGCTGCGGCAACATCGCCCGTATGCCACGCTTGTCGTTCCCTCGCCGCGCTCACGCGGCTGCCACCTGACCCCCGGGATCATGTCCGAGATGCACGCTGCTCCTTCCTCTTCCCCAGTGCCTGCCCGAAAGCACCGCAAGGCGGGAATCGTGTTCGCCCTGGTCGCCGCCGCCGCGTTCGGCGGCTTCGCCGCGACCGTGCTGCAGCAAACGTTGCGGCAGCCGGTGCAGGCACGACCCTCCACCGCGACCGCCGTGCCCGCCGCCGCCGCGCTGCCGAGCGCGGTCGCCGGCCAGGCCATTCCCTCGCTGGCGCCGATGCTCAAGCGGGTGCTGCCTGCGGTGGTCAGCGTGCACAGCCAGCAGCGGGTGCGGATCAACAATCCGTTCGCCAACGATCCGATCTTCCGGCGGATGTTCCCCAACATCCCGCAGGAGCGGATCAACCAGTCGCTGGGCTCGGGCGTCATCGTCGATGCGGGCAAGGGGCTGGTCCTCACCAACCACCACGTGATCGAGGGCGCCGACGAGGTCTCGGTGACGCTGGCCGACGGGCGCACGATGCAGGCGCAGTTCGTCGGCTCCGACCCGGACACCGATGTCGCGCTGATGCGCATCCCGGTGCCGAAGGACGCGCCATTGACCGCGATCCCGCTGGCCGACAGTTCGCGGCTGCAGGTCGGCGATTTCGTGGTCGCGGTCGGCAACCCGTTCGGGATCGGCCAGACGGTGACCTCGGGGATCGTCTCGGCGGTCGGGCGCAGCGGCCTGCAGGGGCTGGGCTACCAGAACTTCATCCAGACCGACGCCTCGATCAATCCCGGCAATTCCGGCGGCGCGCTGGTCAACCTCGACGGCCAGCTGGTCGGCATCAACACCGCCAGCTTCAATCCGCGCGGCTCGATGGCCGGCAACATCGGCCTGGGCTTCGCGATCCCGTCCAACCTCGCCGGCGACGTCATGCGCCAGCTGGTGTCCACCGGCGAAGTGCACCGCGGCAGCCTGGGCATCGACACCCAGGACGTGGACGCGCGGATCGCCGGCGGCCTGGGCCTGGACGACGCCCGCGGCGCAGTGGTGACGCGCGTGTACCCGGACTCGGCCGCGGCCGCGGCCGGGGTGCAGGTGGGCGACGTGGTCGTCGCCGCCAACGGCCAGCGGATCGACGACCGCGACACCCTGCGCAACTTCGAGGGCCTGCAGGGCGTCGGCGCCAGGGTCGTGCTCGACCTGCGCCGCGACGGCAAGCCGCTGCAGCTCGCCGCGACCCTGCGCGAGCAGCCCCGGTCGCTGCCCGGCGCCACCCTGGACCCGCGCCTGGCCGGCGCCATCTTCGCCGAACTGCCGGCCAGCCTGCGCCAGTCCGGGGTCGACGGCGTGCTGGTGGAAAGCGTCGCCCGCGGCAGCCGCGCCGCAGCCAACGGCCTGCGCCCTGGCGATGTCGTGGTCGCCGCCAACAGCGGGCGCTTCGACGACCTGCCCAGTTTCCGACTCAGTTTCGGCCGGCAACCGCCGCAACTGGTGCTGCGCATCGTGCGCGGCAACGCGCAGGGCGACCTGGCGATGCAATGACGCCGCGCCGCAGCGCGCGGCTTTACCGCTTGGCACGCCCCGTGCCGATGCGAACCAACCGAGGAGAGCGACGATGACCCCCACCGCCACCGACAGCATGAAGAGCAATCTCGGCGAAGCCGGCACCCACCTCAAGCAGGCCGCCGGACACGCCGGCGAAGCGATCAAGGGCGCGGCCGGCGCGGCCGGCGACGAGATGCGGCTGGGCAAGGCGCAGATGAAGGCCGAACTGGCCGACGGCGCGCTCGCCGGCCTGGCCGCGGTCGAGCAGGCCGGCGCCGCCAGCCGCGAACAGGTCGACGCGCTGATGGACAAGGGCCGCGACCTGATCGAAAGCGCTTCCGACCTGATCCGCGAACGCCCGCTGGCGTCCTTCGGCATGGCCTTCGCCGCCGGCTGGATCATCGCCAAGCTGGCGCGCAGCGGCGACAAGTAAGCCGCCGCGATGAGTGCCACGGGGGACGCGCCCGGCCAGGCCGACGCCGCGCCGGAGCACGCCGGACACGAGCGCCCCGCGCCGGGGATCGACGATGCCGTGCGCGAGCTCGGCGCCGCCGGCCGCGCGACCCTGGGCGCCGGCCGCGATGCCGGCAAGGCGTTCCGCATCCTGCTGGCGGCGGACATCTCGCTGGCGCGCAGCGCGTTCGGGCGCACGCTGGCGTTCACCGGCGTGGCGATCGCCTTCGGCGCGTCGGCGTGGCTGCTGCTGATGGCGACGCTGGTGGTGTGGCTGGGCCGCGGCCTGGGCTGGTCGTGGTCGCTGTCGCTGCTGCTCACGGCCGGCTTGAGCGTGGTGGTCACCGCGCTCGCGGCGTGGATGGCGATGCGCTATTTCGAGCACACGCGGCTGCAGGCGACCCGGCGCCAGCTGGCGCGGCTCGGGGTCGGCGAGTTGTCCGGGCTGATGCCCGATGCCGGGTCCGGGACGTCCAGCGAGGACGCCGCCGAGCGCGTCGCCGACGCCACCGACGGCGCGCCGTTGAAAAAGGGCCTCGGCGTGGACATCACCCCGCCGTGAGCAGGATGCGCAGACCGGACAGGGACATCACATGAGCCTGGACATGCCATGAGCTTCGACGCGCTGTTGCAGAAGGTGAAACAGGCCGAGACCGCGCTCGAGGCGCAGGAGCGCCAGGCGGCGGCCGACTGGCGCCAGTTCAAGGCCTCGTGGCGCGCGGCGTGGACGCCGGGCCGGATCGTGGTGGCGGGCCTGGTGGCGGGATTTCTGACCGGGCGCGCGCAGCCGCTCAAGCGCGCGGCCGCCGGTGGCGGCGCGTTGCAGCTGCTCACCGCGCTGGCGGGCCTGTTCGCCAGCGGCAGCGCGCAGGCCGCGGCCGGCCAGGCCGGCGAAGCGGCGGATAACGCGCAGCAGACCGCCGCGGCGGTCGGCGTGCCCGCGGCGGCGGTGGCGCAGGCGGCGACCGACGCACGGCCGCCGGACCCGTCGCCGGACCCGTCGCCGGAAACCACGCAACGCATCCTGCGCCACGCCGGGCTGCCATGAGCGCGACCCCGCACGACCCCGTCGACGACGGCACCTCGCCGCCGCCGCTGCCTGCCGCGCCGAGCGCGCCGGCAACCGGCGAACCGGCTGCCGCCCCGGCCATTGCCGACGATCCCGCAGCGGACGCCGCGGCGCGGCCGGCCCCGCGACCGCGGCCGCGCGCGTCCACGGCGCTGCTGGTACTGGCGACGCTGGCGGCCGGCTTCACCCTGTGGGCCGCGCAGGGCCTGGTGTTGCCGGTGCTGCTGGCGATGTTCTTCGCGCTGGTCGGCAATCCGATCATCCGCCTGCTGCAGCGGATCTACGTGCCGCGCTTCGTCAGCGCGCTGCTGGTGCTGGTGCTCGGCATCGCCGGCACCGTCGCGCTGGGGCAGCAGCTGGTGGCGCCGGCCGCCGAATGGGTGCGCCAGGTGCCGCGCGAGATGCGCGACCTCGCGCCGAAGCTGCGCAACCTGGTCAAGCCGGTGCAGGAAGCCAACAAGGCCGCCGAGAACATCGCCCGCGCCGCCGGCGGCGAGAACACCGCCAAGCCGGTGCAGGTGGTCAGGACCGAGGTCAACGATCCCTACAAGGCCCTGACCGCGACCCCGCGCATGGTCGCCTCGGTGCTGGCGGTGGTGCTGCTGACGTTCTTCTTCATGGTCTACGGGCAGGGCCTGCAACGCAACGCGCTGGCGCTGCTGCCCGGGCGCCAGCAGAAGCGGCTGACGGTGGAGATCCTGCAGTCGATCGAGCACGAGATCTCGCGCTACGTGCTGACCATCAGCATCATCAACGCGCTGGTCGGGCTGGCGTTCGCAGGCTCGCTGTACTGGCTCGGGGTGCCGCTGGACGAGGCCCTGCTGTGGGGCACGATGGCGGCGATCCTCAACTTCGCGCCCTATGTCGGCCCGCTGATCGGGATCATGATCATGCTGCTGATGGGCTTCGTCGCCTTCGACGACGTCTGGCACTCGGTGCTGCCGGCGGCGATCTACCTCGGCCTGCACACGCTGGAAGGCCAGATCGTGACCCCGATCGTGCTCGGCGCGCGGATGGCGCTGTCGCCGCTGGTGCTGATCCTGGCGCTGATGCTGTGCGGCTGGCTGTGGGGCATCGTCGGCCTGCTGCTGGCGGTGCCGCTGCTGGTGTGCACCAAGATCGTGCTGTCCAAGATCGAGGGCATGGAGGGGTGGGCGAAGTTGCTCGGGTGAGCGGCCCAGGCCCGCAGCCTGGCGCCGCGGCGCGGGCACCGCCGATGCGATCCCTGCTCCGTCCCGCCGGAGGTCCACGGGCTCGCGGCCGACTTCGGCGGCGCGCGCGTCGGCGCGCCGCGGGGGAGATCGCAAGCCGGCCCATGCGCCGCGCGGCGATAGAATGGCCCGGTGAGCTTCCCCGTCCGCGCCATCACCCTGGACCTCGACGACACCATCTGGCCGATCGCGCCGGTGATGGTGCGCGCCGAAAGCGTCCTCGGCGCCTGGCTGCGCGAACACGCCCCGCGCACCGCCGCGCGCTGGCCGCTGGCGGCAATGCGCGCGCTGCGCGACGAGGTCGCCGAAAGCCATCCGCACCTGGCGCACGACTTCACCCGGCAGCGCCTGGTCACCCTGGAACGCATGCTGCGCGAGGCCGGCGACGACGTCGCCCTGGTGCAACCGGCGTTCGACGCGTTCTTCGCCGCGCGCTGCGAGGTCGAGCACTACGACGACAGCCTCGACGCGCTCGACCGCCTCGCCGCGCGGGTGCCGCTGGCGGCGCTGAGCAACGGCAACGCCGACCTGGAGCGCATCGGCCTGATGCACGTGTTCGCCTTCCAGCTCGGCGCGCGCGAACACGGCGCGGCCAAGCCCGCGGCCAGCATCTTCCATGCCGCCTGCGCGCAGCTGGGCTGCGAACCGGCACAGGTGCTGCACGTCGGCGACGACATCGAGATGGACGTGCTCGGCGCGCACGGCGCCGGCCTGCGCAGCTGCTGGATCAACCGCCCCGATGCCGGGGGCCGCATCCGCGAGTGGCCGCACGCGCACGTCCGCCCCGACCTCGAAGTCCCCACCCTCGCCGCGCTCGCCGACTGGCTGGACGCGGCATCAACGCCCTCGCAGAGCGTCGCATGAGCCTACCGAACGGATTCACCACCGCCGCCACGGCCGACAACCCGCGACCGCTGCACCTCGTGAGCCGCGAAGGCTTCGATGGCTGGCGGCAACAGCAGCCGCAGGCGACGACGCAATGGCTGGCGGCGCACGGCTTCGACGCCGCGCCCGGCACGCTGCTGGGCCTGCCCGGCGGCGACGGCAGCCTCGCCGGCGCGGTGCTCGGCATCGGCGATCCGCTCGATCCCTACAGCTACGCGCATGCGCCGCAGGCGTTGCCGGCGGGCGACTGGCAAGCGGGCGGCGCGTTGGATGCCGCGACCCGCAACGCCCTGCAGCTGGGCTGGGGCCTGGGCAGCTATCGCTACACCCGCTTCCGCACGCCGCCGCGTGCGCCCGCGCGTTTGTTGCTGGACGCGCTCGACGGCGAAACCAACGACGTGCTCGCCGCCTGCCTGCGCGTGCGCGACCTGGTCAACACGCCGGCCGAGCACCTCGGGCCGGAAGAACTCGAGCTCCTGGTCCGTGACATCGCCCGGGCGCACGGCGCGTCCTGCGAAGCGATCGTCGGCGACGCCCTGCTGGCGCAGAACTTCCCCGCGATCCACGCCGTCGGCCGCGGCTCGCCGCGCGCGCCGCGGTTGCTGAAGCTGCAATGGGGCATGGATTCCGATGCGAGCAGCGCGCACCCGCACGTCGCGCTGGTCGGCAAGGGCGTGTGCTTCGACACCGGCGGGCTCGACCTCAAGACCGCCGACGGCATGCGCAACATGAAGAAGGACATGGGCGGCGCGGCGCACGCGATCGCGCTGGCCGAACTGGTCATGGCGCGCAGGCTGCCGCTGCGGATCACGCTGCTGGTGGCGGCGGTCGAGAACGCGATCGGCCCGCACGCGTTCCGCCCCGGCGACGTGATCGCCACCCGCAGCGGCGTGCATGTCGAGATCGACAACACCGATGCCGAAGGCCGGGTGATCCTCGGCGACGCGCTGGCGCACGCCGGCGAACTCGGACCCGGGCTGCTGCTGGACTTCGCCACGCTCACCGGCGCCGCGCGGATCGCGCTCGGCCCCGACCTGCCGGCCATGTACGCCAACGACGACGCGCTCGCCGAGGCCTGGCTCGGCGCCGGCAGGCAGGTGCGCGACCCGTTGTGGCGGATGCCGCTGTGGCGCCCGTACCTGCGCTACCTCACCAGCAACGTCGCCGACATCGCCAACTCCGGCCCGTCGCGCATGGCCGGCAGCCTCACCGCCGCGTTGTACCTGGAACGCTTCGTGCCGCCGCAACAGAA
>JAKFDF010000251.1:0-21660 GCA_036676275.1 Lysobacter sp.
CTTGAGCGCGGCGGCGTCGCGGCTGACCAGGGTCGGCGGGCAGCATTGCGGGAACTCGAGCGCGGTCAGCTTCTCGTTCATGTCGCGCAGCCCGCGCGGGTCGTTGACCACGCAGGCGCCGGCCTGCTGGGCGATCCCGAGGATCTGGGTGTCGTGGATGTATTCGTCGTCGACCGGCGGGTCGGTCCGCATCAGCACCACGTCGCCGGCGCCCAGCGCACGCCGTGACGGGGCGCCCAGTTCATGCCAGCCAGCGGGGTCGTCGCGCACCGTCAACGGGGAGGTGGTCGCCATGGCCACGCCATCGCGCAGCCACAGCCCCCCCGGGCGCACATAATGCAGGCGGTGGCCGCGACGCTGCGCCTCCAGCAGCATGGCGAAGGTCGAATCCTTGGCGATCTTGATGGTCCCGATCGGATCCATCACCACGACGACATCGAGCACCATGCGACCGGTCCGCGGCAGAATGCGACGCATGGTAGCAGGGGCGCATGCCCGCCCCGCCGCCGGCCCGGAGCGCGTGAACGCGTTCAGGGACGCAAGCCGGACAAATGAAAACTTGACACTGCCGGCGCGGGCTGGGATATAGGAGTTTCGCAGCGACGCCGGCAATCACGAAGCGTCGCGCACAGGGGAGCAGCAATGACGCCAGATGACAGCCGCACCGGAAGCCTCGATGGCCTCCGCGTGATGGTGATCGACGACTCCAAGACGATCCGGCGCACCGCCGAGACGCTGCTCAAGCGCGAGGGCGCCGACGTGGTCACCGCCACCGACGGCTTCGAGGCGCTGGCCAAGATCGCCGACCACCAGCCGCAGATCATCTTCGTCGACATCATGATGCCGCGCCTTGACGGCTACCAGACCTGCGCCCTGATCAAGAACAACCAGATCTTCAAGTCGACGCCGGTGATCATGCTGTCGTCCAAGGACGGCCTGTTCGACAAGGCCCGCGGACGCATCGTGGGTTCCGAGCAGTACGTCACCAAGCCATTCACGCGCGAGGAACTCCTCGACGCGATCCGCAAGCACGTCAACGCCTGACCGGGGGGTAGGGCAATCCAATGGCACGCATTCTACTGATCGAGGATTCGCCGACCGACACGGCGGTGCTCACCCAGTTGCTGGAACGCAACGGCCACCAGGTGCTGGCTTCGGGCAGCGCCGAGGACGGCATCGAGGTCTGCAAGCGCGAGCTGCCGGACCTGGTGCTCATGGACGTGGTGCTGCCCGGCATGAACGGCTTCCAGGCCACCCGCGCACTGTCGCGCGACGGCGCCACCAGCGCGATCCCGGTGCTGATCGTCAGCACCAAGGGCATGGAGACCGACAAGGCCTGGGGCCTGCGCCAGGGCGCCAAGGACTACATCGTCAAGCCACCGGACGAGGATGCGCTGGTCGCCCGCATCAACGAGCTGCTCGGCGCCTGACATGAGCAAGCGCCGCGGCCCGTTCGAGATCCTCGCCGACTACGAGCAGCGCAGCCTGGCGCACGTCGCCGGCCTGCCCGAGCAGCTCGACGCGCCCGGGCTGTGGCGCGGCGTCGGCTTCCGGATCGGCCACAAGCGACTGGCGGCCGGGTTCGACGAGGTGGTCGAGATCCTGCCGATGCCGCAGGTCACGCCGGTGCCCGGCGCGCAGCCGTGGATGCTCGGGGTTGCCAACATCCGCGGCAACCTGCTGCCGATCGTCGACCTCAAGCAGTTCCTGGAAGGCGAGCGGACGGTGATCCACGAAGGCCAGCGCGTGCTGATCGTGCGCCAACCCGGCGGCGACGTCGCGGTCACCATCGACGAACTGTTCGGCCAGCGCAGCTTCGTCGAGGCGCAACTGCTGCCGTCCGAGTCGCTGTCCGAGCACCGGTTGGGCGAAGGCCGTTACGCGCATTTCGTCGATCGCGCCTATGCCTACGCCGACAACGCCTGGGGCATCTTCAGCCTTGAACGGCTGGCCCGCACTCCCGAATTCAGACAAGCCGCGGCCTGACCGCCGCGCATCGCAACCGAAGGTCGAGGTCGAACCATGAGCACTGTAATGGACAATGTCGCCGGCAAGGGCCGCACCATCGGCACCAACGTCTGGATCTGGTTGCTGCTGCTGTCGCTGCTGGTGTTCGCCGGCAACACGATCTGGGCCACGACCAAGGCCGCGCGACTGGGCGGTGCCAGCACCGCGGCGTCGAACCTGCAGGTGAACTCGCAGCGCCTGGCCAACCAGGGCCGCGAGGCGGTCGGCGGCAACGCGGAGTCGTTCGCGGCTTTCAAGACCACGCGCCAGCAGATCGACAGCGACATCAAGCTGCTCAACGAGCGCTTCGGCCAGACCGCCGGCGTCGCCGGCCCGATCAATGCCGTCACCGATACCTGGGCGCCGCTGGCCAGGAACGCCGACCAGGTGATCGGCTCGGAAAAGGCCGTGCTCGGACTGGCCGGCAACGCCAGCAGCTTCACCCAGAAGGTGCCCCAGCTGCAGGCGCAGATGGACGAGGTGGTGCGCGCGATGTCGGCCTCCGGCTCGCAGTCCTCGCAGATCTACATCGCCCTGCGCGAAGTGGTGCTGGCCGCGACCATGGCCCGCCGCGTGGCCGAAATCCAGGCCGGCGGCGCCACCGCCTCCCTTTCCGGCGACGCGCTGGCACGCGATGCCGGCGTGTTCGGCCAGGTGCTCAACGGCCTGCGCCAGGGCGATGCCACGCTCAACGTGCAGAAGCTGAGCAACGCCAACGCACTGGCCGCGCTCAACCAGGCCAATACCCTGTGGGTCGAGATGAAGAAGGACCTCGACGCGATCCTCGGTACTTCCCAGAACCTGTTCCGCGCCCAGAACGCCGCGACCGCGATCGCCACCGGCTCCGACAAGCTGCTGTCGGACAGCGAGAACCTGTTCAGCGCCTTCACCGCGTTCGGCTCGCTGAAGGACACCAGCATCATCGGCGGCGTCTGGGTCAGCATCCTGTCCGGCGCCCTCGTGCTGTTTTCGCTGGTCGGCCTGTACTTCAGCACCCGGCGCGCCGAGCGCAAGCGCTATGAAACCACGATGGAACTCAACAACCGCAACCAGGAGGCGATCATGCGCCTGCTGGACGAAATGGGTTCGCTCGCCGAAGGCGACCTGACGGTCAAGGCGACCGTCACCGAGGACATGACCGGCGCGATCGCCGACTCGATCAACTTCGCGGTCGAGCAGCTGCGCAGCCTGGTGCAGACGATCACCGACACCTCGGTGCAGGTGGCTTCCAGCGCCCAGGAAACGCAGGCCACCGCCATGCACCTGGCCGAAGCCGCCGAGCACCAGGCGACCGAGATCAACTCGGCATCCGACCGCATCAACGAGATCGCGGCCAGCATCAACCAGGTGTCGAAGAACTCCGCCGAGTCCGCCGAGGTGGCGCAGCGCTCGGTGCGGATCGCGACCAACGGCGCGGGCGTGGTGCGGCAGACGATCGCCGGCATGGATTCGATCCGCGACCAGATCCAGGAAACCTCCAAGCGCATCAAGCGCCTGGGCGAGAGCTCGCAGGAAATCGGCTCGATCGTCGAACTGATCAACGACATTTCCGAACAGACCAACATCCTGGCGCTGAACGCCGCGATCCAGGCGGCATCCGCGGGCGAGGCGGGCCGCGGGTTCGCGGTCGTGGCCGACGAAGTGCAGCGGCTCGCGGAACGCTCGTCCAACGCGACCAAGCGCATCGAATCGCTGGTGCAGACGATTCAGGCCGATACCAACGAGGCGGTCAGCTCGATGGAGCAGACGACCTCCGAAGTGGTCGCCGGCGCGCGGCTGGCCGAGGACGCGGGTACCGCGCTGGGCGAGATCGAAAGCGTGTCGACCAGCCTTGCCGACCTCATCCAGGGCATCTCCAACGCGGCCCAGCAGCAGACCGCGGCGGCGTCGAACATCACCCAGGCGATGAACACGATCCAGTCGATCACCGCGCAGACCTCGCAGGGCGCCAACCAGACGGCGGAGTCGATCGGAAACCTGGCGCAGCTCGCGGCCGACCTGCGTCGTTCGGTCGCCGACTTCAAGCTGCCCGCCTGAGCGACGGGGTCGTCTTCGCAATGAACATGTCCGCAGCCGCCCGCGTGGCCGTCCGTGACCTGAGCCGCGCCGCAAGGCGCGCGCCGCGGGGGGGCGCGCGATGACCACGGTGCTGCGCGACGCGATCGACTACACCACGCTGGGCTGGGTCAAGCCGGAACTGGACGAGACCCTGCGCCAGGCGCGGATCGAGATCGAGGCTTTCGCCGAGGATCCGTCCGACGCCAGCCGCATGCGTTTCTGCGCCAGCTACCTGCACCAGGTGCAGGGCACCTTGCGCATGGTCGAGCTGTACGCGCCGGCCATGGTCGCCGAGGAGATGGAGCAGCTCGCGCAGGCGTTGCAGGAAGCGCGCGTATCCGAGCGCGACGAAGCCTGCGCCACGCTGATGCGCGGCGTGGTGCTGTTGCCCGACTACCTGGAGCGGCTGCAGGGCGGGCACAAGGACATCCCGATCGTGCTGCTGCCGCTGCTCAACGAGTTGCGCGCGGCGCGCGGCGAAACCGGGCTGAGCGAGAGCGTGCTGTTCGCGCCCGACCTGCAGCGCCCGTTGCCCGAAGCGCTGGCGACCGAGGCAGCGCCTTCGCGGCAGTCGCGCGAAGCCAGCGCCGCGCCGTTGCTGGCGCAATTGCACGATGCCCTCGCGGCCTGGCCGGAGCAGGGCGCCCCGGCCTCGGCCGCGACGCTTGCCGCCGCCATCGATGGCTTGCTGGCGCAGTCCAGCGAGGAAGCCGCGCGGCGCATGCTGTGGGTCGCCTCGTCGGTGGCCGGCGCACTGCGCGACGGCGCGCTGCCGCCGACCGCCGCCTTGCGCCAGGCCTTCGCCAGCGTCGAACGCGAAACCCGGCGCCTGTTCGAAGACGACGGCTTCGGCATGCCGCGCGCCGAAGCCGCGCTGGAGCCGACCCGGCAGCTGCTCTACCACGTCGCCCACACCGACGGCGACCACGCCGGGCTGAAGGACCTGCGCGACACCTTCGACCTTGATGCGCCGGCGCCGAGCGAATCCGAACTGGCGCATGCGCAGGGCAGCCTGACCGGCCGCAACCGCGCGCTGCTCGACACCGTGTCGGCCGCGGTCAAGGAGGACCTGCTGCGGGTCAAGGATGCGCTCGACCTGCACCTGCGCAGCGGCCACGGCGACGTCGCCGGCCTGCAGCCGCAGGTCGAGGCGCTGGGCCGCGTCGCCGATACCCTGGGCATGCTCGGCCTCGGGATCGCCCGCAACGTCGTCCAGCAGCAGCGCGAGGCGATGCGCGGCATCGTCGGTGGCGACCGCAGCGCCGACGAGGGCGCGCTGCTGGATATCGCCGGCGCACTGCTGTACGTCGATGCGTCGCTCGACGAGCAGGTCGCGCGCCTCGGCGGCCCCAACGCCGCAGGCGACGACGACATGCTCGCCAGCGAATCGCGCAAGGTGCTCGAGGTGCTGGCGCGCGAGGCGATCGCCAATTTCGCCGATGCCCGCCAGGCCTTCGTCGCCTTCGTCGAAACCAACTGGGACCACGGCGAACTGGTCGAAGTCCCGCGCCTGCTGCAGGAAGTCGGCGGCGCGCTGCAGATGCTGGAGCTGCCGCTGCCGTCGCAGTACCTGTCCGGCGTGCGCATGTACACCGAGCGCGAACTGATCGCGCGCCACCGCGTCCCCAACGGACGCCAGCTCGACACCCTGGCGGATGCGCTGGCCAGCCTGGAGTACTACCTCGAGGCACTGCGCGAGCAGCGCCCCAACCGCGACGACATCCTCGACATCGCCCGCAACAGCCTGGAGTCGCTCGGTTATTGGCCGCTGCCGGCCGCGGAGCCGACGCCGTTCATCGCCGCAGCCGACCTCCAGGCCGGCGATACGGACAACCTCGACGGCGAGATCGAGCCGGCAATCGGTGGCGACGGACTGGATGCGCCATGGATGTCGCCGGGAGCCGCCACCGAGGCATCGCATGCCGCCGCGCCGCCGGCCGCAACGCCGATGCCGGAAGTCCCCGCGACCCCGGCGCACGCGCCGGCCCCGGTCGGTACCGGGACCGCGGGCGGATTCGAGCTCACCGGTGACGAGATCGACGACGAGATCCGCGAAGTCTTCCTGGAGGAATTCGAGGAGGAGATCGACAACCTCGACCGATTGCTGCCGCCCTGGCGCGCGCTGCCCGAGGACCTGGAAAAGCTGCGCCCGATCCGGCGCGTGTTCCACACCCTCAAGGGCAGCGGCCGCCTGGTCGGCGCCAAGACCCTGGGCGAGTTCGCGTGGAAGACCGAGAACATGCTCAACCGCGTGCTCGACGGCACCCGCCCGGCGACGCCGGCCGTGGTGGCGATGGTCGACCAGGCGTTCTACACCTTGCCGCAGCTGCATGCGGCGCTGCGCGGCGAAGGCGGCATCAATGCCGACCTCGACGGCATGCAGGCGATCGCGGATCGCATCGCCGCCGGCGAGGACGTGTTCTACGCCGCGCCCGAGGCGCTCGCAGAAGCACCCGCAGCGGAGCCGGAAGCCGACGCCGGCGAAAATGCCGATGCCTTCGTGCCCGAAGCGTCGCTGCCCGGCGAAGCGGCTGCGCCGTCGATGGAAGCCGAAGCCGCCGACGACAGCGTCGCGGCCAACGTCGACCCGGTGCTGCTGGAAATCCTCGACGTCGAGATCGGCGGGCACCTGGCCACCGTCGACCAGTGGATCTTCGCCGCACGCACCGCGCCGGCCTACGCCGACGATGGCCTGATGCGCGCGATCCACACCATGAACGGCGCGTTCGCGATGACCGAAGTGCCTGCGATCACCGATGCGATGACCCCGGCAGAGGCCTACGTCAAGCGCCTGCTGGTGGCGCATGTCGTGGCGACCGCGGACGGCATCGACGCACTCGCGCAACTCGCCGATGCGGCCCGCGCCACGGTAGCCGCCCTGCACGCACCGGCACCGCGGGTACCGCGTTGCGAGGCACTGGCCACGCGCCTGGCCGCACTGCGCGACAGCCTGCCGGAAGGCAAGTTGCCGTTCGAGGAAGCCGGGGCATCCGAGCCGGTATTCGAACCCGTGCACGCGGACGACCCCCTGGCGCAGGAACTCGCGGCGCTGGACCTGAGCGCCTACGGCGACCTGGCCGCGGAATTCGACGGCGACGGCGATGCGGCCGTGGACTCCCTGCAGATCGAAAGCGTGTCCTTCGAAGGCGTCGAAAGCGGGCATCCCGAGGCAGGAAGCGAAACCAGCGAAGCCGGGACTGCCGAAGCCCGGCTTGCCGCGAATGAAAGTGCGGACCAGGAGCGCCTCGAAGCCGAGCGCCTCGAAGCCGAGCGCCTCGAAGCCGAACGCCTCGAAGCCGAGCGCCTCGAAGCCGAACGTCTCGAAGCCGAACGTCTCGAAGCCGAGCGCCTCGATGCCGAGCGCACCGAAGCCGAGCGCGCCGAAGCGGCGCGGCTCGAGGAAGAAGAGCGACTGGAGTATGCGCGCCTGGAGGCGGAGTACGCCGAACAGGATCGCATGGCGCGCGAGCGGCAAGCGGCCGCGGAACGCGAGCATGCCGAGCACCTCGAAGCCGAGCGCGTCGAAGCCGAGCGCGTCCAAACCGAGCGTGCCGAAGCCGAACGTGCCGAAGCCGAGCGCGTCGAAGCCGAGCGCGCCGAAGCGGCCCGGCTCGAGGCCGAGCGTCAGGCCGCGACAGCGCGCGAAGCCGCCCAGCCGATGCCGGCCCCGGCGGCAGCCGAACCGGCACCCGAACCCGTCGTCTCCGCGTTCCTCGAACAAGCGGCCGCCTCGGCCGAGGACCCGGACGAGGCACTGGACCTCACCGATCTGGACCCGGAACTGGTCGACATCTTCGTCGAGGAAAGCGTCGACCTGCTCGATCATTCCGACAGCCTGCTGGCCCAGCTGCGCGAGGCGCCAGGGGAACGCGAGCCGCTGGTGGGCCTGCAGCGCGACCTGCACACGCTCAAGGGCGGGGCGCGCATGGCCGGGATCATGGCGGCCGGCGAACTGGGGCAC
This sequence comes from Lysobacter sp., assembly GCA_036676275.1. Classification (GTDB taxonomy): domain Bacteria; phylum Pseudomonadota; class Gammaproteobacteria; order Xanthomonadales; family Xanthomonadaceae; genus Cognatiluteimonas. Next base: position 8,027 of record JAKFDF010000251.1, read on the forward strand.
GTCATGGAGTCGCTGCTCGAGGCGGTGGTCGACCAGCGCACCGAGCTCGGTCGCGACGGCATCCCGTTGCTGGAGCGCGGCATCGATCGCCTGCACGCGATGATCACCCGGGTCGGCGCGCGCCGCGCGATCGGCCTGCCGGTACGACTGATCGCGGAATTCGAGGCGCGGTCGCGCGGCGAGGCGTTCGCACCCGCACAGCACGAGGCCGGGGACAAGGCCCGGCCGACGCCGGTGCCGGCGCCGAAGGTCGAGCTCAAGCCATTGTCGGCGCCGATCGGCGATGCGGCCCACGGCGACGACGACGACATCGGCGTGCGCGCGCCGCAGGAGCAGGTGCGCATCCGCGCCGACCTGCTCGACCGCCTGGTCAATTACGCCGGCGAGGTCGCGATCTATCGCGCCCGCCTGGAGCAGCAGCTGGGCGGATTCCGCAGCGCCATGGGCGAGATGGAGCAGACCAACATGCGTCTGCGCGACCAGCTGCGGCGCCTGGACAGCGAGACCGAGGCGCAGATCATCGCCCGCTACCAGCGCGAGCACGACACCGCCGACCAGACCTTCGACCCGCTCGAGCTCGACCGCTTCTCGACCCTGCAGCAGCTTTCGCGCGCGCTGGCGGAGTCGGCCGCCGACCTGACCTCGCTGCAGGGGTCGATGGACGACCTCACGCGCCAGTACGAAACCCTGCTGCTGCAGCAGTCGCGGGTGAGTTCGGACCTGCAGGAAGGCCTCATGCGCACGCGCATGGTGCCGTTCGACGCGCTGGTGCCGCGCCTGCGCCGGGTACTGCGCCAGGCCGCCACCGACACCGGCAAGCAGGTGCAGCTCAAGCTCGAGGGCGCGCAGGGAGAACTCGACCGCAACGTGCTCGAGCGCATGACCGCGCCGCTGGAACACATGCTGCGCAACGCCGTGGCCCACGGCCTGGAGTCGCCGGACGCGCGCGCCAGGGCGAAGAAGCCGGAAGAGGGCGAAGTGCGCATCGCGGTCCGCCGCGAAGGCTCGGAAGTGGTGCTGGAAGTCGGCGACGACGGCGCCGGCCTCAACCGCAAGGCGATCCGCAAGCGGGCCGAGGAGCGCGGCCTGATCCGCGGCGACGCGGTGCTGGCCGACAGCGCGCTCGACGCCCTGATCTTCGAACCTGGTTTCTCCACCGCCGACGAGGTCAGCCGCCTGGCCGGCCGCGGCGTCGGCATGGACGTGGTCGCCAGCGAAGTGCGCCAGCTCGGCGGCACCCTGGACATCCAGACCCAAGCCGGCAAGGGCACCACCTTCCTGTTGCGCCTGCCGCAGACGCTGGCGGTGACGCAGGCGGTGTTCGTGCGCATCGGCGAGACCAGTTTCGCGGTGCCGATCGCCTCGGTGCGCGGCGTGGGCCGAATCGCCCGCGATGACCTCGGCAAGCCGGGCGCCAGCTACGCCTACGGCGGCGAGGACTATGCGATCCACGACCTCGGCCTGTTGCTGGGCCATGGCGCCGCCAAGGCCGAGGGCCAGCTGCAGATGCCGGTACTGCTGGTCCGCTCCGGCGACCTGCGCGCTGCCGTCACCATCGACCAGGTGCTGGGCAACCGCGAGATCGTGGTCAAGCCGGTCGGCCCGCAGGTGGCGTCCGTGCCGGGCATCTTCGGCGCCACGATCATGGGCGACGGCAGCGTCGTGGTGATCCTCGACGTGGCGCCGCTGGTGCGCCGCCAGGCCGCGTTGCCGCGCGATGTCGCGCCGGCACCGGTGGTGGAGGCGCGCAAGGTTCCGCTGGTGATGGTGGTCGACGACTCGGTGACGATGCGCAAGGTCACCGGCCGCGTGCTGGAGCGCCACAACTTCGAGGTCGGCACCGCCAAGGACGGCATCGATGCGCTGGAGCGGATGGTCGATCGCGTGCCGGACCTGATGCTGCTCGACATCGAAATGCCGCGCATGGACGGCTACGAGCTGGCCACCGCCATGAAGGCCGACGCGCGCCTGCGCGACGTGCCGATCATCATGATCACCTCGCGCACCGGCGAGAAGCATCGCCAGCGCGCGTTCGAGATCGGCGTGCAACGCTACCTCGGCAAGCCCTACCAGGAGCACGAGTTGCTGCGCAACGTGTTCGAGTTGCTGGCGCAGGAAGGACCCGACCAGGAGCCGCAGGGCCATGGCTGAACCGGCAATGCGGGTCGCGCTGCTGGCGCGCCCCGGCACTGCCTGCGATCGCCTGCAGGCGGCCTTGCTGGAGGCCGGCGCGGAAATCGTGCATGTCGCCGATCCGAACGAGTGCGATGCCAGGAGCGTCGCCGACGCCGGCGCGCAGGCGGTGCTGGTGGCGCTGGAGCCGAGCGTCGAGGATGCGCTGGAACGCTTCGACGCGATGCTCTCGGATCCGGCGATGATCGTGATCTTCGACGAGGCCGAACTGGCGGCGAAACGCGAAGGCTGGGATGCGGCGCGCTGGGTCCGCCACCTGGCGGCCAAGCTGAATCGTCACGACGACGTGTTGCCGCCCGGCAGCGAGGTCGAAGCGCACCTTGCCCTGGAGCCGGGCCGCCTGAGCCTGTACCAGCGCCCGGAAGGCGACGGCGACCTCAGCAGCGTCGCCGGCGAGGCCATGACCCTGGCCGACGGCGTGCCGCGCGACCAACTCGACATCACCGCACCGTTGGCCGGGCGCGAGCCTGCCGCGGCGCCGGCCCCGTCCATGGATGCGTTGTCCCTGGATGCGCTGGAGATCGGCGAGCGCGACGACGATCCCCAGACCCGCGATCGTTTCCGCCGCGACCTCGACGACCTGCAGATGCGCATCGCCGACATGGGGCTGGTCGACCCGCCGCGCGCCGCCGGCACCAACGCCGGCCGCGACGGTGCGGTGGTGGTGCTGGCCGGGATCGGGGGCCCGGACGCGGTGCGGCAGCTGCTTGCCGGCCTGCCGCAGGCGTTCCCGCGGCCGGTGCTGATCCAGCAGCGCCTCGATGGCGCCCGCCACGACAAGCTGGTCCGGCAGATGCAGCGCGCCACCGCGATGCCGGTGCAGCTGGCGGAAGCCGGCCAGCCGCTGCAGCGCGGCCACGTCTACGTGCTGCCGACCGAACTGGGCGTGGTCGCCGGCGACGATGGCCTGCGCTTCGGCGGCGACGGCAGCGCGCTGTTCGCGCAGATCCCGGCCGACGACAGTGCCGTGATCCTGCTCAGCGGCAGCGATCCGGCAATGGTCGATCCGGCGATGACGCACGCCGCGCACGGTGCGCTGGTCGCCGGGCAATCGCCCGACGGCTGTTACGACCCCGCGGCCGCGCAGGCACTGGTTGCGCGCGGCGCCGCGGCCGGCGCCCCCGCCGAACTCGCCCGCAAGCTGGCCGCGCGCTGGCCGGGCTGACGACAGGACATCCGATTCGATGAACACCACACACCAAGCCGATATCCGTGGCGTGCTGATCCAGGTCGCAGGCGCGCGCCTGCTGCTGCCCAACGCCACCATCGCCGAGGTGCTGTCGTTCGCCGACCCGGACCCGGTCGCCGACGCCCCCGACTGGCTGCTCGGCCGCATCCGCTGGCGCGGCTGGCAGTTGCCGCTGATCGCGTTCGCGCGGCTGGCGGGCATCGCCGACGAGCGCGGCGGGCTGGGCAGCAAGGTGGTCGTGCTCAAGGCCCTCGGCGGCGATCCCAAGGCCCCGTTCTTTGCGCTGCTGACGCAAGGCTTCCCGCGCCTGGTGACGGTGCCGCAGGCGGCGTTGGCCGAGGATGCCGGCAACCACGAGGCACTGCCGCCGGGCGTGCAGGCACGCGTGGTCCTGAACCAGGACACCGCGTTGCTGCCCGACCTTGAGCAGGTCGAACTGCTGATCGGACAGGCGCTCGCCAAGGCCGCCTGAGCGCTGCTCGGCGCGCCTCGCGGGCAGCCCCGCGCCGGACGCGGTTGAAGCTCAGGCGAAATCGCCGTGGCGGGCCTGCAAGGCGGCGATCGCGGCGATGCCCGCGGTTTCGGTGCGCAACACGCGCGGTCCCAGGCGCAGGCCCTCGAATCCGTTGCCGCGCAACGTGGCCAGGTCGCGCCCCGACCAGCCGCCTTCCGGGCCGATCGCAAGCACGATGCCGCCGATCGCGACATCAAGCATGCGCAGGCCCTGCACGGCCTGCGGGTCGAGCAGCAACCGCCGCGCGTCCGCCGGCAGGCCGGGCATCGCCTCGGGCAGCGGACATGGCGCCGCGACCGCCGGAACCGTCGCGCGCCCTGATTGCCCGCAGGCCGCAACCACCACGCTGCGCCAGTGCGCGACGCGCTTGCCGGCGCGCTCGCCGTCGAGCCTGACTTCGCTGCGTTCGCTGGCCACCGGCACGATCGCGGCGACTCCGAGCTCGGTTGCCTTCTGCAGGATCCAGTCCATCTTCTCGCCGCGCGCCAAGGCCTGCAGCAGGACGATGCGCAGCGGCGATTCGCTGCCGACCGCCCGCGCGGCGAGGATCTCGACATCGGCATCGTTCCTGCCGGCGGCGACGATCCGCGCGTCGTAGTCGTGGCCGTCGCCGTTGAACAGCACGCAGGCGTCGCCGGGCTTCGCGCGCAGGACCCGCAGCAGGTGGCCCGCGGCCATGGCCGGCAGGGCCAGTCGGGCCCCGACGGCAAGGGGCGCTTCCACGTGCAGCCGGGTCAGGCGCATGCGGTGGCCTCGTCGATCGCTTCGCGGGTGACGCGGGCCAGCAGTTGCAGCTGCTCCTCGTCGATGCAGTACGGCGGCATCCAGTAGAGGATGTCGCCGAGCGGGCGCAGCACCACGCCGCGTTCCAGCGCCGCGCGGTAGGCGCGCAGGCCGACGCGCAGCGACGGATCGAACGGCGTGCGGCGATCGCCGCCGCGAGTGAGTTCGAACGCTACGATCATCCCGGCCTGGCGCAGGTCGCCCATGTGCGCATGCCTGGCCAGCGGCGCCGCGAGTTCGCGCATGCGCGCGGCGGTGCCGAGGTTGCGCGATAGCACGTCGTCGCCGTCGAAGATGGAGAGCGATGCCAGCGCCGCCGCGCAGGCCAGCGGGTTGCCGGTGTAGCTGTGCGAATGCAGGAAGGCGCGTTCGCGCGAGTCGTCGAGGAAACCATCGTAGATGGCCTGCGTCGCCAGCACCGCGGCCAGCGGCAGGAAACCGCCGGTCAGGCCCTTGGACAGGCACAGCAGGTCGGGCTGGATGCCGGTCGTGCCGCCGTCGCCGGCAGGCGCCTGCTCGCAGGCGAACAGGGTGCCGGTGCGGCCGAAGCCGACCGCGATCTCGTCGGCGATCAGCAGCACGCCGTATGCATCGCACAGTTCGCGCGCGCGCCTGAGGTACAGCGGGTCGTGCATGCGCATGCCGCCGGCGCATTGCACCAGGGGTTCCAGGATCAGCGCGCAGACTTCGCCGCCATGGCACTCCAGCAGGGCCTGCAGCGCATCGGCTGCGCGCTGCGCGCATTGCGCGGGCGATTGGCCCGGATCGGCGAGGTAGGCGTCGGGCGATGGTGCGAACAGGCACTCGGCCAGCAGCGGGGCGTAGACGCGCCGGTACAGCGGCACGTCGCCGACCGCCAGCGCGCCCAGGGTTTCGCCGTGGTAGCCGTTCTCCAGCGCGACGAACTTGGTGCGACGGTCCTCGCCGCGGTTGCGGAACCAGTGGAACGCCATCTTCAGCGCCACTTCCACCCCGGCCGAGCCGTTGTCGGCATAGAACACCTTGGCCAGCGGCGCGCGGCCCCCGCTTCCACCGGCGTGTTCTCGGGGCGCGATCGCCAGCAGCCGTTCCGCGAGCTCGACCGCGGGCTGGTGCGAAAAGCCGGCCAGGATCACCTGTTCCAGGCGCCCGGCCTGCGCCGCGATCGCCGCGGCGATGCGCGGCTCGGCGTGGCCGAACAGGTTGGTCCACCAGCTCGCCACCGCATCCAGGTAATGCCGCCCGTCTCGGCCGACCAGCCAGGCGCCTTCGCCGCGCTCGATCGGCACCAGCGGCAGGGTATCCGGGCCGCCGTCCAGGTAGTGCTCGCGCATCTGCGTGCACGGGTGCCAAAGCACCGCGAGGTCGCGCGACCGCCAGTCGTCGGCGTCCGCTATCATCGGACCGGCATGAATCCGGTTCCCGCCAGGCTCGTTCCGCATCCGCGCATTATCGCCCGGATTCCCGTGGCCACGGCCATTGCCGCATCCGCCGCGCCTGCATCGCGCGACGGCCATGGGTTGCGGCGATGACGCGCCGGCTGCCGACGATCCATGGCATCACCGAGCACGATGCCGGGCCGTACCGGATGGAGCGGATGGACCTGGAATTCGGCAATGGCGAGCGTCGCCAGTTCGAGCGCCTGCACAGCCGCGGCCATGGCGCGGTGATCGTGGTGCCGCTGCTGGACGCGGACACCGTGCTGCTGGTGCGCGAATACGCCGCCGGCGTGCACCGCTACGAACTCGGCCTGGTCGAGGGCCGGATCGATGCCGGTGAAGCGGTGCTGGACGCCGCCAACCGCGAGCTGCAGGAGGAAGCCGGTTATGCCGCGCGCTCGCTGCATCCGTTGCGGACGCTGACGCTGTCGCCGCGCTACATGAGCCACCAGGCCCACGTCGTGGTCGCCCGCGACCTCTATCCGCGGCGCCTCCCGGGAGACGAGCCGGAAGAGCTGGAAGTGGTGCCATGGAAGCTCGATGCGCTGCACGAACTGGTGTTGCGCGAGGATTTTTCCGAAGGCCGCTCGGTAGCGGCGTTGTTCATGACACGGGAGTGGTTGCGGCATGGCGGAACATGATTCGAACGGCACCAGCCTGGATGCATTGCGGGAAGGCATCATCGCAATCGCACGCGAAGCCGCGGCGCGGATCCTGGAGGTCTACGAAGGCGATTTCGCGATCGAGCACAAGGACGACCGCTCGCCGTTGACCGCGGCCGACCTCGCCGCGCACCACTGCATCCTCGCCGGGCTGGAGCGGCTGGCGCCCGGGATCCCGGTCCTCTCGGAGGAATCGGCCCAGGACGTGCCGGCGCAGGTGCGCCGGCAATGGCCGCGGATGTGGCTGGTGGATCCGCTCGATGGCACCCGGGAGTTCATCAAGCGCAACGGCGAATTCACCGTCAACATCGCGCTGATCGGCGACCACGGCGCGCCGGTGCTCGGCGTGGTCCAGGCGCCGGCGACGGGTGCGTTGTGGCACGGCCAGCGCGGGCGCGGGGCCTTCCGCCGCGACGGGGATGCCGACATCGCGATCCGCGCGCGCGCACCGGCGACCGCGCCGTTGCGCGTGGCCGCCAGCCGTTCGCACCGCGATGCGCGCACCGAGGCGTTCATGGCGCGCATGGGCGAAGTCGAGCCGGTCGGGATCGGCTCGTCGCTGAAGTTCTGCCGCCTGGCCGAAGGAGCGATGGATGTCTATCCGCGTTTCGGACCGACCAGCGAATGGGATACCGCCGCCGGGCAGTGCGTGCTGGAAGCCGCCGGTGGAGTCGTGCTGGATCCGCGCGGGCGCGCGCTGCGCTACAACCAGCGCGACACCATCCTCAATGGCGATTTCATCGCGCTCGGGGATCCCGCGCTGCCGTGGCGCTCGTGGCTTGACACCTAGGCCATGCCATTCGGGGCGCAGCGAGCAATCTGCTGCCCTCCTTTTGGCTCGGGCATGAAGCGGGTTCCCCACATGCGTTCGGAATGACAATGGCCGATCAGGCGGGTGGCATCGAACAACTTCTCGCCATCATGGCGAGATTGCGCGATCCCGGCGGCGGCTGCCCCTGGGACTTGCGACAGACGTTCGCCACGATCGCGCCGTACACCATCGAGGAAGCCTACGAAGTCGCCGATGCGATCGACCGCGAGGACCTCGGCGACCTGCGCGATGAACTCGGCGACCTGCTGCTGCAGGTGGTGTTCCATGCGCGCATGGCGCAGGAGCAGGGGGCGTTCGCGTTCGCGGACGTGGTCGCCGCGATCAGCGACAAGATGCTGCGCCGGCACCCGCACGTGTTCGCCCCAGGGGGACGTGCAAATGCCGCGGAAGGCAGGATGCCGGGAACAGCCGCCGGCGCCAGCGTCGAGAACGTCGAAGCGCAGGCCGCCGAATGGGAGGCGCACAAGCGCCGCGAGCGCCGCGCCGCCGGCGAGGAAGACACCTCCGTGCTGGCCGGGATCGCCCGCGGCCTGCCCGAATGGCAGCGCGCGACCAAGCTGCAGAAGCGCGCCGCCACGGTCGGCTTCGACTGGCCGGGCCCGGAACCGGTGATCGCCAAGCTGCACGAGGAGATCGAAGAGGTACGGGTGGAATTCGCCGCGGTCGCTGCCGACCCCGCCGATGCGTCGGCGCACGACCGGCTGGAGGACGAGATCGGCGACCTGTTGTTCGTCTGCGCCAACCTCGCGCGCCACGCCCGGGTCGATCCCGGCAGTGCGCTGCGCCGCGCCAACGCCAAGTTCGAGCGACGCTTCCGGGCGATGGAGCGGCTGGCCGCGGAGGACGGCGTGGTGCTGGCGCAACTGCCGCTGGAGGCGCAGGATCGCTATTGGGACCGGGCCAAGGCGCTATTGGGTTAGCGCCTGGCCGCGCCCGGGAACACGCTCGAGGGGTCCTGGATGCGCCGATTCTCCAGTTTTCGCGAGTTCTATCCGTTCTACCTTGGCGAGCATGCCAACCGCACCTCGCGGCGGCTGCATTTCATCGGCAGTTGCGGGGTGCTGGCGCTGCTCGCGGTGGCGATCGTGCGGCGCAACCCGGCATGGCTGCTCGCGGCGTTTGCCTGCGGCTACGGCTTCGCCTGGGCCGGGCATTTCTTCTTCGAGAAGAACCGGCCGGCGACGTTCCGGCATCCGCTGTATTCGTTCATGGGCGACTGGATGATGTTCAAGGACATCCTGAGCGGCCGCATTCCCCTCTGACGCGGGTTGGTCGGAGTCGCGCAGGCCGCGCGCGCGGCATCGTTGCAACGGTGTGCGAAGGCCGGCGAGGGCGGGGTGATGTTCAGGGACATCCTTCTTGACCGCGCATCCGGTACTGATCCCCGGCGCGCGTCCGCCCGCGCCGTTCAGTCCAGGAAGATCAGCCACGCGGCGACCACGATCAGGGCGAAACCGGCCCAGTGGTTCCATTTCAGGGGCTGGCCGAGGTACCAGGCCGAGAAGCCGGCGAACACCAGCAGCGTGATCACCTCCTGCATGCCCTTGAGCTGGGGCGCGCTGTAGACCGCGCTGCCCAGGCGGTTGGCCGGCACCTGCAGGGTGTACTCGAAGAACGCGATGCCCCAGCTGGCCAGGATCACCGTCAGCAGCGGCGTCGATTTGTACTTCAGGTGACCGTACCAGGCGAAGGTCATGAACACGTTGGAGCCCAGCAACAGCACGATGGGCAGGAAGCGGTCGAGGAAGGGCATGGCGCCGGAGCCGGGCTGGGAAGGCGCCAGACTAGCGTCTTCACATGGTTTCCACCCGCCACCCGGCACCTTTCACAAAGCTGAAGACAAGGAGCCACCCATGCGCGCAGCACAAGAGCCAGGCGGCCTGGTCCTGATCGTCGAGGACAACCGCAATATTTCCGAGATGGTCGGCGAGTACCTCGAAGGCCGGGGTTTCGAGGTCGATTACGCCTCCGACGGCCTTGACGGCTATCGCCTGGCCTCGGAGAACAGTTACGACGTCGTGGTGCTGGACCTGATGCTGCCACGGCTCGACGGGATCGAGGTCTGCAAGCGCCTGCGCGAGGAGGCGCGCAAGTCCACGCCGGTGCTGATGTTGACCGCGCGCGACACCCTGGACGAGAAGCTCACCGGCTTGTCGGCCGGCGCCGACGACTACCTGACCAAGCCGTTCGCGATCCAGGAACTGGAGGCGCGGCTGCGCGCCTTGATCCGCCGCGAGCGGCGCCAGGTCGGTTCGGAGGTGCTCAAGGTCGCCGACCTGGTGCTCGACCCGGCCTCGCTGCGCGCCACCCGCGGCGGCATCGAACTGCAGTTGTCGCCGATCGGGCTCAAGTTGCTGACGATCCTGATGCGCGAATCGCCGCGCGTGGTCAGCCGCCAGGAGATCGAACGCGAGATCTGGGGCAATGGCCTGCCCGATTCCGACACCTTGCGCAGCCATCTCTACAACCTGCGCAAGACCATCGACAAGCCCTACGACAAGCCGTTGCTGCACACCGTGCAGAGCGCGGGCTATCGCATCGCCGACATCGAGCAGCCGCCGGCCTGAGGCCGGTGGCACCGGCCATGCCGCAAGGCCTGCCGCGCAAGCTGCGTTTCGCTTTCCTGCTGCAGGTGGCGATGGCGAGCATCGTCATCCTCGCCGGCACCTGGGCTTCGGTGACGGTGGTCAAGCAGGAACTCGCCCGGCGAACGCTGCAGGACGAGGCCGCGTATTTCTGGACGCGGCTCGCCAACGACCCTGCGCACCCCGCGCCCGACGCGCGCCTCGTGCACGGATATGCGGTCGCGGCCGGCGCTTCGGCGTCGTCGTTGCCACCGGTGCTGCGCGGACTCGAGCCCGGCCTGTACAAGATGGAGGACATCGTCGTGCTGGTCGAGCAACGCGGCGATGTTCGCCTGTACCTGACCAGCCCGCGGGCGACGATCGACCTGCTCTCGTTGCAACTGGTGCTGTTGCCGATGCTGCTGGCGCTGCTGGCCTTGGCCGCGAGCGCCTGGTTTACCTATCGCAACGCAAGGAAACTGGTGGCGCCCCTGCACTGGATGGCCCAGGAGGTGCGCCGCTGGGACCCGCTGGAGCCGGAGACCGCCGCGCTCGCGCCCGACCATTTCCCGGATGACGCCGGCATGGAGGCGCGCCAGCTCGGCGGCGCATTGCAGCGCATGGGCGAGCGCATGCGTGCGTTCGTGCGCCGCGAGCGGGACTTCACCCGCGACGCCAGCCACGAGTTGCGCACGCCGCTGACCGTGATCCGCGTAGCCAGCGACCTGCTGCAGAACGACCCGGACCTGCCCGAGCGCGCGCAACGTTCGCTGGCCAGGATCCAGCGCGCCGGGCGCGACATGGAGTCGGTGATCGATTCGTTCCTGATCCTGGCGCGCGAGGGCGACATCGAACCCCAGCGCGAGGACTTCGCGGTGCGCGACGTGGTCGCGGAGGAGGCCGCCAAGGCGCGCCCGCTGCTCGCCGGCAAGCCGGTCGAACTGACGGTGGTCGAGGACGCCGATCCGCAACTGCATGCCTCGCCCCGGGTATTGGCGGTGATGCTCGGCAACCTGCTCGCCAATGCCTGCACGTTCACCGAACGAGGCCATGTCGAGGTGCGGATCGAGCGCGATCGCGTCGTGGTCAGCGACACCGGGATCGGCATGTCGGCCGACACCTTGCAGCGTGCGTTCGAACCGTTCTACCGTGCCGCGCCCGACAACCTTTCGGGCAAGGGCATGGGCTTGTCGATCGTGCGCCGCCTCGGCGAGCGCTTCGGCTGGCCGGTCAGCCTGGACAGCGCGCCGGATCGCGGCACCATCGCGACGATCCGGTTCATGGGATGATGTCGGCGCCGGGCAGGGCCGCGATCCCGCCGCGATCGCGGCTGTCAACCCGTGCAGCGCACGGGCGTTAGCCTGTCTTGACCCCCGCTTCCCGAGACCGGATTCCCCGAATGGGCAGACCCTCGTCGCCTGCAAGGCACCGCGGCCTGCGCCGCATCGGCACGATCGCCATCGCCTGCGTGATCGCGATCGCGGCATTGTGGTGGTGGCAACAGCGCAAACCGGATGCCGAAGGCGGCTATCGCACCGTCGCGGTGGAGCGCGGCGACATCCGCGTTGCGATCTCGGCTACCGGTACGCTGAACGCGATCTCGACGGTAACGGTGGGCAGCCAGGTTTCAGGGCAGGTGACCGACGTGCTGGCCGATTTCAACGACAAGGTCGAGAAGGGCCAGGTCATCGCGCGCATCGATCCCGGTACCTACGAGGCGCAGATCGCACAGGGCACCGCGCAGATCGCCAGTGCACAGGCGTCGCTGCGGCAGGCGCAAGCCGGCCTGCGCAACGCGGAGCTGGATTACCGGCGCAAGGTCGCGCTCGGCGGGCAGCAACTGGTGGCCAGGAGCGACATCGACCTGGCGCGCGCGGCGCGCGACCAGGCGCAGGCGCAGGTCAGCGCGGCGCGGGCGCAGATCCGCCAGCAGGCCGCGTCCACCCAGACCACGCGCGTCAACCTCGATCGCACCGTGATCCGCTCGCCGGTCGACGGCGTGGTGCTGACCCGCACCATCGAGCCCGGCCAGACCGTGGCCGCCAGCCTGCAGGCGCCGGAACTGTTCACCATCGCCGAAGACCTGTCGAAGATGAAGATCGAGCTGGCGGTCGACGAATCCGACATCGGCCAGGTTCGCGCGGGGCAAATCGCCAGCTTCACCGCCGACGCCTTCCCCGATCGCGAGTTCAAGGGCACGGTGGAGCAGGTGCGGCTGTCGGCGACCTCCACCAACAACGTCGTTACCTATCCGGTGGTGGTGACGGTCGACAACAGCGACGGTACCCTGCTGCCGGGACTGACGGTCAACGCCGAGATCGAAGTCAGCAGGCGCGCCGACGTGCTCAAGGTGGCCAACGCGGCGCTGCGCTACAAGCCGGCCGAAGATGCGGCCGGCGCTGCGGATCCGCGAGCCCTGGCGGCGCGCGGCGGCGGCGCCGGCATCGTCGATGACCTGGCGCGCACCGCCGCGGACCTGGAGCTCGATGCCACGCAGCAGGCGGCGTTCGATGCTGCGGTCGCCGCGATCCGGCAACGCCAGGCCGCACGCCAGGCCGCGCCGCGGCAGCAGGGCGGCAACAGCCTGTTCGGTGGACGCGGCGGCGGTCAGCGCAACGGCAGCGGCAATGCCGGCGCGCAGGTGCAGGCGCAGATGCGCCAGCGCATGGCCGAGCGCTACCAGCAGGATTTCGCCGCGTTCCGCTCGTCGCTGGACAGTACCAGGCGCATGCAATGGGACCAGGCGATGGCGGCGCTGGTCGGCGCCACGCGGGTGCCGGTCTACAAGCTGGTCGATGGCCGGCCGCAGCGGACGATGGTGCGGATCGGCGCCAGCGACGGCACCGATACCGAAGTGTCCGGCGACATCCGCGCTGGCGACCAGATCATCACCGGCGAGCGCGCGGCGCAATGAACCTGCCTGCCGCCAGGGCCGCGGTGATCGAGACGAGCGGCCTCGGCAAGGTCTATTCGCCGGGTACGCAGGCCGAGGTGGTGGCGTTGAAGGGTGTCGACCTGCGCATCGCGCGCGGCGATTTCGTCGCGATCATGGGCCCGTCCGGATCCGGCAAGTCCACCCTGATGAACCTGATCGGCTGCCTCGACACCGCGAGCAGCGGCCGCTATGCCTGCGACGGCGTCGACGTCTCCACGCTCGACCCCGAGGAGCTCGCCGCCCTGCGCCGCGACAAGATCGGCTTCGTGTTCCAGGGTTTCAACCTGTTGCCGCGGATGAGCGCGCTGGACAACGTGGCGATGCCGCTGGGGTACGCACGGGTGCCGCATGCGCAGCGCCACGAGCGCGCCCGCGCGGCATTGGCATCGGTCGGCCTGGCCGAGCGCGCCGGGCACTTGCCCAGCGAACTCTCCGGTGGCCAGCAACAGCGCGTGGCGATCGCGCGCGCGCTGATCAACCAGCCACCCATCCTGCTGGCCGACGAACCCACCGGCGCGCTCGACAGCAGGACCGGCGAGGAGAT
>JAKFDF010000252.1:0-13130 GCA_036676275.1 Lysobacter sp.
GGCGAGGTGGCCTGGCGCGACCCGGAATTCGCGACCGATTAGGTCGCTGCGCCAGGGGGCTCCTGGTCCAGCAGTTCCAGCGCCATGACGATCGCGTCCTCGCGTCCGCCGATGGCGGGGTAATAGCGCGGGCGCCGGCCGATCTCGTTGAAGCCCTCGGCGTGGTACAGCGCGATCGCGGCCGCGTTCGATGGCCGCACTTCCAGGAACAGCCGCTGCGCCCCACGCCCGCGCGCGACCTGCAGCAGCGCGCGCAGCAACCGCCGGCCATGGCCCTCGCCCTGCACTTCCGGCGCGGCGCAGACATTGAGCACGTGCGCCTCGTCGGCGGCGATGCTGAGCACGGCGTAGCCGATCAGCTCGCCGTCGCGCTGCAGCACCCAGGCCGGGTAACCGGCGCGCAGGCAGTCGCGGAAGATGCCGCGCGTCCACGGGAACGGATACGCGCGCTGCTCGATCGCCAGCACCGCGTCGAGGTCGTCCTCGCGCATCGGCCGCAGCGTCGCCGGCACGGGCGCCGCATCGGCCGCGAGTGCGTTCACCACCGGGCGCTCACGGCAGCTGGCGACGCAGCCGCCGCACTTGCGGCCACAGCGCGCGCTTGGCCACGGCGTCGCCGCGCAGCGCCGCCGGCTTCGGCCAGCCACGCGCCAGCTGCGTGGCGTCGCCCGCGGCGCGATCGCGGCCGGCGGCGCGCAGCAGCGCATCCAGCATCGGATCCTCAGGCAGCGCGGGATCCAAGGCCACGAACGGCGTATGACCCATGGCCGCAAGCATCTCGCGCTGGAACGCATCCCACATCGCCGTCATCCCCTGGAAGTGCGCCGCCGCAGCCACAGCACCGGACCGGACAGCGCATACAGCACGCCGGCCGCCAGCAGCACCCGTGGCGGATCGAGCACCAGCGCGATCAGCACCACCAGCGCGATCACGATCGCGAAGAACGGCACGCGTTCGGCTTTCGGCCCGCTGCCGCTGCCCTTGAAGCTGGTGTAGCGGATGCGGCTGACCATCAGCAGCGCGGCGACCACGGTCACGGCAACGGCCGCGTAACGCAGGTCGGCGCCCTTGAGCTGCAGGTCATCGCAGGTCCACACGAAGCTGGCCATCAGTCCCGCCGCGGCCGGGCTGGCCAGGCCGATGAACCAGCGCTTGTCGACCTGCGCCACCTGCGCGTTGAAGCGCGCCAGCCGCAGCGCGGCGCAGGCCGCGTACAGGAACGCGGCCAGCCAGCCGATCTTGCCGGCGGTGATGCCGTCGAGCTTGAACGACGACAGCGCCCAGTAGTACATCACCAGCGCCGGCGCCATGCCGAAGCTGATCAGGTCGGCGAGCGAGTCGTACTGCACGCCGAATTCGCTCTGGGTATTGGTCATGCGCGCGACCCGGCCGTCGATGCCGTCGAGGATGGCGGCGATGAAGATCGCCACGCACGCCGCCTCGAACCGCCCCTGCGAGGCGGCGATGATGGCGAAGAACCCCCCGAACAGGCCACCGGTGGTGAACAGGTTCGGCAGCAGGTAGATGCCGCGGCCGCGCGGCCGCGGCGGGCTGCTTTCGATGGGGCTGCGCTCGATCGGGTCTTCCATTGCGCGAGTTTAGCGGGCTTGCGCCGCGCCGGGCGCGGTGCTGCAATCCCGCTCCCGCCGCGCGAGGAACCGCCATGGCCGCCTGCATCCGCATCGCCACGTTCGCCTGCCTGCTGCTGGCCGGGACCGCCTTGGCCCAGTCCGGCGGGGTCTACCAGTGGAAGGACGCCCGGGGCGTCACCCACTATTCCGATGCGCCGCCGCCCAAGGGCCAGTACCAGGCGCGCGACATCCACCATCGCGACGGTGCCGCGCCGGCCCCGACCGCCGCCGACGCAGCGACCACCGCCGCCAGCGCCAACTGCACCCTCGCCCGCACCAACCTGGAGCGGCTCCAGGCAGGTGGCGACATCGGCCTGGACGCCGATGGCGACGGCCAGCCCGACGCCGCGCTGTCGGTCGAGGAACGCGAGCGGCAGACACGGCTGGCGGCAATCAACATCAAGACCTTCTGCACGCCACGGGCGGCCACCGCGCCGTGAGGGCGGCCTGGGCGATCCTCGCCGGGCTCGCGCTCGGCATCGGCCTGGCCTGGTGGCTGTCGCGCGACAGCGCCGAGCAGGCGCAGGCCAAGCGCCAGCGCGCCGAACAGGCCGCCGCCGCCAACGCCGAGGATGCCCGGCCCGTGCTCTATCGCTGGCACGACGGCAACGGCGTGCTGCAGGTCACCGACCAACCGCCGCACGGCAAGGATGCCGGACGCAAGTACCAGCGCATCGACCAGCAACCGCGCGAAGGCATCGAGGTCCACGGCGACCGCGACTGAGCCCGCCGGCCGGTCGCCCCGCATCCGCGTGGCAGAATGGCGATCCACTCGCCCGAGCCGTCCCGATGCGCCTGTCGCAGTTCCACCTCCGCACCGTCAAGGAAACGCCCGCCGACGCCGAGATCGCCAGCCACCAGCTGATGCTCAAGGCCGGAATGCTGCGCAAGCTCGCCGCCGGGCTCTACACCTGGTCGCCGCTGGGCCTGCGGGTGTTGCGCAAGGTCGAGGTGATCGTGCGCGAGGAAATGAACGCGGCCGGCGCGATCGAACTGCTGATGCCGACGATCCAGCCCAGGGAGCTGTGGGAGGAAACCGGGCGCTGGCAGAAGTTCGGCGGCCAGCTGCTGAAGATCAGGGACCGCAAGCAGGCCGAGTATTGCTACGGCCCGACCGCCGAGGAAGTGATCACCGACTTCGCCCGCAACGAACTGGCCAGCTACAAGCAGCTGCCGGTCAACTTCTACAACATCCAGGCCAAGTTCCGCGACGAGATCCGGCCGCGCTTCGGGGTGATGCGCGCACGCGAATTCCTGATGAAGGACGCCTACTCGTTCCACCTCGACGACGACTCGCTCGCCGCCGAATACCGCAACATGTACGACACCTACGGCCGGATCTTCACCCGCCTGGGGCTGAAGTTCCGCGCGGTGTTCGCCGACACCGGCGCGATCGGCGGCAGCGCCTCGCACGAGTTCCACGTGCTGGCCGATTCGGGCGAGGACGCGATCGCGTTCTCGGACGGCTCCGATTACGCCGCCAACGTCGAGCTGGCCGAAGCCCTCGCCCCGGGCGCGCGCCCCGCCGCCGCCGAAGCGATGCGCAAGGTCGACACGCCCGTGCAGAAGACCTGCGACGACGTCGCCGCGCTGCTCGGCATCGCGCTGCAGCGCACGGTCAAGTCGGTGGCGCTGATGGGCGACGACGGCACCGGCTTCGTGCTGGCGCTGGTGCGCGGCGACCACGTCGTCAACGAGGTCAAGCTCGCCAAGCTGCCGGGCATGGCCGAATACCGCCTCGCCACCGAAGCCGAGATCCTCGCGCACCTGGGCAGCGAGCCGGGCTTCCTCGGCCCGGTGAACCCCAGGCAGGCGATCACCGTGATCGCCGACCGCAGCGTCGCGGCGATGGCCGACTTCGTGGTCGGCGCCAACGAGGCCGGCTTCCACCTCGCCGGCGTCAACTGGGGCCGCGACCTGCCGGAGCCGGCCATCGTCGCCGACATCCGCAACGTGGTCGCCGGCGATCCCTCGCCCGACGGAACGGGCACGCTCGCGCTGGCGCGCGGGATCGAGGTCGGCCACGTGTTCGCGCTCGGCGACCGCTATTCCAAGGCGATGGACTGCACCGTGCTCGATGCCAACGGCAAGGCGGCGACGCCGCTGATGGGCTGCTACGGCATCGGCGTGTCGCGGATCGTCGCCGCGGCGATCGAGCAGAACCACGACGCCAACGGCATCCTCTGGCCGGCGGCGATGGCGCCGTGGCAGGTCGCCGTGTGCGTGATCAACCCGAAGGGCGACGCGGCGGTCGCCGAGGCCGCCGAAACGCTGTACCGCGAACTCAACGCGGCCGGCATCGACGCCGTGCTCGACGACCGCGGCCTGCGCCCGGGCGCGATGTTCGCCGACATCGAACTGATCGGGATCCCGCACCGGGTGGTGGTTTCGGGTCGCGGCCTTGAAGCCGGGGCGTTCGAATACCGGGCGCGCAATGCCGCGGATTCCGAGAATCTCGATCGCGCCGCGTTGCTGGCGCGGCTCACCGGCGGCTGAAAGCCTCGGCGAATTTCGCCGGCGGCCGCAATCCGGACCGTCGTTTCCCGGGTTTTCCGGATTGGAGCCGATGCGCGATCGCGCTTATCATCGGGCGCACTGCTGCGTGTCGCGCGATTTCCCCGTGCGATACCCGGCGCGCAGTTTCCCCCGCATCCCTGGAGCCATGATGAGCATCGACCTCGACCAGCTGTCCGCCAAGGAACTCGACTTACTGATCGACAAGGCGAAGAAGCGCAAGACCGCGCTGGTCAAGCGCAAGCCGATCGCGGCGGTGCGCAGGAAACTCGTCGCGCTGGCCAAGGCCGATGGTTATTCGATCGCCGAACTGTTCGGCGCCGCTGGCGCCGCGCCGAAGGCGGGCAAGGCCGCTCCCGGCAAGGGCCGCAAGCTCGGCAAGGTCGCGCCCAAATACCGCAACCCGGCCAATTCCAGGGAAACCTGGAGTGGCCGCGGGATGCAACCGCGCTGGCTGGCCACGGAAGTCAGGAAAGGCCGCAAGCCCGAGGACTTCCTGATCAACGCGACGCTGACGCCCAAGCCGCACAAGCCCGGCAAGACCGTGGTGAAGGCGACGCAAGCCGACTGAGCCCGCTTCATGACGCATCGCGCCCCGTCGCTGACCGGGCGCGTATCCGTACCGCGTTGTTGGTGCCATGCGCCGCCTTGCCGCACGCCTCCGCCACCACGACTGGCTCGCCGCCGGCAACGACCTGGTGATCGTGGTCGCCGGCATCCTGATCGCGCTGCAGGTCAGCAACTGGAACCAGAACCGGCAGGATGCGGCGCGCGGCCGCGAATACCTGCAACGCCTGCGCAGCGACATCGCCAGCGACCGCAAGGCCAACGACAACTGGCGGCGCTTCAACGAGCAGGTCGTGGCCTACGGGCGACAGGCGCTGGCGCATGGCGATGCCGGCACGCTGGTCGATGGCTCGGCATGGAAGACCGTGCTGGCCTATTACCAGGCGAGCCAATGGTCGCCGCATTCGCGCGAGGCGAGCACGTTCAACACCATGCTGTATTCCGGGGACTTGCGCCTGATCGGCGATCCGACGCTGCGCGACCAGCTGTCGTTCTACTACACCTCTTCGAGCGCGAACGACTCCGACGGCAACGTGTTCAACGAACTGCCCGCCTATCGATCGCATGTGCGCGGGCTGACGCCCTACGCCGTTCAGGAGTACATCTGGACGAAGTGCTATCGCCTGAGCGATCGGGACGATGCCCAGGAACTGGCCGATTGCCCGCCGCCGGTTTCGGAAGGCAAGGCCGCCGCCATCCTGGAAGGTTACGGCGAAGACAAAACGCTGCTGCCGGAACTGCGTTACTGGCTGACGAACCGGCGGGTCGCCTTCATGGTCGATGTGAACCGTGGCAAGCAGGCGCGTGAACTTGAAGCGAAGGTCGCTGCCGCGCTCGCGCAGTGACCGGCTACAGGTTTCGCCGCGTCGGCAGCAGCAGGTTGCCGAACAGCAAGCCCGCGATCAGCGCCAGCAGGATGTTGAGCACTCCGACCGCGGCGCTCTGCCCGACGGCCGCGTCCTGCTGCTGCACCAGGGTCATCACCCCGCGCAGGCTGGCGCTGCCGGGCACCAGCATCAGGATCCCCGGCACCCGCACCAATGCGCCCGGCCGCCGCACCCAGCGGGCGTAACCGTTGCCGGCCGCGGTCGACACCAGCGCCGACAGGAAGATCCCGACCGGGCTGCCCCAGGCCTCGCCGCCCAGGCGCGAGATCAGGTAGCCGACGATGGCGGCCAGCATCACCAGCGGATAGTCGCGGCGCGCGGTCCGGAACAGCAATGCGAACGAGAACGCGGCGACCACCAGCGCGCCCCACTCCACCACGTCCGGCTGCGGCCGCCAGGCGCGCACCTGCGGCTCCAGCCCGGCCAGGTGCGCGACGGCCAGGGCGATGGCGGTGCCGACGGTCAGCTTCATCACCGTCGCCAGCGCGCCGGCGAAACGCGCAGTGCCCGACACCAGGTGCTGGCTGGCGAGTTCGTTGACGGCGTTGGTCAGGCTCATCCCCGGCACCAGCACGATCAACGCGGCGATGATCACGGTATTGAGGTTGAGCGGGGCGACGAAGGTCGCCACCGCGATCGCGACGAACCCGGCCGCCAGCGCCGACAGCGCCTCGCCGGCCTCGCGCAACTGCGGCCGCCCGCGCGTGCCCAGTTCGAGCAGGCCGATCAGCAGTCCGGTGGCGCCGGCGGTGGCGATGTCCAGCCACGGCAGTCGCAGCAGCCCGGCGATCGCGGCCGCGGCAAGGCCGAAGCCGAGCACCTGCGCCGCGTTGCCGCGGCGCGTCGGCGGGCGCTCCAGCGCGCGCAGCGCGGCATGGCCGGCCGCGATGTCCAGCCGTCCGGCCATCACCTCCTCGGCGATGCGGTCGGCCTCGCACAGCTTGGCCAGGTCGGTGTCGCCTGGCGGCAGGCGGATCACCCGGGTGATGTCGCTCAGCCCCAGCGGCCGCTGCGGGTCACTGAAGGTCAGGATCAGGCCGGTCGGGTTGGACATCGGCTCGCAGTCCAGCCGCAACGCCGACGCCACTGCGTTGATCGCGCCCTCCAGCCGTTGCGCGGTCGTGCCGTAGGCGTGCAGGTGCTCGGCGAGCTCGACCACGAAGGCGATCCGAGCGGCATAGTCGCCACTGGCCGATGGCGGGGGCGCAGGGGGTGCGGGCATGGGCGCTGGCGGCATCGCCGAAGCATCGCACGTGGGCCATCGCCGTGCAGCCATCGCAACGACGCCATCGACGCGAATCTGTATCCTCGTCCGGCAGCACCGACCGGAACGCCAGCCGCATGAGCGCCGCCAACCGCACCAGGCCGGACATCGCCGTCGAAGACGCCTCCGGCGCCGGAGAGGGCGCGCGGCTGCGGTTGCACGGCAACTGGACGCTGGAACACGCCCTCGCGATCACCGCCGCGCTGCGCGCCGCGCCCGCCGCGGGCAGCGTCGACGCCAGCGGTGTCGAGCGCATGGACTCGGTCGGCGTGCTGCAGCTGCTGCGTTACGCCCGCCGCAACGGGCTGGACTTCGGCAGCTTCGCGTTCCGCGAGGACCACCACGCGCTGGTCGCCGCGATCGAGGACGTGGCCGACGATCGCCCGAAGAAAAAGCGCGAATACGGCTTCGCCGCGGCGCTAGGGCGCCTGGGCTATGCGATGGCGGACAACTGGCGCGAGATCATCGCGCTGGTGAGCTTCGGCGGCGAGAACCTCGCCAAGCTGCTGCGCATGGCCAGGGAACCGCGCCGCTTCCGCCTGACCGCGACCGTGTCGCACATGGAACAGGTCGGCCTGGACGCGGTGCCGCTGGTGGCGCTGCTGTCCTACCTGGTGGGCGCGGTGATCGCGTTCCTGGGCGCCAACATCCTGGCCGATTTCGGCGCCACCATCTACGTGGTGGAACTGGTCAACGTCGCCTTCCTGCGCGAGTTCGGGGTGCTGCTGACCTCGATCGTGCTCGCCGGGCGCACCGCCAGCGCGTTCACCGCGCAGATCGGCGCCATGGTCAGCCGCGAGGAGGTCGATGCGATGCGCACCCTCGGGCTGGACCCGGTGGACGTACTGGTGATCCCGCGCCTGCTGGCACTGATGGTCACGCTGCCGCTGCTGACTTTCATCGCCGACCTGGCCGGGCTGCTGGGCGGCATGTCGGTCGGCGCCTACGGCCTGGACATCCCGCCGCAGGCGTATTTCGCGCGGATGCAGGACACGATGAAGCTGCGCCACTTCGTGGTGGGCATGTCGAAGGCGCCGTTCTTCGCGATAGTGATCGCGCTGATCGGCTGCCTGGAGGGCCTGCAGGTCAAGGGCACGGCGCAATCGGTCGGCGAGCGCACCACGTCCAGCGTGGTGCAGACGATCTCGCTGGTGATCATACTGGACGCGATCGCGGCGATCTGGTTCATGCAGATGGGCTGGTGAGCATGGCGACGCAAGCGACCACCACCACGGTAGCGCCCGATCCCGACCTCGACCGCGACGACGCGACGCCGATCGTCCGCGTGCGCGGGCTGGCCAACCGCTTCGGCACGCAGGTGGTCCACGAAGGCCTGGACCTGGACGTGCGGCCCGGCGAGATCCTCGGCGTGGTCGGCGGCTCGGGCACCGGCAAGTCGGTGCTGATGCGTTCGATCATCGGCCTGCGCACTCCCGACGAGGGGCAGGTCGAGGTGCTCGGCGTCGACGCGCGCTCGCAGGAACCGGAAGACCGCTTGCAGATCGAGCGCAACACCGGCGTGCTGTTCCAGGACGGCGCGCTGTTTTCCTCGCTCACGGTCGGCGAGAACGTGCAGGTGCCGCTGAAGGAGCACCACCCGGAGTTGCCGGATTCGCTGCGCTACGAACTGGCGCTGCTCAAGGTCAAGCTCGCCGGCCTACCCGCGGACGCGCTCGACAAGCTGCCCTCGCAGCTGTCGGGCGGCATGCGCAAGCGCGCGGGCCTGGCGCGGGCGCTGGCGATGGATCCGCCGCTGCTGTTCCTCGACGAACCCACGGCGGGCCTGGACCCGATCGGCGCCGCCGCGTTCGACCACCTGATCCGCACCCTGCAGCAGGCGCTGGGGCTGACCGTGTTCCTCATCACCCATGATCTCGACACCCTGTACGCTATCTGCGACCGGGTGGCGGTACTGGCCGATCGCAGGATCCTGGCGGTGGCGCCGGTCGCGGAACTGGAGCGGCTCGAGCATCCCTGGGTGCAGGAGTACTTCAACGGCCCGCGCGGACGCGCCGCCCGCGATGCCAGGCGCGACCACCCGTCCTCCGACCGCGGCGAGGAAAGCTGACGATGGAAACCAAGGCCAACTACGTCCTGATCGGCGCCTTCACCCTGGCCACGGCGGCATTCCTGCTGCTGTTCGGCCTGTGGGCGGCCAAATACTCCTCCGACCGCGACTGGCAGGAATACCGGGTGGTGTTCACCGAGCCGGTCACCGGGCTCACCGAGGGCAGCTCGGTGCAGTACAACGGCATCGCCATCGGCACGGTCGAAACGCTGAACCTGGACCCGAAGGATCCGCGCCGGGTGATCGCCCTGCTCAAGCTCAAGGCCGATACCCCGGTCAAGGTCGACACCCGCGCCAAGCTCTCGATCACCGGCCTCACCGGCGTGCCCTTCATCCAGCTCACCGGCGGCAGCCCGGGCGCGCAGATGCTGGCCCGCGGCGACCGCGACCAGATCCCGGTGATCCAGGCCGAGTCCTCGGCGCTGCAGAACATCGCCGACACCGCCAACCGCCTGGTCTCGCGCATGGACGAGGTGCTGAGCGAAGAGAACGTCAAGCGCATCGCCGACACCCTGCAGAACGTCGAATCGATGACCGGCGCCATCGCGGACCAGCGCGAAGACCTGCGCGCGCTGATCGTCAACGCACGGCAATCCAGCGAACAACTGGCCAGGACATTGGCGACCACCAACAAGGCGGTCGAGGACATCGATCGCGAACTGGTCGACAAGCTGCCGGGGCTGATCGCCAAGCTCGACGGCACCCTGGGCAAGCTGGATTCGGCCGCCGGCGGCGCCGATGCCATCCTCAACGAGAACCGCGCCGCGATCCACAGCTTCGCCACCGACGGCCTGTCGCAACTCGGGCCGACGCTGGGCGAACTGCGCTCGCTGGTCCGCGACCTGCGCCGGATCAGCGACCGCCTCCAGGGCAGTCCGGCGCGTTACATCCTCGGACGCGACGCACCCAAGGAGTTCGAACCCAAATGAACATGCCGGGAATCGGGAATCGGGAATCGGGGATCGGCCTGCACCGCATCGCGGCGGCATTGCTGGTGGCCTGCGCGACGCTGGGCGGATGTTCGATCCTCGGCGGCAGCAGCGAGCCGATGACGATCTACGCGCCGGATCCGCGGATCCCGGCCGACCCGGCGTGGCCGGAAGCGACCTGGCAGCTGTCGATCAGCCGGCCCGAGGCCGCGCACATGGTCGATGGCGCGCGCATCGTGGTGCGCCCGAGCCCGGGCGAACTGCAGGTCTACAAAGGCGCGGCCTGGGCCAGGACGCCGAGCGAACAACTGCTGGACACCGTGCTGCGCACGCTCGAGGACTCGCGCAAGATCGCCGCGGTTGCACGCCAGGGCAGCGGCATCGCGGCAGACTACAAGCTGGAAATGGACCTGCGCCGCTACGAGGCCGACTACGCCGGCAACGCGGTCCCGGCCGCGACCATCGAGGTCAACGCCAAGCTGCTGCATGCCGCCGACCAGAACGTGGTCGCCAGCCGCACCTTCCTGCATGCGGTACCGGCTGCCGGCACCGACACCGCGCTGGTGGCGCAGGCCTTCGGGCAGGCGCTGGCCGCCATTGGCCATGACATCGCCGGCTGGACCCTGGCCAGTGGCGACGCGCACGAACGCAGCGGGGCGCGCTCCGGCCGCCGCTGAGCGCCTGGACAATCCGGACGGCCATCGCGGGCGCAGCGCGGCATCTGCTGCCCGAGCCTGGAAACAGGTCCCTCGCCGCGCTCTTGGAGACAACCCGGGGCAGGCCAGGACCGGCCCCAGGCCTTCGCTAGCGCTGGATCAGCCGGAACGTCAGGTTGATCCGCGGACCGACTTCGCGGGTGGTGCGCGGCAATGCGTGGCGATAGTGGCGCTGGGTGTCGCCGCGCATCAGCAGCAGGCTGCCCGACGGCAAGTCCAGCGCAAGCTTGTCGCCAGGATCGCGGCGCGGCTTCAGCACGAAGCGGCGCGTCGCGCCCAGGCTCAATGATGCGATCACCGGCCGCGGCCCGAGTTCGGGTTCGTCGTCGCTGTGCCAGCCCATGCTGTCGCGGCCATCGCGGTACAGGTTCGCCAACACGCTGTTGAAGTCGATGCCCAGCTCCGCATGCAGGCGCGCGCGCACCGGCAGCAGCACCGCCGGCCATGGCCGCGGCTGGAAACGGGTGCCGGAATAGGCGTAGACCACGCCCGGATCGCCGATCCAGCAACTCAAGCGCGGCGAATCCAGCTCGCGGCCGAACAGGCGGATGCGATGGACTTCCCACCCGATCGCGGCGCGCAGCGTGGTAAACAGGGCGCCAGCGCGGTCCGAAGGCAACCAGTCGGGCTCCAGCGCCAGCTCCGCCCCGGGCAACGCCAGTGGCATCGGGTGCATTGCCCCAAACTATCGCATCCAGGCGACACCAGCGATCATGCTGCGGGGAAGGCCTGGAGCCGCGTCGCCGAGGGATGGGCATGGATCGCGTCGGACTGCCATCCCGAGCCGGGCGAGGGAGCGGTTGCCTGCCTGCAAATGCATGGCCTCGCTGCTTCCGGAATGACGGTTGCGTTGGGTGCGGACCGTTCATCGCCGATTTGCCGTCCCCGGCATAAACCCCGAAAATCGCGGCATGGCCGAGGAGAACGCAATGCAGCAGTCCGCCGAGGCGCAGCCCGTCGAGGTCGAGCGCGACGTGATGGAGTACGACGTGGTCACCGTCGGCGCCGGCCCGGCCGGGCTGTCGTTCGCGATCCGGCTCAAGCAGCTCAACCCGGAACTCTCGGTCTGCGTGATCGAAAAAGGCGCGACCGTCGGCGCCCACATCCTCTCAGGCGCGGTGATCGAGCCCGGTCCGCTGGACGCGCTGCTGCCCGGCTGGCGCGACAACCCGCCGCCGGTCTGCGTGCCGGCCACCGAGGACGAATTCTGGATCCTCGGCAAGACCGGCGGCCGCAAGCTGCCGATCGTCCCGCCGCAGATGAACAACCACGGCAATTTCATCGTCAGCCTCGGTGCGTTGTGCGCGTGGCTGGCGCCGCAGGCCGAGGCGCTGGGCGTGGAAATCTATCCGGGCTTCGCCGCCGCGTCGGTGCTGCACGACGGCGATGGCCGGGTCGCCGGCGTGCGCATCGGCGACATGGGCGTGGCCAGGGACGGCAGCCACAAGCCCGGGTTCACCGCCGGCATCGACATCCGCGCCAGGGTCACCGTGCTCGCCGAAGGCGCGCGCGGCAGCCTGACCAAGCAGCTGGTCAAGCGCTTCGGGCTCGACGCCGACAGCGACCCGCAGGCGTACTCGATCGGGATCAAGGAATTGTGGCAATTGCCCGCCGGCCGCGGCACGCCGGGGAAGATCGTGCACACCCTGGGCTGGCCAGCCGACAACCACACCTACGGCGGCAGCTTCCTGTACCACCTCGATGGCGACCGCGTCGCGTTGGGCTACGTGTCCGGCCTGGACTACAGCGATCCCGGCTACCAGCCGTGGGAAGCCTTCCAGCAATGGAAGCACCATCCCACGGTCGCGCCATTGCTGGAAGGCGGCAGCATCATCTCCGCCGGCGCGCGCGCGATCGTCACCGGCGGCTGGCAATCGTTGCCGAAGGTCGAGATGCCCGGCGCGCTGCTGGTCGGCGACGGCGCCGGCCTGCTCAACGTGCCCAAGATCAAGGGTACCCACCAGGCGATCCGCAGCGGCATGCTCGCCGCCGAGCACATTGCCGCGCAGGCCGCCGGTGGCACGCTGGACGCCGCCGGCTTCGACGCGAAACTGCGCGCCTCCGAGGTGATGAAGGAGCTGCGCCAGGTGCGCA
Organism: Lysobacter sp.; assembly: GCA_036676275.1. Lineage (GTDB taxonomy): Bacteria > Pseudomonadota > Gammaproteobacteria > Xanthomonadales > Xanthomonadaceae > Cognatiluteimonas. The sequence continues at coordinate 12,671 of JAKFDF010000252.1, forward strand.
ACATCAAGCCCGGCTTCAAGCGCGGGCTGTGGTTGGGCATGCTCAATGCCGGCTGGGAAACGGTCACCCGCGGGTTGTCGCCGTGGACGCTGGCGGTGAAGCCCGACTGGTCGGCGCTCGACAGGCTGGGCGAGCACGAGCAGCCCGAACGAGACTACGTGCAACGCTCCTTGGCCCCTCGCGACCGCCTGCAGGGCGTGTACTTCGCCGCCACCGCGCACGACGAGGACCAGCCTGTGCACCTGGTCGTGCACGACACCAGCATCTGCGTGGGCCGCTGCGTGGAGGAGTACGGCAACCCCTGCACCCGCTTCTGCCCGGCCGGGGTCTACGAGATGGTCGAGGACGACGCCGGGCTGCGCCTGCAGATCAACTCGGCCAACTGCGTGCACTGCAAGACCTGCGACATCAAGGACCCCTACGAGATCATCACCTGGGTCACGCCGGAAGGCGGCTCGGG
>JAKFDF010000253.1:0-1662 GCA_036676275.1 Lysobacter sp.
AGGACTATCCCAACGTCTGCGCCTGGATCGGCCGGATGAAGGCGCTGCCGCACTGGGCCGAGGTGCACGCGGCCTACGAAGGCTTCAAGGCCTCGCTGGCGGGCAAGGAATTCGTGGCGATCTGAGGAACGTGATGCGCCGGATGTTGCTGGTCTGCCTGATGCTGCGCGTCGGTGTGGCCTTTGCCGGGGAGCCTGACGTACCGCGGACCGGTATCGGCTATCCCGACGTCGGGGCCGCGTTGCGTGATCTGCGGGCCAACCCGCAAGCGCAGGAAGCCCAGCACGAAAGTGGATGGACTTGGTACTTCGTGCAGGAAGCCGATGACCGCATGGCGATCTGGACATTCGCGCCATTCAATGCCCCGGCGTATCCGTCGGCAATCAAGCGGGTGCTGATGATGCGGGACGGCGCGCTCGTCATGGAAACGCGGACCCTGTGCCAGGCCGACCTGGCGTCGTGCGAGGCGTTCTTCGCAGCCACGGAGGCAGACGGAAAGCGACTCAGTGAACTCTTCGCGCAACAGGTCATTGCCAACGCGGGCACGCTGGAGCGCGACGTCAGGCATCAACAGCGGATCAAGGAGGCTGTCCGGTCGACGTACGGCCGTCCGTGACGATCTGCTTCTGTTCCAGTTCTCAGCCCGCCATCTTCCGCTTCATGTGCTCGATCACCTGGCTGTGCTCGTGTTGCGGGCTGAAGAGAACCACTTCGGCATCCTCGTCGACCTTGACCGTGTGCCCGGGGCGCCAATAGAAGAGGTCGCCGCCGTCGATGGTTTCCTGCTCGCCATCGCCGTAGGTCACCGCGAGTCTTCCCTGCAGCAGGTAGCCCCAGTGCGGGGTCTGGCACAGGTCGTCCTGCAGACCCTGCAGCAGGGGCGCGATGTCGGTGCCGGCGCCGAGCGAGAAGTACTCGCCGCTGAAGGTGCCGTAGCCGCTGGCGTCGCCGAACCCGAGTTGCTGGCGGGCGATCGCGCCGGGGACATCGATCCGCACCGGGACGTCGTTTTTCTGGATCCGCATGGTCACTTCTCCTGGTTGAGGCCGGCCGAGACGGCGGCGAAATAGAAGTCGAGCATGTCGTGCAGGGGCGCCGGGTCGCGGCGCAGGCGCGTGCGCAGGGCCGCGCCTTCCCAGCAATCGACCAGCAGCGCGGCGAGCTTTTCCGGGTTCGCGTCGGCGCGCAGTTCGGCGCGCGCGACCGCTTCACGCAGGCAGTCGGCGAGACGGGCCGCGATCTGGTCCAGGCACTGCTGCACCTTGTGGCGGAACACCTCGCTGACGCCCGAAAGCTCCTGGCCCAGGCCGCCGAGCAGGCAGCCCATGTAGCCCTGGGTTCGGTACTTTTCTTCGCTGGCTTCGAAGAAGTCGCGGATGCGCTGCAGCGGCGACCGGCTGGCATCGCCCAGGCAGGCGTCGAGTCCGGCGTGCACGTCCTGCATGTACAGGTCGATGACCTGCAGGGCGTAGTCCTCCTTGGACCGGAAGTGGTGGTAGAACGAGCCCTTGGGGGTATCGGTGGCCTCGAGCAGCGCTGCGATGCCCAGGTCGTTGTAGCCGTGGCGCAGCAGCGCTCCGATGCCGTGCTCCATCAGCTGTTGCTTGGTGGCGTGGGTCATGGGAGGCACTAATAGACCGGTCGGTCTAGCCTGTCAACAGG
>JAKFDF010000254.1:0-2339 GCA_036676275.1 Lysobacter sp.
TACCACGACGGCCTGCAGCGCGCGCGCTTCCTGCCGGCGATCGCCTCGATCGAGCGCCACTGCGCGGTGCTGCACCTGGACAGCCCGCGGGATTACCGGCTGCGCGCGCTGACCCGCTCGCCGGTGTACCGGCAACCGCTGGACGCGGAGTCCGACGCCTGGCTGGAGTCGCGCTGGCACGAACTCGGTGGCGACGGCTCCCACCGCAACGGCAGCATCGAACTCGACGGCCGCAGGATCGCGGTGCGCGCGCGCTGCGACGGCATGGCCTGGTTCGATTTCGCGGCGCTGTGCGAGGGGCCGCGCGCGGCCGGCGACTACATCGAGATCGCGCGCGAATTCCACACCGTGCTGCTCGGCGGCATCCCGGTGCTGGACGCGCGCAGCGACGATGCCGCGCGCCGCTTCGTCACCCTGGTCGACGAGCTCTACGACCGCCACGTCAACCTGGTGTGCACCGCGGCCGCGCCGCCGCCCGGGCTGTACGCCGGCGAACGCCTGGCCGGCGCCTTCGAACGCACGGTGTCGCGGCTGATCGAGATGCGCTCGGCCGAGTACCTGGCGCAGGAACATCGCGGCTGACCATGCGGCCGGCAAGCTAGAATCGCGCCATGACCGCGCACGCCGCCCCGCTGGGCCGCCACGTCGCCTATCCGAGCGGCTACGACGCCACGCTGCTGTTCCCGATCCCGCGCGCGCAGGGCCGGACCGCGCTGGGCCTGCGCGACGACGCCGTGCCGTTCGTCGGACTCGATCGCTGGCACGCCTACGAACTGTCGTGGCTGGATCCGCGCGGCAAGCCGCAAGCCGCGACTGCGACGATCACGGTGCCGGCCGATTCGCCATGGCTGGTGGAATCCAAGTCGCTCAAGCTCTACCTCAACTCGTTCAATGCCACCCGCTTCGACACGGCCGCGGCCGTGCGCGCGCGGATCGCCGACGACCTGTCGCGGGCCGCCGGCGGCGCGGTGGCGGTGGCCGACGGCTTGCCGGCATGGGCGGCAGCCGATGGCGCGTTCCCGCTCGACAGCCTCGACATCGCCATCGACCAGTACGGCCCGCCGAACCCGGAATTCCTGCGCAGCGAGCACGACACCGCCTCCGAAACCCTGCGCTCGGACCTGCTCAAGTCCAATTGCCCGGTGACCGGGCAACCGGACTGGGCCAGCGTGCGCATCGGCTATCGCGGGCCGCGCATCGACCATGCCGGACTGTTGCGCTACCTGGTCTCGTTCCGCGACCACGCCGAATTCCACGAACAGTGCGTGGAACGGATCTTCGTCGACCTGATGGCCCGCTGCCGGCCGCAGTGGCTGTGGGTGGAAGCGCGCTACACCCGGCGCGGCGGCCTCGACATCAATCCGTGGCGCGCGACGCCCGGCCTCGAAGCGCCCCCGTCCGGACGCGACTTGCGGCAGTGATCCAGCGGCCCGCGACGCGCCAGCGGCTTCACGCCGGCACGATGCATCCTTAACACGCGGCATGGGAGCCTGCGCCAGCCAATACGGCGCAGGAGATCGGCACGATGTCCCCGCAGAATCCGAAAGATCCCAACGACCTGTCGTTGCGACCGAGCAAGAGCGCCCGCACCGGCAGCGGCACGCCGGATTTCTCCAATGTCCGCGGCCATGTCGACACCGTTCCGGGAGGCAGCGGTGGCGGCGGCGCCAGCGGCACGCCGGACTTTTCCAATGTCCAGGGCCGGGTCGATACCGTGCCCGGCGGCGGCGGGGCCGGTGAACAGAGCTACACCGTGCAGAAGGGCGACACGCTCTCGGCGATCGCCCACCGCCACTACGGCAAGGCCAGCCGGTGGCACGCGATCTTCGAAGCCAACCGCGACCAGCTCGACAACCCCGACCTGATCCAGCCCGGCCAGGTGCTCAAGCTCCCCGCCATCGACGATTGACCCCCCTCCACCGGAGAACCCCCATGACCCGCAACCCACTGCATGCCGCGATCGCGGCCGCCCTGTTCGCCAGCCTCGCATTGGCCGGCTGCAAGAAAGCCGCCGACACCACGGCCGCCACGCCGCCACCGGCCAGCGAGCCCGCCCCGGCACCGGCCGAGCCGGTTCCGGCGCCGGCACCGGCGGCCATGACGGTGACCACGGTCGACCTCGGCAATGCCGTCGGCAGCGACAACCGCGTTGTCGCGCCGATGACCAGCTTCGCCAAGACCGACACCATCCACGCCTCGGTCGCCACCGACGGCGGCACCGCCGGCAACCTCACCGCCAAGTGGAGCTTCCAGGACGGCCAGGTGGTCGACACCCAGGACAAGTCGGTGGCCGCCGGACCGCAGGTGACCGACTTCAGCATCACCAAGCCCGACGGCTG
>JAKFDF010000255.1:0-1905 GCA_036676275.1 Lysobacter sp.
TGCGGTTCGCGATCCGCGAGGGCGGCCGGACGGTCGGCGCCGGCGTGGTGGCCAAGATCATCAAGTGACGCGGCGGCGCGTCCGCGCTCGCGCGGACGCCCTTGCCGGGTGCGCCAGCCCCGCCCAGGCGGGGAACCAGCTTCAAGTTTTCTTGCACCATTGAAGAGGAATTGAAGGCAGAAGGACGGCAGGGCGGCGCGAGCCGCCGTTGCCATTTTCGGAAAGCAGGAAAATCTAGATACGCCAGTAGCTCAATTGGCAGAGCAGCGGTCTCCAAAACCGCAGGTTGGGGGTTCGAGTCCCTCCTGGCGTGCCACAAATCAAGCAGGACGGCGGGATTGTCGTCCAACTGGATAAAGAAATTGAGAAGTCCACACAGGATGTGCGGGCTCTTGCGAGGGACTCGCATCACGTGAACAGCAAGGTCGAACAATCCAAAGCCGCCGCGACTTCCGGCGACCTGATGAAGTACGCGCTGGCGATCGCGCTGATACTGGCGGGCCTGTTCGCCTGGTTCTACTTCGATGGCCAGTGGCCCAACGTCGCCCGGGTGCTGTCGGTGATCGGCGGCGTGGTCGGCGGCGCGGTCGTGTTCCTCACCAGCCACAAGGGCGCGCAGACCCGCGAGTTCCTCTCGGAAGCGCGTTTCGAGCTGCGCAAGGTGGTGTGGCCGACGCGCCAGGAAGCGACGCGTTCGACCTGGGTGGTGATCGCGGTGGTGATCCTGATCAGCCTGGTGCTGGCCTTCTTCGACGTGATCGTGCAGACCGCGGTGAAGTGGTTCCTGGCACGTTGACGGATGCACCTGACAGCTGGAGCAGCAGGTTGATGGAAACACAAGACAACAATACGGGCACCACCAGGCCGGACGCGAACAAGCGCTGGTATGTCGTGCACGCCTATTCGGGTTTCGAGAAGTCGGTGGCCCAGGCCCTGCGCGACCGCATCGTGCGCACCGGCATGGAAGACCGTTTCGGCGACGTGATGGTGCCGACCGAGGAAGTGGTCGAAATGCGCGCAGGACAAAAGCGCCGTTCCGAGCGCAAGTTCTTCCCCGGCTACGTGCTGGTGCAGATCGTCACCCACGACGAGGGCGGCATCCCGCGGATCGACAGCGAGAGCTGGCACCTGATCAAGGAAACGCCGAAGGTCATGGGCTTCATCGGCGGCACCGCCGACAAGCCGTTGCCGATTCGCGACGACGAGGCCGCCGCGATCCTGGACCGTGTCCAGGAGGGTGTCGAGAAGCCGCGGCCGAAGGTGCTGTTCGAGGCCGGCCAGATGGTGCGCGTGGTCGACGGGCCGTTCAACGATTTCAACGGCGTGGTCGAGGAAGTCAACTACGAGAAGAGCCGCCTGCGGGTGGCGGTACTGATCTTCGGGCGTTCGACGCCGGTTGAACTGGAGTTCGGGCAGGTCGAGAAGGCCTAGCCAAGGGCAGGAATTCGCAGGCACGAGCGGTTCGTGCCGGCAAGCAAGCGAGGAGCCGCAAGGCGTTCGCACTCGCAGGAGCAGTGAGCAATGGCAAAGAAAGTCGTCGGTTACATCAAGCTGCAGGTCAAGGCCGGCCAGGCCAATCCGTCGCCGCCGGTGGGCCCTGCCCTCGGCCAGCGCGGCCTCAACATCATGGAGTTCTGCAAGGCGTTCAATGCCGCCACGCAGAAGCTGGAGCCGGGCCTGCCGACTCCGGTGATCATCACCGCGTATTCGGACCGTACCTTCACCTTCATCACCAAGAGCACGCCGGCCACGGTGCTGTTGAAGAAGGCGGCGGGCGTCCAGTCCGGCTCCAAGCGCCCGAACACCGAGAAGGTGGGCAAGGTCACCCGCAAGCAGCTCGAGGACATCGCCAAGGCGAAGGAAGCCGACCTGACCGCGGCCGACCTGGACGCGGCGGTGAAGACG
>JAKFDF010000256.1:0-7880 GCA_036676275.1 Lysobacter sp.
TGGCGTCCCCAAGGGGATTCGAACCCCTGTCGCCGCCGTGAAAGGGCAGTGTCCTAGGCCTCTAGACGATGGGGACATGGTGCATGGATCGTGGCGTTCAAAAACCCGGCCGTGGCCGGGTCGTTGCAACGGGTTCCGCAGGTTGGTGGAGCCAGCCGGGATCGAACCGGCGACCTCTACAATGCCATTGTAGCGCTCTCCCAGCTGAGCTATGGCCCCACGCGCTGGAAAGCGGGAAAGTTTATCCGCCAGCCTCCGGTAGCGTCAAGCCGCACGCATGCCTGGATCGACGGCAGGCGCATCGGCCGGCAGGTGGATCCGCACCAACCGCCGCGTCGAGTCCTCTTCCAGCCGCCAACCGATGTGCGTGGCGAGCCTGCCGACCAGGGTCATGCCGAGACCGCGATCGCCTTTGCCCGGCGCGGCGGGTGCCGCATCGGCATCCGCATCAAGGGCAACGAACTCGAGCGTGATTTCTCCATCGCCGACGTGGGCCAGCAGTTGCCCGCGGATGCCGGCGGGCACCAGCCGCCGCACGATTCCGTTCAGCACCAGCGCGGCTTCGTGCACCGGCAAGGTCCGCACCGGATCCCCATGGCCATCGACCTGCGCCTGCAGGCAGCCGTCGCGGGTCGCGTCGGCAGCCGCGAGGCGATCGCGGAACCAGCCGCGCAGGGCGACGGTTTCGCTGGCACCGACACGGCCCCGGGCCAGTCCTAGCAGCGCATCGAGCAGTTCCGCCAGTTGCCGCACGCCGCGTTCCAGCCGTTGCAGGCGCGGTCGCAACGCCGGCAGTTCGGCGGCGTCCTCGATCAGCAGTTCGGTGGCGCCGCGCACCACGGCCACCGGGGTGCGCAATTCATGGCTGGCATCGGCGAAGAAACTGCGTTCGGCATCGCGCGCGTCCACGAGCCGGGCCTGGTAATCGTCGATCGCCTTGGCCAGGCGCCCGAGTTCGTCGCCGGGCAGGCCGCTGGCCAGCCCGGTGCGTGCCGGAGCGGTGGGCAAGCCTTCGACCACGTCGGCCAGCCGCCGCACCGGGCCGACGACCACACCCGACAACAGCCATCCTAGCCAGGCGCCGACCAGCGTGCCGAGCACCACGACCGCGGCCAGCACCGCATGGATGTAGCGCTCCACGCGCTCGATGTCCGAAATGTCGATGACGAAATAGAGCCGGCCGACATCGGTATCGAAGACCGCCATGTGCAGGCCGTCCTCGTCCTCGTGCAGCGACTCGTGCACCCCGGGAGGCAACGCCGCCAGCGCGTCGGGTACCTGGCCGCTGCCGTCCTTGCGGCGCACGTAACCGCTCAGGCGGCTGCTGCGCGGCAGGATCGCATCGGGTTCGCTGCGCAGGCGCCGGGTGTAGTCCTCGGCCTGGCTGCTGAGCATTTCCTCGACCAGCAGGTGCTCGTAGCGCTCCGCGATGAACGTCACCATCGCCGCGAACAGCACGCTCATCACCAGCCCCAGCACGATGAACAGCAGGGTCACCCGCATCCGCAGCGGCAAGGCCAGCGCGCGCCTAAGCATTGCCGCCGACCAGCCGGTAGCCGATGCCGTGCACGGTCTGGATCAGGCCGCCGTCGAACGGCTTGTCGACCAGCGCGCGCAGTTCGTAGATATGCGTGTGCAACGCCCGCGCGTCGCCATCGTGCCGCGGCCAGACCCGCTCCATCAGCGCGCCCTGCGGGACCACCCCGGGCGAACGGCGCATCAGCAGTTCCAGGATCGCCGCCTGCGCGCGCGTCAGCGGGATCGAACGGCCGGCGCGCGTGGCGATCATCGATGCCGGGTCGAAGCGCAGCTCGCCCACGGCCAGCGCCGCGTCGCTCGGCGGGTGGGCGCGGCGGAGCAGGGCGCGCAGGCGCGCTTCCATCTCCTTGAGCTCGAACGGCTTGACCATGTAGTCGTCGGCGCCCTCGGCGTAGCCCTTGAGCTTGTCGTCCAGGGTGTCGCGCGCGGTCAGCATCAACACCGGCGTGCCACGCCCGGCTTCGCGCAGGCGCCGGCACAGCTCCAGGCCATCGAGCCGCGGCAGGCCGAGGTCGAGCACGATCACGTCGAAGTTGCCGCGCATCGCGTGCATCAGCCCGGAAGCGCCATCCCCGGTGTGGTCGACCTCGTAGCCACGGCGCTCCAGGAAGTCCCAGATGTTGGCGGCGATGTCGTGCTGGTCCTCGACGATCAGGACCCTGGCGATCGGCGCGCTTGCGGTGGGCGTCATGTCGGAGGGTGGCCGGCTGCCGGCGGGAAAGGGTGGCGTGGCATTGCGATGCGGATTAACACACGGCTCAGATTCGCCTGAGAACAGCTTACCGCGCAGCCGCCAAGCTGCGTGTCAGTCGCGTCGAGTCACGCGCCCCCGCCATGGAATTGCCGATGCCGCCGCGCCCGTGTCCCACGCGATACCGCCCGCTTGCCTGGCTGCTGGGGGTGTTCCTGGCGGTATCGACCCTGACCCGGCTGGTGCTGCTGGTGCGGGCCGGCGTCGGCGTCGCGCCGTCCGCGGGGCACTGGCTGTCGGTGTTCGGCATCGGCCTGGGATACGACCTGCTGACCTTCGTCTATTTCGCCTGGCCGATGGTATTGCTGCTGTGGCTGTTGCCGCGGCGCTGGTTCGATGCGCGTCGCGGGCGCTGGCCGGTGGCCGCGCTGGGCTGGCTGCTGGTCGCCGCCTGCCTGTTCATCGCGGTCGCGGAGTGGACGTTCTGGGAGGAGTTCCAGACCCGCTTCAACTTCATCGCCGTCGACTACCTCGTATACACCACCGAGGTGATCGGCAACATCCGCGAGTCCTATCCGGTGCCGGCGATCCTGGCGGTGCTGTTCGCCGCGACCTGCGCCGCGTGCTGGTGGGGACGACGCTGGCTGTTGCCGCAATCCGGCGACGGCATGCGCTTCGGCCGCCGGGGCCTGGTCACGCTGGCATGGCTGGCGGCCACCGTGCTCGGCACCTGGCTGGTCGATGCCGACATGAAGAACCGCTCCGACAACGAGTACGTCAACGCGCTCGCCGGCAACGGCATCTACCAGTTCTTCGCCGCCTACCGCAGCGCCAGCATCGACTACGCGAAGTTCTATCGCAGCGAGCCGGGCCGCGAGGCCTTCGAAGGCCTGCGCGCGCAACTCAAGTCGCCGGACAGCAGCTTCGCCAGCGACAACCCCTACGACATCACCCGCCGCATCCACGCCCATCGCCCGCAACGGCGGCTCAACGTCGTGCTGATCAGCGTCGAGAGCCTGTCGGCGAGCTTCTCCAGGGATTTCGGCGGCAACCGCGACCTCACGCCGCGCCTCGATGCGCTCGGCAGGCAGAGCCTGGTGTTCGACAACCTCTACGCCACCGGCACCCGCACCGTGCGCGGGCTGGAGGCGCTGTCGCTGTCGGTGCCGCCGACGCCCGGGGAATCGATCGTCAAGCGCCCGCACAACGAAGGCCTGTTCAGCCTGGCCAGCGTGTTCAACCGCCAGGGTTACGTGTCGGAATTCCTGTATGGCGGCTACGGCGCGTTCGACAACATGAATCATTTCTTCGCCCACAACGGCTACCTGATCAGGGACCGCGAGAGCATCCCGGACAAGGCCATCCACCACGCCAACATCTGGGGCGTGGCCGACGAGGACCTGTACACGATGGCGCTGGGCGAATTCGACCGCCTGCATGCCGGTGGCACTCCGTTCTTCGCCCACATCATGACCACCTCCAACCATCGCCCGTACACGTTCCCGCAGGGCCGGGTGGATTATCCGCAGGGCGAGCGCGACAGCGCGGTGGCGTACACCGACTGGGCGATCGGCGACTTCATCGAACGTGCGCGCGACAAGCCGTGGTTCGCCGACACGGTGTTCGTGATCACCGCCGACCATTGCGCGTCCAGCGGCGGGATCGCCACGCTGCCGACATTCCGTTACCACATTCCGTTGTGGGTCTATTCGCCCGCGAACATCGCGCCCGGGAGGGTGGGGCGGATGATCAGCCAGATCGACATCCCGCCGACGGTCCTCGGACTGCTCGGCTTCGATTACAGCAGCCGCTTCTACGGCCAGGACGTGTTCGCGCTGGAGCCCGGACGCGAGCGCGCGTTCATCGGCAATTACCAGCAGCTGGGCTACCTCAGCCACGACCGCCTCATCGAACTGGGCCCCAACCGGACGGTGCGCGAGGTGCGGCCGGACTATGTCGACGACCGCGAGCAGCCGCAGATCGCCCTGGAGCCCGCGCTGGCCGAACAGGCCGTGCGTTACTACCAGACCGCCAGCTTCCGCTTCGCCCATGGCCTCATGGGCGTGGACACGTCCAACGGCAGCGCCGCGGCACGGGTCGCAAGCCAGGAAGGCGAAGCCCCGCCCATCACCGCGCGCGGGAGTTCGCGCTGAAGCCTTGAGCCGGGTCCGGGGTCACGGATGCGGTATCCACTGCGCCGCGCTCCCGGTTAGAGTAGCCGCATGCCCGTCCGCCCATTCCTGTCGCGCGTGCTGCTCAGCCTCGCCCTCGTCTTGAACGCGGTCGCGCCTGCCGCGGCGTCGCCCCATGTGCCGATGGGCCAGGTCGATGCGCAGGCGGCACCGATGGCCGCACATGCCAATCCGTCGCCTGAAGGCGTGCCATGCGACCACCATCGGCATGCCGCGGCCGCGGTGGCGGGTGATCCGACGCCGGCGACGCCCGCGCCCGACGCGACCGGGCAAGCCCCTTCGGACTGCTGCACGCCGGGCGCATGCAGTTGCGCCTGCGTGCATGCAAGCCATGCCGCGCTGCCGGCGCCCGCGACCGGGATCGGACGGATCCGCCATCGCCTTGCCACGGACTGGCTGCCGTTGGCCCATGGCACTCCGGCGTTGCCCAACTTGATTCGACCTCCGATCGGCTAGGCGTCCCGACGCGCCGCAAGGCGCCTGTTCGCTGCACTCTCGCCAAGCCCGCAACGCGAGCGTGCCGCATGCACCGGCGCCCTGGCGCCGGTCGACACCCGACGCTGGAATGGAGGTTCCCATGTCATCGGATTTCGATCACGACCGGCCACGCGTGCCATCGCGCCGCCGCTTCGTGCAAGGCATCGCCGCCGGCGGCGCGATCGCCGGCCTCGGCCTTTGGCCCAGGCCTGCCTGGGCGATCGGCACGCCTGGCCAGCCCGGCGTGCTGTCGGGCACCGAGTTCGACCTGCGGATCGGCGAAACCCCGATGAACTTCACCGGGCGCACGCGTACCGCCGTCACCGTCAACGGCTCGCTGCCGGCGCCGCTGCTGCGCTGGCGCGAAGGCACGACGGTCAACCTGCGGGTGACCAACGCACTGCCGCCGGGTTCGATCCACGGCCACCAGACCTCGATCCATTGGCACGGCATCCTGTTGCCCGCCAACATGGACGGCGTGCCGGGATTGAGTTTCGCGGGGATCGGTCGCGGCGAGACCTACCATTACCGGTTCACGGTCAGGCAGGCGGGCACCTACTGGTACCACAGCCATTCCGCGTTCCAGGAACAGGCCGGTCTCTATGGCCCGCTGGTGATCGATCCGCTCGAGCCGGCGCCATTCGCGTTCGATCGCGACTACGTGGTGATGCTCACCGACTGGACCGACCTGGATCCCACCGCGTTGTTCGCGCGGCTCAAGAAGATGTCGGACCACGACAACTACCACAAGCGCACCGTCGGCGATTTCGTCCGCGACGCCTCGAAAGAGGGGTTGCGGGCAACACTGGCCGATCGCGGCATGTGGGGGCGGATGCGGATGACGCCGACCGACCTGTCGGATGTCAACGGCAATACCTACACCTACCTGATGAACGGCACCACGGCGCTCGGCAACTGGACCGGCTTGTTCCGCGGCGGCGAAAAGGTCCGGCTGCGCTTCATCAACGGTTCGTCGATGACCCACTTCGACGTGCGCATCCCCGGCCTGAAGATGACCGTGGTCGCCGCCGACGGCCAGTACGTGCATCCGGTGACCGTGGACGAGTTCCGGATCGCCACCGCGGAGACCTTCGACGTCATCGTCGAGCCGTCCGGCCAGGACGCCTTCACCATCTTCGCCCAGGACATGGGCCGCACCGGTTACGTCAGCGGCACGCTGGCGGTGCGCGAGGGGCTGCGCGCGCCGGTGCCGGCGCTGGATCCGCGGCCGATCCTGTCGATGGCGGACATGGGGCATGGCGCGATGGGGCAGGGCGGACACGACATGGCCGGCATGGATCACGGCGGCCACGCGATGGCGGGGATGCAGCAGCATCCGGCCAGCGAAACCGGCAATCCGCTGGTCGACATGCAGACGATGGCGCCGGTCCCCAAGCTCGAAGATCCCGGCATCGGCCTGCGCGACAACGGCCGCACGGTGCTGAACTACGCGATGCTGCGCAGCACGTTCCAGGACCCCGACGGCCGCGACCCGGGCCGCGACATCGAACTGCACCTGACCGGGCACATGGAGAAGTTCGCATGGGGCTTCGACGGCCGGAAGTTCTCCGACGTCGAGCCGTTGCGATTCAACTACGGCGAGCGGCTGCGGATCGTGCTGGTGAACGACACCATGATGACCCACCCGATCCACCTGCACGGCATGTGGAGCGACCTCGAGGACGAGGGCGGCAACTTCCACGTGCGCAAGCACACCATCGACATGCCGCCGGGCAGCCGGCGCAGCTACCGAGTGCGCGCCGATGCGCTCGGGCAATGGGCCTACCACTGCCACCTGCTGTACCACATGGAAGCCGGCATGATGCGGCAAGTGTCGGTGGAGGAATGAGCGCCATGGACGCATGCGCCCAATCCTGGCGCGTCGGAATATCGGGCGCCGCGATCGCCCTGGTCCTGTTCCCGCTCGTTGCGCTGGCGCAGGTGGCCGATCACTCGACGATGCCGATGCCGACGACGCCGGAACCGACGCCCGATGCGCAGCCCGCCACTGCGGCAACGCCCGCCAGCCCGGCAGCGGCAATGGATCATGCCGCGATGGACCACGCGGCGATGGGGCACGACATGGACGCCATGCCCACGGCCGCCGCGGGCCAGCCGACCACGCCGGTCCCGGAGATCACCGACGCCGACCGCGCGGCCGCGATACCGCCGCCCACCGACCATCCGGTGCACGACAACGGGATCTACAGCTACCTGCAGTTCAACCGCCTGGAGGGCTGGGACGCCAACCCCGGAACAGGACTGGCCTGGGAAGGGCAGGGCTGGGTCGGCACCGACCTGGACCGCCTGTGGCTGCGCAGCGAAGGCGAGCAGCTCGAAGGCGGCCTGCATTCGGCCGATCTCGAAGCGTTGTACGGGCACGCCATCAGCCCCTGGTGGGACCTGGTCGCCGGCATCCGCCACGATTTCAAGCCGGGCGCGTCACGCGACTTCTTCGCGATCGGCGTGATCGGGTTGACTCCCTACAAGTTCGAGGTGTCGGCGACCGCCTACATCGGGCCGTCGGGGCAGGGCGAAGCCCGGATCGAGGCCGAGTACGACGTGTTGCTCGGCAATCGGCTGATCCTGCAGCCGCAGGTGGAGGTCAACGTCTTCGGCAGGGACGACGCGAGACGCGGCATCGGCTCGGGCCTGGGTACCGTCGAGACGGGACTGCGGCTTCGCTACGAGTTCACCCGCCGGTTCGCGCCCTATGTCGGCGTGGTCCATGAACGCGCCTTCGGCCGCACCGCCGACCTGCGGCGGGCCGGGGGCGAAAGCGCCGGCGACACCCGCCTGGTCGTGGGCCTGCGCACCTGGTTCTGACGCTTCCCGGTTTGGCACATCCGATCCTGGCTACGGAGATCACATGAAAACCTTCCCGATTGCATTGCTCGCACTGCTGGCCCTGGCCCTGCAGGGCTGTGCCCCGCCGTCCGCCGCGCAGGGCAGCGCGCCCGCCGGCCCCGAACCCATGCACA
>JAKFDF010000257.1:0-5243 GCA_036676275.1 Lysobacter sp.
CCGCGATCACGGTCGCGTTGTCGTCGCTGGTCCTGGTTCCGGCCTACGCCGCCAACCGTGTCGACCTGCATGGCCTGAACGTCGCCAAGGTCAACAGCCAGAAGGCGCTGGTCGCCGGAACCACCAGCCAGCGCCATGCGCGGATGCTGGGCATGGATCGCGAGTCGGGCCTGGTCGCGCTCAGGCAGGCGGCCATTGCCGGCAACGGCGCCCGCAACTATCGCTACCAGCAGACCTTCCGCGGCATCCCGGTGTTCGGCGAGCACGTGATCGTCAGCGAGAAGAAGGACGGCGCGGTGCGGCTGCTGTACGGGCGCATGGTGACGGGCCTGGCCAGCGAGCTGCCGGCGACCAAGCCGCGGCTCGCCAAGAGCACGGCGCTGGTGCTCGCCAAGCGCGCCGCGCTCGGCAACCGCGTGACCGCGATGCGCACCCGCAACGAGAAAGTGCGGCAGATGATCTACGTCGACGCCGGCAACCGCGCCCACATGAGCTACGTGGTCGATTTCTTCGCCGACACCGTCGCCGGCGGATCGCCCACCCGCCCGCAGCTGATCCTCGACGCCGACACCGGCAAGGTCCTCAAGCGCTGGGAAGGCCTGACCTCCGACCTGGTCGGCACCGGCCCCGGCGGCAACAACAAGACCGGCCAGTACGAGTACGGCACCGACTACGGCTTCAACGACGTGGCGGTCAGCGGCTCCAGCTGCACCATGAACAACGCCAACGTCCGCTCGATCGACCTCGACGGCCCGGGCGGCAACAGCAACAACACGCCGTTCGTGTACAGCTGCTTCCGCAACACCTACAAGGCCATCAATGGCGCGTTCTCGCCGATCAACGACGCGCACTTCTTCGGCGGCGTGGTCTACAACATGTACGCCGACTACCTCGGCGAGGCGCCGCTGACCTTCCAGCTGACGATGAAGGTGCACTACGGCACCGCCTACCAGAACGCGTTCTGGGACGGTGCGTCGATGACCTTCGGCGACGGCGGCAGCACGTTCTATCCGCTGGTCGGCCTGGACGTCTCCGCGCACGAGGTCTCGCACGGCTACACCGAGCAGAACTCGGGCCTGATCTACGACAACCAGTCCGGCGGCATGAACGAGGCGTTCTCGGACATGGCCGGCGAAGCGGCCGACATGTTCTTCCGCGGCGCCGCGGATTTCGAAGTGGGCGCGGAGATCTTCAAGGCGCCGGGCGAGGCCCTGCGCTACATGTACGACCCGCCGCTGGACGGCATCTCGATCGACAACTTCGCCGACTACAACGACAACATCGACGTCCACTACAGCTCCGGCATCTACAACAAGGCCTTCTGGGCCCTGGCGACGACCGCGGGCTGGGACGTGGAGTCGGCGTTCCGCGCGTTCGCCAATGCCAACCGCGACTACTGGGTGCCGAACGAGACCATGGCCGGCGGTGCCTGCAAGGTCGAGCAGGCCGCGACCGACAATGGCTACGACGCGACCGACGTCGCGGCCGCGTTCGCGGTCGTCGGCCTGGCCTGCGGCGGCGGCGGCGCGCAGACCTACACCAACAACAACGACTACAGCATCCCCGATCGCGGCATGGCCAACAGCCCGATCGCGGTGTCCGGGCGCAGCGGCAACGCCCCGTCCAGTACCCCGGTGCATGTCGAGATCCTGCACAGCAATCGCGGGCAGCTGACGGTCACGCTGGTCGCCCCGGACAACAGCAAGTACCGCCTCAAGGCGCGCAGGCTGAGGGACACGGCCGACAACGTGATCGCGACCTACTCGGTGAACCTGTCGAACGAGCCGTTGAACGGGACCTGGAAACTGCGGGTGGTGGACTCGGTCACTGGGGAAACCGGCTACATCGATACCTGGAGCATCACCTTCTGACGCCGCGGCATCCGGTCGGGATTGGTTCCCGGCCGGATGCGGCACGGACGCGACAGACCTTCCGGCCGGAGGGGGCGCAGGCTCCCTCCGGCTTTTTCGTCTGCCGGATACCGTAGGCGGTCAGGGGCGCGGCTTGGCCGGCAGCGGGAACGGCGTCACCACCTTCTCGCCGGTATCGGCGTCGCGGATCGCGGCGGCGCCTTTCCTGGCGACCTCCTCGATCCGGATCACGCCCTGCATCGGCAGGTGCAGGACCCGGGTGTTGCCGAATTCGTCGCGCAGGCGTTCTTCGGTCGGATCGACCAGCACGCCGTCGCGCACGTCGAACACCAGCTCGCCCACTTCGGTGAAGCCCCACAGCGCGCTGGAGGCGACGTGGCGCGCATACAGCTCGTAGACGCGGCCGTGGTTGAGGAAGGTGACTTTGTAGAGCGGCTTGGCCATGGCCGGATTCTAGCCGGGAGGCCGTGTGGGCGGCGGGTGCGCGTGGTTGTTGCCGATCCGGCGACGGGCGGCCCTCATCCGCCCATCCGTCCCACGCAAGCAGGAGACGCAACGGGACGTGTCGGCCCGGAAGGACGGAAGCGGCGTGGCGGATCGTGCGCGGCGTCAGTACCCGCGCTGCCTGCGCAGCCGCCTGGCGATCGCCGCGCGCACGAACAGCGCGAACAGCACGCCGAAGGCGAAGCCGGCGATGTGCGCGATCCAGGCCACCGCGCCGAACGCCGGGCCGATGTAGGCGAATACCACCTGCAGCAGCGCCCAGATCCCGATCAGCAACGGGGCCGGCGCGCGCACGAATTCCAGGAACAGCCCCAGCGGCAGCACGACGCCGAGCCTGGCCCGCGGGAACAGCGCCAGGTAGGCGCCGATCACCGCCGAGACCGCGCCGCTGGCGCCGATCACCAGCCGGTCCGGGGTGCCGATCGCCAGCACGGCGGCGAGGTTGGCGAGGGCGCCCCCGACCAGGAACAGCAGCCCGAAGCGCCAGGCGCCCATCACCCGCTCGGCCGGCAGCCCGAAGATCAGCAGGAACACCAGGTTGCCGGTGAGGTGGGCCCAGTCGGCATGCAGGAACAGGGCGCTGAACAAGCGCATCCAGTGGCCGTCGAACCACAGCGCCCGCCAGGTGGCGGCGATCGCCGGGCCGCCGGTCAGCGCGCCCCAGTCCAGCAGCCACAGCCGCCGCGCCGATTCCGGCCGCGTGCTCGCCCACAGGTAGGCCAGCCACAGCACGGCGAACAGCAGCGGGGTGGCCCAGCGCAGGCTCGGGCGGATCCGGGTGGGCAGGGCGACGAACATGCGGGGCCGGTCTCGAGGTGAGCCGTCAAGATACCGCCACGCGGCGGCACCGGACGCTTGCCCGCGGGACCGTACGGTCCCGGACGGGGCGTTACCATTTGGTTAAAGGCAGGCTATAGTGCATACGGCGTCGTACGTCGGGAGGGGCCCGGCTGTGCGGATGCGGGCGAGTCCTGTCGCCCGTGCCGTGCCACGACACGAACAACCAAGCACACCGGAGACCGTGCACATGCAAACCGCTTCCCGCCACACCTTTACCGCCCTGGCGCTCGGCATCGCCGGCGTGCTGGCCTTCGGCTCTGCCGATGCTTCCGGCTTCCAGATCCGTGAAAACAGCGTCAAGAACATGGGTCGCGCCAATGCCGGCACCACGGTCGCCTGGGGCGACGCTTCGGTGGTGCTCAACAACCCGGCGGCGATGTCCAACCTCGACAAGACCACGTTCCAGGCCGACGTCACCGTGATCGACCTGACCGCCGACTTCGACGGCACCGCCACCACGGCCGTCGGTACTCCGGTCAATGGCGGCGACGGCGGCGATCCGGGCGATGCCACCCTGGTCCCGGCGATGGCGGCCGTGTTTCCGCTCAGCGGCGGCCTGGACAACGTCACCCTGGGCGTGAGCGTCAGCGCGCCGTTCGGCCTGAAGACCGAATACGACCCGAGCTGGGTCGGCCGCTACAGCGCGATCACTTCCGACGTGAAGACCATCGACCTGACGATGTCGGCCGCGATCGCCTTCACCGAGCGCTTCTCGGTCGGCGTCGGCCTGATCTACCAGCACGCCGACGTCACCCTGTCCAACGCGGTCGATTTCGGCACCGCGTTGTGCGTCGGCAATCCGCCCAACCCCGCCAATTGCTTCAACCCGGCGTATCCGTTCCAGCCGCAGGGTTCCGACGCGCTGGCCACGGTCAAGGGCGACGACAACGACTGGGGCTGGGTGGCCGGCGTGCAGTTCCGTCCGAGCG
Source organism: Lysobacter sp. (assembly GCA_036676275.1). Lineage (GTDB taxonomy): Bacteria > Pseudomonadota > Gammaproteobacteria > Xanthomonadales > Xanthomonadaceae > Cognatiluteimonas. The sequence continues at coordinate 4,145 of JAKFDF010000257.1, forward strand.
ACAGCGTCGCCATCGGCTATGCGCACCGTTCCGAGATCCACCACACCCTGACCGGCACGGCCACCTTCGATCATTCCGATCCGAGCGTGCCCGCCACCTTCGGCGCGCTGGGCGTGCACACCTACGACAACGGCCCGATCTGGGCCAACCTCGACACTCCGGCGACCGATACCGTCAGCGTGCTGTGGAACGTCAACGACGGCTTCCGGCTGATGGCCGACGCGCAGCTCACCGGCTGGAGTTCGCTGGCGTCGGTGGACATCTACCGCCACGGCGGTACCCAGCTGGCGCACGAGCCGTTCAACTGGGAGGACACCATGTTCTATTCGCTCGGCGGCGAATGGGATCTCAGCGACGCCTTCACCTTCCGCGCCGGCGTGGGTTTCGACGAGACCCCGACCAACGACGCCGCCCGCACCCCGCGCCTGCCCGACAACGACCGCATGGTCTACACCCTGGGCATGACCTGGAACGTGTCGGAGGCGCTGAGCGTCGATGCGGCCTACATGCGCGTGCAGATCGACAGCCCGAGCATCGACACCACGTCGTCCAGCGGCGTTCGACTGGTCGGCGATTTCGACGGCCATGCCGACCTGCTGGGTATTTCGGCGCAGTACCGCTTCTGATCCACACGCAAGTGCGACGATAAAAAGCCCCGCTTCGGCGGGGCTTTTTTTGTCTCTTCGTCCCGCGAGCGGTGGGTGTCGCCTGATTACATGCCTCGATGCGACCTGACGGGCCCCGGCGTGGCCGCCAGCCCTTCGGGGCGAATGTCCCCCGGCCTGCGGCCTCCTCCTTGATTTCGCCCCGAAGGGCTGGCAGCCACGCCGGGACGTCGGATCGCAGGCTTGCCGAAGAGCCTTGCCTTGTTTTCTCTTGTGAGCCACTCCGCAACTCGCAACGCGGGATGCGGATGCCTTTGGGTGCGAAATAAAGGAGGAGGCCGCAGGCCGGGGGACATTCGCACCCAAAGGCGTCCGCATCCGGCGCCCGACGCATATCCGCATCCGGCGCCCGACGCATATCCGCATCCGGCGCCCGACGCATATCCGCATCCGGCGCCCGACGCATATCCGCATCCGGCGCCCGACGCATATCC
>JAKFDF010000258.1:0-9034 GCA_036676275.1 Lysobacter sp.
GCGACGATCCCGGCCAGGGTGGTGAACGGCTGCATCTGCACGCCGTCGCGCGGCGAATACCCGCGCACCGTGCCGAAGGTGATGCGCAACGAGCTGTTGGCGTCCGGGTACACCGGCTTGCCCCGCGCCTGGTTGAAATCGATCATCGCCTGCATGTACTGCGGGCGCAGCGCGGAGATGCGGCCGCTGCGCGCTTTGTCGTCCTGCTCGAAGCGCAACAGCGCCGGCATCAGCTTCACCGCGAACTGCAGGGCCGGGTCGGTCGAAGCCTCGATTGCGGCCTTGTCCGCCTTCAGCCATTCCAGGCGCGCATCGACGTTGCCGAGCTGCGAGCCCGCATATAGCGCGTCGAGCTTCGCATCCAGGCCCGCGATCGCCTTGTCGCCGGCGCCGATGCCGAGCCATGCGTCAAGCTCGGGCACACGCTGGTCGGCGGGCACCTGGCTGGCGTAACGCTGCAGGCGCAAGGCCATCAGCGCCTTGTCGACGCGGGCGTCGTAGCGCTTGTCGAGCGCGCGCAGGCCGCCTTCGATGCGCGGCGCGTCGCGGTCCTGGTAGCCGGATTCGCGCTCGGCATCGGGCTTGGCCTGTTCGATGGCGTTGCGGTACAGGCGCACCGCGGTGCCGGTGAGGCCGCCGCCGACGGCGCTGCCGAACCACTGGTCGCGCTCGCGGGTCTTGTTGTCGTCCGCCAGCTCCTGCTCCAGCGCGGCGAGCGCGCGGGTCTGCGCCGCGCCCTCGGCGCCGCGCTTGCCGAGCCAGGCCTTGAGCGCGTCTTCCTGCGCGCGCTTCATGCCGACCGGATCCTTCATCTTGGCGAAACCGTCGAGCATGCCCTGGTAGAGCTTCAGGGCGTTGTTGATGCCGGCCACGGTCGAGGCATACTTGAGTTCCGCCGCCTTGTCGCCGGCGGTGGTGCGCTCGATGGTGGCCAGGTAATCCTTGAAGTACTGCACCGAGGTCGGATAACGCCACTGGATCGCGCTCTCGACTTCGTCGGCGAGGCGGTAGCGGCTGGTGGAACCCGGGTAGCCGGTGACCATCACGTAGTCGCCGGCGTGCAACGGCTCCTGCGACACCTTCAGCCAGCTCTTGGGCTGGTACGGGACGTTGTCCTTCGAATACGCGGCCGGCTTGCCGTCCTTGCCGACATAGGCGCGCAGGAAGCTCCAGTCGCCGGTGTGGCGCGGCCACTCGAAGTTGTCGACGTCGCCGCCGAACTTGCCGATCGCTTCCGGCGGCGCGTACACCAGGCGCACGTCCCTGATCTCCAGCTGCCGGATCAGCGAGAACTGCAGGCCGCCGTTGAAGTTGTAGACGTTGCAACGCAGGCCGCCGGGCTTTTCGCATTCGGCCACCAGCGCCTTGCTGCGCGCGTCGATCGCGTCGAAGCGCGCCTTGCCGTCCATCTCGGCGGCCAGGCCTTCGTTGATCCTGGCGGTGACGTCGCTGATGTCCTGGGTGACGTAGACGCGGGCGTTGGGGTCCGACGGCAATTCGTCGGCGAAATCCTTGGCCACGAAGCCGTTGGCGAGCAGGTCGCGCTCGGGCGTGGAGTTGTACTGGATGGCGCCGTAGCCGCAATGGTGGTTGGTGACCACCAGGCCCTGCGGCGAGACGAAGCTGGCGGTGCAGCCGCCGAGGCTGATCACCGCGTCCAGCGGCTTGCCGGCGAGGTTGGACAACGCCGCGGGATCCATCTGCAGCCCGCGCGCCTTCAGTTGCGCGGCCAGTTGCGGCATCTGGCTGGGCTGCCACATGCCTTCGTCGGCAACAGCAGCGGTGGCGAACGCGGTCGCAGCGATCGCCACGGCCAGGAAACGGATACGCATGACACTACCCCGGAGACTGGAAACAAACCATGGACAGTAGCCACAGCCGGGTCCGATGGGCAACTGCCGAGGGTCATGGCCGCGGTTTTCCCGCGGTTTCCTCGCACGGGAGTTTGTCGTCAACTCCGGGGAGTGGGGCGGAGTCCATCCATGGGCTTGCCCTCGCGAGATCGGCTTCAGAAGAAGTCGCCGCCCGGCGGGCTGGAGGTGCTGCGCCCTCCCGATAAAAGTCGGGGCGTGAGTTCGGCTTCGGACGGAGTCACCGCCCGGCGGGCTGGGGGTGCTGCACCCTCCCGATAAAAGTCGGGGCGTGAGTTCGGCTTCGGACGGAGTCACCGCCCGGCGGGCTGGGGGTGCTGCGCCCTCCTGACGACATCCTGTCTTTAAGTCGGGCCGCAGGCCATCCTTGGCCTGCTCTCCGCACCCCCAGCCCGCCGAGCGGCGCCTTCGCGAGATTGGCGTCTGTCGCTTCGGTCGGTTTTTTTACAAGCGCCGACTCGCTTGCCCAGAAGCCCACAGAGGTTTCCGCACTCGAAGGGCGAGTTGACCGTGTGTCCCGCACACAGGCCGGAACACTGGCTTCCCCCGCACGGTCCCGGCGCTCGGAAAAAGGAACCCCAAATAAGACGCCGGTCGAGGTTCGACCGGCGTCTGGAATTCCCGATTGGCCGTCGGCTACGGTTTTACCGGCACGCCCAGCTCCGCCAGCACCTGCGGCGCCGGCATCACTTCCTGCAGGATCCAGCGCATGTAGCGCGCGTCGAGCGAGATCATGCGGGTCATTTCCGGGTCGAACACCCAGTTCGACACCACCGCTTCCCAATTCATGTCGAACGCCAGGCCCACCAGTTCGCCGCGCGCGTCCATCACCGGCGATCCGGAGTTGCCACCGGTGATGTCCAGGTCGGAGAGGAAGTTGACCGGCACGGTGCCGAGCTCCTTGCTGGCCAGGCCGCCGTAGCGCTTGGCCGCGATCGCGTCGAGCAGCGGCTGCGGCGCGTCGAACGGCTCCTTGCCGGTGGCCTTGGCGGCGACCTGCTCCAGCGTGGTGAATGCCGCCTGCCGGCTGCCGTCGAGCTTGGTGTAGCCCTGCACGTTGCCGAAGGTGATGCGCAACGAGGAATTGGCGTCGGGGTACACCGACTCGCCCTGGCTGGCCTTGTAGTCGGCCACCGCCTGCAGGTAGACCGGACGCGCCAGCAATGCATCGCCCTGGCGCGCCTTCTCCTGCTGTTCGATCGCCAGCATCGTGGGCATCACCGCCACCGCGAACCGCACCGCCGGGTCGGTGCTGGATTCGAACGCGGCGCGGTCGGCCTTGAGCAGCGCAAGGCGCTGGTCGACGTCGCCGAGCTGCGTCGTGGCGAGCTTGTCGAGCGCGGCCTGGATCGCGGCCTCGTCGTTGCCGCCGAGCCAGGCATCCATGGCCGGCACGTGCTGGCCAGCCGGGAGCTTCACGTACTCGCGCAGCCAGTATTCCTGCAGCTGGCGATCCATCGCCGCGGCGTAGCGCTTCTCCATCTGCCGCAGCGAACCCTCGAAGCCCGGCAGGTCGCGCTCCTGGTAACCGGGCTCGCGCTGCGCGTCGGGTTTCTGCCGTTCGATCGCCAGGCGATACAGGCCGGTGGCGGCACCGATCACGCCGGTGCGGCGCAACTGGCCGAACACCAGGTCGCGATCGCGGGTGGCGCTGTCGGCCTCGTGGAGTTGCAGCAGCGTGTCGTGCGCGGCGAGCGCGGCCTTGCCGGCGTCGCCCTGCGCGCGCAGCCAGGCCAGCACCTTGGCTTCCTCGTCGTGCTTGGTCCGGCTGGCGTGGATGCGCTCGAACCCGGTCAGCTGGCCGTCGTAGTTCTTGAGCACGTTCTGCCAGCCCTTGACCGAGCTGGCGTACATGACCTCGATGTCCTCGTCCCTGGCGCCGGCGGCCTCCACCAGCGCGACCAGGTGCTCGTAATGGCGCTTGATCGTCGGGTAGGTCCACTGCGCGGTTTCGTCGAACTCGTCGGCCAGCGCGTAGCGCGCGGTGTAGCCCGGATAACCGGCGACCATGACGAAATCGCCGATCTGCAGCGGCTGGCTGGCGACCTTCAACCAGTGTTTCGGCTGGTACGGGACGTTGTCCACCGAATACGGCGCCGGCTTGCCGTCCTTGCCGACGTAGGCGCGGATGAAGGAGAAATCGCCGGTGTGGCGCGGCCACATCCAGTTGTCGACCTCGCCGCCGTAATTGCCGATGCTGCGCGGCGGCGCGTAGACCAGGCGCACGTCCTTGATCTCGAGGTTCTTGAACAGCCGGTACGCGTTGCCGCCGGAGAAGCTGTAGAAGCTGCAGCGGTAGCCGGCGTCGGCCTCGCAGGCGGCGACCAGCTGCTTTTCGACGTTTTCCAGCGCGGCGGTGCGGCCGGCGGCATCGGCGGCGGCGGCGATCGCGGCCTTGACCTGGCTGGTGACGTCCTGGATCGAGTCGAGAGCGTAGATCCGCGCATTCGGGCCCGCGGACAGTTCATCGGCTCGGGTCGCGGCGTTGAAGCCGGTCTCGATCAGGTTCTTCTGCGGCGTGGAATTGAGCTGCAGGCCGCCGTAGGCGCAGTGGTGATTGGTCACCACCAGGCCTTGCGGCGAGACGAAGCTGGCGGTGCAGCCGCCCAGCGAGACGATGGCGCCCATCGGGTCGCCGGTGAGGTCGGCCAGCTGCTCCGGTGGCAGCTCCAGCCCGGCCTTCTTCAGCGGGCCGGCGATTTCCGGCAGCTGCTGCGGCACCCACATGCCCTCGCCCGCGGCGGCGCTGCCAAGGAAGCCGGCCAGCGCGATCGCGGCGGCCAGGATCGAAAGACGCATGCTGTTCTCCTGCGCAAGTAGTCGGGCAAGTCTAGCGTGGCGGCGGATTCCGGGCACGGCGCGCATGCCCCGCCGGGGCCCGTGCAGGGTCGCGGCGTATAATTTCCCCACACGCGACCACTCGCCGTCGCCCGCGCGATGGCACCCCCGAGGCGGAAAACAGATGGCCCAGACGATGAAGGCGCTGGTGAAGCGCGAGCCCGGCAAGGGCATCTGGATGGAAGAGGTGGCGGTGCCCGTGCCCGGCGCCAACGAGGTCCTGATCAAGCTCGAGAAGACCGCGATCTGCGGCACCGACCTGCACATCTACCTCTGGGACGAGTGGAGCCAGCGCACCATCAAGCCGGGCCTGGTCATCGGCCACGAATTCGTCGGCCGCATCGTCGAGCTCGGCCCCGGGGTCACCGGCTACAAGGTCGGGCAACGCGTGTCCGCCGAAGGCCACATCGTCTGCGGCCACTGCCGCAACTGCCGCGGCGGCCGCCAGCACCTGTGCCCGAACACCATCGGCATCGGCGTCAACCGCGACGGCGCCTTCGCCGAGTACATCGCCATGCCGGCCGGCAACCTGTGGCCGATCCCGGACCAGATCCCGTCGGAACTGGCCGCGTTCTTCGATCCGTACGGCAATGCCGCGCATTGCGCGCTCGAGTTCGACGTGGTCGGCGAGGACGTGCTGATCACCGGCGCCGGCCCGATCGGCATCATCGCCGCCGGCATCTGCAAGCACATCGGTGCGCGCAACGTGGTGGTCACCGACGTCAACGACTACCGGCTCAAGCTCGCCGCCGACATGGGCGCGACCCGCGTGGTCAACGTCGGCAACGCCTCGCTCAAGGACGTGATGGGCGAGCTGCACATGGAAGGCTTCGACGTCGGCCTGGAAATGAGCGGCAACCCGCGCGCCTTCAACGACATGCTCGACTGCATGTACAACGGCGGCAAGATCGCGATGCTCGGGATCATGCCCAAGGGCGCCGGCGCGGACTGGGACAAGATCATCTTCAAGGGCCTGACCCTGCACGGCATTTACGGCCGCCGGATGTACGAGACCTGGTACAAGATGACGCAGCTGGTGCTGGGCGGATTCCCGCTCGGCAAGGTGCTGACCCACCAGCTGCCGGTCGACGAGTTCCAGCAGGGCTTCGACCTGATGGAAGCGGGCAAGGCCGGCAAGGTCGTGCTGAGCTGGAATTAGCCCGCATGCTGCTCGTAGGAGCGGCTCCTAGCCGCGAGCTCTTCGCCCGCGATTCCGAGATCAAAAGCTCGCGGCCATGAGCCGCTCCTACCAAGGCACGATCCGATGTCACTGACCACCCGCTACGCCAAAACCCTCGACGAAATCCGCGACGCCGGCCTGTTCAAGTCCGAACGCATCATCACTTCGCCGCAATCGGCGGAGATCATGCTCGAGGACGGCCGCACGGTGCTGAACTTCTGCGCCAACAACTACCTTGGCCTGGCCGACCACCCGGACGTGATCGCGGCGGCGAAGGCAGCGCTCGACAGCCACGGCTTCGGCATGGCCTCGGTGCGCTTCATCTGCGGCACCCAGGACCTGCACAAGCAGCTCGAACGCACGATCGCCGATTTTTTCGGCACCGAGGACACGATCCTCTACGCCGCCTGCTTCGACGCCAACGGCGGCCTGTTCGAACCCCTGCTCGGCGAGGACGACGCGGTGATATCCGACGCGCTCAACCACGCCTCGATCATCGACGGCGTGCGGCTGTGCAAGGCCAAACGCTACCGCTACGCCAACTGCGACATGGCCGACCTGGAAAAACAGCTGCAGCAGGCGAAGGCCGACGGTGCCGGCACGATCATGATCACCAGCGACGGCGTGTTCTCGATGGATGGCTTCATCGCCCCGCTCGACGAGATCACGGCGCTGGCCAGGCAGTACGGCGCGCTGGTGCACATCGATGAATGCCACGCCACCGGGTTCCTCGGTGCGACCGGGCGCGGGTCCGCGGAAGTCAAGGGCGTGCTGGACAAAATCGACATCTTCACCGGGACCCTCGGCAAGGCGATGGGTGGCGCGCTCGGCGGTTTCACCACGGCGAAGAAGGAAGTCATCGAGCTGCTGCGCCAGCGCTCGCGCCCGTACCTGTTCTCCAACTCGCTGCCGCCGCACGTGGTGGCCGCGGGCATCAAGGCGTTCGCGATGCTGTCGTCCGCCGGCGAACTGCGCGAGCGGCTCGCGGCCAACACCGCCTATTTCCGCGAACGGATGACCGCAGCCGGCTTCGACATCAAGCCCGGCGTGCACCCGATCAGCCCGGTGATGTTGTATGACGCGCCGCTCGCGCAGGAGTTCGCGCAGCGACTGCTCGAGGAAGGCATCTATGCGATCGGCTTCTTCTTCCCGGTGGTTCCGCAGGGACAGGCGCGGATCCGCGTCCAGATTTCCGCCGCGCATACCCGCGAACACCTCGATCGCGCGATCGCCGCCTTCACCGGGATCGGGCGCGAACTCGGAGTGCTGAAGGCGTAACGCGTCTCAGGGCCGGGCCGGCCGGGCCAGCGCCGCGATTTCCGCATCGGTCAACAGGCGCCATCCGCCCTTGGGCAGTTCGCCCAGGGCCAGCCCGCCGATCGCGACGCGCAGCAGCCGCAACACGCCAACATCGAAGGCCGCCAGCAGGCGCCGGATCTGCCGGTTGCGGCCTTCGTCCAGCACGATCTCCAGCCATGCGTTCCTGGTACCCGCGCGCAGCAGCAGCGCCGATTTCGCGCGCAAGCGTTCGCCATCGTCGTCGATGCCTTCGACCAGCGCGGCGAGCAGGCCCGGATCGGGAATCGCATCGACCTGCACGCGGTAGGTCTTGTCCGGCCCGGTACCGGGATCGGTGACCAGGGCCGCCCATTGCGGATCGTTGCAGAACAGCAGCAGGCCTTCGCTGGCCTTGTCGAGCCGACCGACCGGGGCGATCCATGGCAACCCGGAGCCATCGAAGCAGCGATAGACCGTGTCGCGGCCCTGCTCGTCGCTGGTCGTGGTGACGAGCCCACGCGGCTTGTTGAGCACCAGGTGGATGGGCGCCGCTTGCTGCAGCGGCGCGCCGTCGATTTCGATGTGGGCGGTGGCGGTGACCGGGAATTCCGGGTCGCGCACGACGCGGCCGGATACGGATACACGGCTTGCGGCGATCCAGCGCGCCGCTTCGCTGCGCGAGCAGACGCCCCGCTTGGAAAGCGTGCGCGCCAGGCCATGGCGGGCGGTGCGGGAGTCTGTCGTGGGCATCGGAGCAGCATGCCCCCGGCCATCGGCCGCGACAATGGATCGTCAGGAGTTACCCGGCGGTAGGCGCATCACCGGCAGCACCCCGTTGCAATGGCTGGATCGGGCGCGGGTCGCGCGGAGTCCCCGGCCGGGTGCGTGCCGTCCGGTGTGGCGGTTGTTCCGCCCCGGCCGGCTACGGCTGGGTTCCGGGCGGTGTTCCGGCAGGCGCGGACGCAGGAAGCGTCCCCGGCGGCGTCCCCGTGGTCGTTGCCGGGGTCGTTGCCGGGGTCGTTGCCGGGGTCGGCGCCATGCCCGGCGCGGCGGCGGCCGGCGCGACCGCGGGAGCAGCGGGCGCCGCTCCGCGCGCGACCCGCACGCCGCGCGACTTCATCCAGGCGCTGAACTCGTCCGCGGTCATGTTCTTGCCGTTCTGGCTCATGTTGAAGCGCCACGGCGTGTTGTCGAACTCGGTGCGCGGCTTGTAGGCCGCCGGGTCGTCCGGGTTGACGACGCTCGGCGCCGGCGTCGTCGTGGCGACGTTCTGGCAGCTTTCGATACGGATCCGCAGCAGAACCTGGTCGAGCGATTGCGATTCGTCGAAGGCCTGCGAGAGTACGCCTCCCGGTGCGCCCAACTGGCTGGAAACCATCGCCAGCTCGTTGGCGACCGGCGCGATGACCGTGGGCTGCAGCGGTTGCTGCACGCGCGTGGCGGAACAATCCATCGCCTGCACGAGGCCGGGCGCCGCGAGGCCGGCCAGCAGGATCGTCATCATCGCGCGCATTTCGCCACCGTGGAATTTGGCCGAGTCGTTGCGAGTGTAGGTGGCGACGGCGCGTGCCACAACCTCGACTGGCGGGAGACACGCGAACCGTTAAGCCTGGGTCGGGCAGCCAGTGATCGCCTCGGCATCGAGCCACCGTCCACGCCTTCGGCGCGCAAAAAAACGAAGCCCGGCACGAGGCCGGGCTTCGGATGCTGCTTCTTCCTTGCGGAAGAATCGCTGGCGTCCCTTAGTTCTGGACGTTCAGCTCGGTGCGGCGGTTCTGCGCACGGCCTTCCGGATTGTCGGAACCATCCGGGTTGGTGTTCGGCGCGATCGGGCGGCTCTCGCCGTAACCGTTCGGGCCCACCAGGC
>JAKFDF010000259.1:0-1546 GCA_036676275.1 Lysobacter sp.
GTTGCCCGGCGGCTCGTTCATCTGGCCGTACACCATCGCCACCTTGTCGAGGACGTTGGAGTCCTTCATCTCGTGGTAGAAGTCGTTGCCCTCGCGGGTACGCTCGCCCACGCCGGCGAACACCGACAGGCCGGCGTGCGCCTTGGCGATGTTGTTGATGAGCTCCATCATGTTGACGGTCTTGCCGACGCCGGCGCCGCCGAACAGGCCGACCTTGCCGCCCTTGGCGAACGGGCACATCAGGTCGATGACCTTGATGCCGGTTTCCAGCAGCTCGTTGGCCGCGGCCTGGTCCTCGTAGGACGGCGCGGCGCGGTGGATTTCCCAATGGTCGGCGGCCTGCACCGGGCCGGCCTCGTCGATCGGGCGCCCGAGCACGTCCATGATCCGGCCCAGCGTGCCCTCGCCCACCGGCACCGAGATCGCGCGGCCGGTGTTGTCGGCCACCAGGTTGCGCTTGAGGCCGTCGGTCGAGCCCAGCGCGATGGTGCGCACGATGCCGTCGCCGAGCTGTTGCTGCACCTCCAGCGTGATCGCGGTGTCCTGCACCTTCAGCGCGTCGTACACGCGCGGCACGCTCTCGCGCGGGAACTCGACGTCGACGACTGCGCCGATGATCTGGACGATCTTGCCCTGGTTGCTCATCTTTCGTTTCCTCAGAATCTCGAATGCTGCTTTTGTAGGAGCGGCTTCAGCCGCGAGCTTTTCCCGGTCGCGGCTGAAGCCGCTCCTACAGGAATTGGGTCAGACCGCCGCCGCGCCGCCGACGATCTCGGAGATTTCCTGCGTGATCGCAGCCTGCCTGGCCTTGTTGTAGACCAGGTTGAGGGTATCGATCAGCTTGTTGGCGTTGTCGCTCGCGGCCTTCATCGCGACCATGCGCGCGGCATGCTCGGAGGCCACGTTCTCGAGCACCGCCTGGTACACCAGCGACTCGATGTAGCGGGTCAGCACGTGCTCGAGCACCACCTGCGCATCGGGCTCGTACAGGTAGTCCCAGTCGTGCGACGACACCTCCGATTCGTCGGCCGCCAGCGGCAGCAGCTGGTCGAACGCCGCGCGCTGGGTCATGGTGTTGACGAAGTCGTTGTAGCTCAGGAACACCTTGTCGATGCCGCCGGCGCTGTACGCGTCCAGCATCACCTTGACCACGCCCACCAGCTGTTCCAGCTTCGGCTGGTCGCCCAGGTGGGTGACGGAGGCCAGCATGTCGACCTTGATCCGGCGGAAGAACACGCTGGCCTTCTGGCCGATGGTGACCACGTCGACCCCGACGCCCTGGTCCTGCCACTTGCGGATCTCGCCCAGCAGCTTGCGGAACAGGTTGTTGTTGAGGCCGCCGGCCAGCCCGCGGTCGGACGACACGATGATGTAGCCGACGCGCTTCACCTGCGCGCGCTGCACGAGGTACGGATGCTGGTACTCGGAGTTCGCCTGGGCGAGGTGGCCGATCACCTGTTTCATCGCGCGCGCGTACGGACGCGAGGACTTCATCCGGTCCTGCGCCTTGCGGATCTTGGAGGCCGAGACCATCTCCAGCGCGCGG
>JAKFDF010000260.1:0-3617 GCA_036676275.1 Lysobacter sp.
GCGGTCGCGATGGGCATCGGACGCGAGTGCGTAAAGACGATCGCCGGCGAGCGCGCCATAGGCCGCGATCCGCGGCGCGAACTCCGACGCGCCCTCGCGCTCGACCGCCTCGCGCAGGGCGAGGTCGTCACGCCACAGGTCGCGCGGGGCGAACTCCGGGAACTCATACGGAGGCATCGCAAGCTCCGGGAAGGCGATAGCGGGATTGTGCTACATGGAGCACGGGTATTCCCGGCCCGCCGCCGTTCGCCGCGCCGAGCCTGCGCACGTCACACCGCCGCCGGAATCGCCTGCTGCACCGCCAGCGTGCGCGGATCATCGGCGCGCCCCACGACCGCGAAGCCATAGCCATTGCGGTACCAGTAGCGCAGCGCCAGGCCCTGGTCGCGGCGGCTGCCGCGCGCATCGGCGAAGCGCGTGCTCGGGCGCACGTAGAAACTGATCCGCCGGCCCTCCATGTCCTGGTACATCAGCATCGCCGCGGCGCCGTCGGGGGTAGCGAGCATGCGCCCGCCGAGCAGAGCGAAGCCGTAGGGCTGCAGGTCCGGCAGCGACATCGGCCGGCCGAGGCGCGCGGACAGCCAAGCCTGCAGCTCCGGCCCGTGGCTGGCGTCCATCTCGACCGGGCGCGTGCGGTCGGTGGCGAAGATGCGATAGGCTGCGATCGCGTCGTCCATCGGCGGCGCGGCGGCCGCCACGCGCGCGGATTTCGCCTGCCAGCCGCCCGCCCCGCCGAGACCGAGCGCGAGCACCAGCGATGCACACAGCGCCAGGCGCCGCCGCGCGCTCCCGCGCCGCGCGCGCCGGATCGACGCCGGATCCAGCCGCGGCTGCGGCGGCAGCACCAAGTCGCCGGCGAGCGCCGCGCGCAGGCCGGCCGCGTCGCGCTGCCACTGCGCCACGCGTGCGGCCAGCGCCGGCTGCGCGGCAAGGCAGGCCTCCACCTCGCGACGCCGCGCGCCATCGAGCTGGCCATCGACGTAGGCCTGCAGGGTGTCGTCGTCGGGCATCTTCTCGTTCATCCGATCCTCCGCAACCGGGTGCCGCCGGATTCGTCGCCGGTAAGCCTGCGATACGCGGCGCGGGCGCGCGCGAGCCGCGACATCACCGTGCCGACCGGCACGCCGAGCGCCTGCGCGGCTTCCCGGTAGTCGAGCCCTTCCACCACCACCAGCAGCAGGACCGCGCGATGATCGGTGGCCAGTGCGTCGAACGCTTCAAGCGACGATCGCGCCACGAACGTCTCTTCCGCCGAGGGCGCGGCGCCCGCTTCGCCGCCGAACACCGCCAGTACGCGCTGCCAGCGGCCTGCACGCCGCCGCTGGTCGAGGAACTGCCGGTGCAGGATAGCGAACAGCCAGGCCTTCAGGCTGCCGCCGCCGCGACGCGTGGACCAGCGCGAAAGCGCGCGTTCCAGGCTCGCCTGCACCAGGTCGTCGGCATCACCGGCATCGCGCGCCAGCCACAGCGCGAAGCGCCGCAGAGAGGGCAGCAGCGCGCGCAGTTCGTCGTCGTCGATCGCATTCATGCTGCTGCTCGTCCTGCGCGCACGCGGGTCGTTCCTCCACTGGATGCCTGGTATGACGCACGGCAGCGGCGTTTATTCCCTGCGCCCCACCGGTGCCCCGCAAACACGCGGCGATGGAATAAACCCGCGCCCGGCACGTCCCACTGCTGTCGAACCCAGCCAGGATCCCACGATGCCGCCTTCCGCCCCGCCACCGCAATCGCCACGCCGCCGGTTCCCCTACCCGCCCCGGGCGATCGCCCGCCTGGGCGCGATCGCACTGGTCGTCGCCGGCCTCGCGCTGGCCTTCGCCAGGACCGCCGGCTGGCTGACCCCTGCGCGCCTGTCCGGCGCCGATGTCGTCGACGTGCTGGAGCGCCACAACGGCGAACACCCGGGATTCCGCCGCGCGCATGAGAAGGGCGTGTGCATCGCCGGGCATTTCGACAGCAACGGCCGCGGCCAGGCCCTGTCGAAGGCGGCAGTGTTCGCGCCCGGGCGCACGCCGGTGTTCGGCCGCTTCGCGCTGGCCGTGGGCTCGCCATACGCGCCCGACGGCGTGCCCGCGCCGCGCAGCCTGGCATTGGATTTCGCCGCCGCCGACGGCAGCACCTGGCGCACGGCGATGAACAGCGTGCCGCTGTTCCCGGTCGGCAACGTCCGCGATTTCGTGGCGCTGCAGCGCGCGACCACGCCCGATCCCGCCACCGGCAAGCCGGATCCGGAGATGGTCGCTGCCTTCATGGCCGCGCATCCGGAGACGCGCGCCTTCAACGCGCTGATGGCAGCGCGGCCGATTCCCTCGAGTTTCGCCAACGACAGCTACCATTCGATCAATGCGTTCCGTTTCATCGACGCCGATGGCGCGGCGCGCGCGGTGCGCTGGTCGATGCTGCCCGAGGCGGCGTTCTCCGCGCTCGACCGCGACCGCTTCGATGCGATGAACGCGCGCGACCGCGATTTCCTCTTCAACGACCTGTTCGCGCGCCTGCGCCGGGGACCGCAGCGCTGGCACCTGGTGGTCACGCTGGCTGCCGCCGGCGACCGCACCGACAACGCCACCGTGCAGTGGCCAGCGGCGCGCGAGCGCATCGACGTCGGCACCCTGGTGATCGAGCGTGCGCTGCCCGAACCGGCCGGCGCCTGCCGCGACGTCACTTTCGATCCGCTGGTGCTGCCACCGGGCATCGCCGCGTCCGACGACCCGCTGCTGAGCGCGCGCTCGGCCGTCTATGCCGCGTCGCTGCGGCGGCGCTCGGGCGAAGGTCCGCGCCCGGGCGCACCCGGCGATGCGTTCGCCACCACCCCACCGGAGTCGCAGCGATGAGCACGCCCGCCACCGAGTTCGACTTCAAGGCACGCCTGCTGCACTGGTTGATGGCGCCGCTGGTGATCGCGATGTTGTTCGTCGGCATCGGCATGCTGTCCACCACTTCGTCCGCGTACGCGCTGCTGCTGGCGATCCACAAACCGATGGGCGCGGCGATCCTGGCGCTGCTGCTGTTGCGCATCGCCGTGCGCCTGCGCCACCGACCGCCGCCGCTGCCCGCCGACCTGCCCACGTGGCAGCAACGCGCCGCGCACGTGTCGCACTGGCTGATGTACGCGCTGCTCCTGCTGCTGCCGCTCAGCGGCTGGGCGATGCTGTCGGCGGCGGGTTATCCGGTCACCCTGTTCGAAGGGGTCCGCCTGCCGCCGATCGTGCCGCGCGACGCCGCCTTGTTCGCCTGGCTGCGCGGCGCGCACCACTGGCTCGCGCTGCTGCTGTTCGCCACGTTCCTGCTGCACCTGGCCGCGGCGCTGTTCCATGGGCTGGTGCGGCGCGATGGCGTGCTCGCAAGCATGGCGCCGTGGTTCCGGCGCCGTAACCTCAATACGGGGCCTGGGCCGGACTGATCGCGCACGCACGACGCAGGGTGCTTTCCAGGAGACGGCCGCCCCACGAAAAAGCCCCGCCGGAGCGGGGCCTGGAAGCGTGTTCCGCTGCGCTCAGGCGACCGGCTGCACGCCGGCGGCCTGTGCGCCCTTCGGGCCCTGGGTGACCTCGTAGCTGACGCGCTGGCCTTCCTGCAGGCTCTTGAAGCCATTGCTGCTGATCGCCGAATAGTGC
>JAKFDF010000261.1:0-1962 GCA_036676275.1 Lysobacter sp.
GAAACTGAGTACCCGCTCAGGGTGCTGGTGGGCCAGCAGCAGCGAGGTGAGGCCACCCATGGAATGGCCGACCAGATGGAAGCGCTGGATGCCGAAGTGCTCCAGCAGCGCCAGGGCGGTCTTGACCAGGAAGGGGATGGAGATACGCGAGAGGTCGGAGCAGCTGGTTTCGCCACAGCCGGGCGCATCGTAGGCCAAGAACGGATGCCCGTTGAAGGCGGCATGGCGCACGATGTCGGCATAGTCCTCCTTGGTCGAGCCAAAGCCGTGCAGGAAGACGATAGGCGCCTTGTCGCCGCCGCGATGCAAGGCGGCAACCCTCAGTTCGACCCCATCGATGGTCAGCGGCACGGGGGAACGGGTGAATTCTTGCTGAGTGGACACGTCTTTCACTCCTGGAGCAGGTGGGCTGCGCGGTTGCCTTACTCTCGAGCGGGCCGATCCTTCTGTAAATTCCTAATCCAGTAAGCCATCCATATGCTGAACCTATGGATCGGGGCTCGCGACTCCGGCATTCGCTGCCAACAGCGCCACCAACGCATCTACCAACGGATTGGCTCGCGCGCTATTCCACACGGCGGCGGTGGTCACCACGCTGAGCTTGGGTGTCAGCGGCTTCAGTATCACGTTGTCCGGCGCCAGCTTCTTCATCGAGGCGGGTACCAGCGCCACGCCTTGGCCGCAGCTGACGAAGGCGATCTGCGAGGTAACCGAACGTACCTCGTGCAGCACGCGGGGGGAGAGGCCATTGGCCTTGCACACGCCGATCAGGTAGTCGAAGTAGTTCGGGCTGACCTGGCGCGAGGACATCACCAGCGGCTCGTCCGCCAGGTTCGCCAGGGTCAGCCGCGAGCGCGCGGCGAGCGGGTGGTCGCGGGGGATGGCGACCGCGAGGCGATCCTCGGTAAGCGCCACGCAGCGCAGGTTCTTGCCGAGGTTGCCTTCCAGGCGGGCGAAGGCCAGGTCGATATCGCCGGACTCCAGGGCGGGGATGGCTTCGGCGCTGTCGATCTCGCGCACGGCCACGGTGATCTGTGGGTGCTCGGCCTTGAAGCGGTCGATCAGCGGCGGCAGCACGTCGATCATGGCGTTGGTGATGGCGCCGATGGTCAGCACGCCGGCCTGACCCGATGCGGCCTCCAGCACCGCCAGCTCAAGACGTCCCAGCTGTTCGGCGAACTTGCGCACGGCAGGCAGGATGGCGGCGCCCGCCGGCGTCAGCTGCGCGCCCCGGCGCGAGCGCTCGAACAGTTTGATTTTCAGGGCATGCTCGAGGATCTGGATCTGCTCGGTCAGCGGCGGTTGCGACATACCCAGGCGCTTGGCTGCGCGGCTGAAGCTCTGCTCCTCGGCCACCGCGAGGAACAGCCAGAGATGCCGGATCAGGCGGAAGTTGATCATGGTTTTTCCATAGGTTTGACGTATGAAAGCGTTACTTGAATAGGAATATACCTATGGAAACTGCCTGTCGATACTCGGGCCTCCACACAATCAGGTCCGCTTCCCATGAATGCATCCACCCCCCTGAATCGCTTGTCCGCGCAGGACACCAACACGGTGTCCGACGCGCTGGATTTCCTCGGCCTGCCCGGTGCCACCGTCGGCCTGCGGCCGCTGTGGAGCTGCCCGAAGATCGTCGGCCGCGCCAGCACCGTGCAACTGGCACCCAAGCAGGACGCCAACCCAACGGTTCACCTGATCACCCCGGTGGTGGCGCGTATCGAGACCGATGACCGCGTGCTGGTCATCGCCGGTGGCGTGGAAGGCATCTCCAGCTGGGGCGACATCCTCGCCAACGCCTCGCGCCAGAAGGGCATCCGCGGTTCGGTGATCGACGGTTTCAGCCGCGACATCAAGGGCAGCGAGGAGATCGGCTACCCGGTGTTCGGCCGTGGCGTGACCATGATCAGCGCGCGCAACCGCCTGGTGCAGGTGGATGCCGGCTGCGCCGTGAGCATGGCC
>JAKFDF010000262.1:0-3821 GCA_036676275.1 Lysobacter sp.
CCGCGCGCGGCTGGCGGTGCGCTCGCTGTCGGCGTGGTTCCCCTCGCGCAGCTACGGCGTGGTGGTGCGCAAGGGCAAGTACCTGTCGCCGCAGGCGCGGGCCTTCGTCGAGCTGATCCGGCCGGACCTGTTCGCGCAGCGCGAGTACGACCAGAGCGGGCATTCGGCGCGCTGAGCGGCGCGCCCTACTTCGCCGCCTGCGCGACCAGCGCGTCCAGCCGCATGGCCCGGGCGAGGGCCACGGAGCCATCGTTGGAGAGGTGGCCCTCGTCGCGGTACAGGATGGTGCCTTCGAGTTCGGTCCGGCATTGCCGGTCGTCGCACAGGAACGGATCGAACGACACGACCTCGATGCCGGTACGCGCGCGCGCCTGCTGCAGGAAGGCGAAGACCTCGCGCTTGCTCGCATGGTATTGCGGCAGCGGGATGTTGCAGTCGATGAGCCGGCCGAACAGGGTGCGGTTGCGCGCCTTGCGCTCCAGGCAGTGGGTGTAGTCGAAGCCGGTGCTCGGCGGAGGGGCGACGATCACCACGCGCTTGCCGAGCGCGTGCAGCCGCTGGATCGTCGCATCCAGCGCGTCCAGCGCGATCGCCGCACCGGGCTTTTCGATCGTCGCGCGGCCATCGACCACGCGCAGCATCCGTCGCGCCGGATCGAAGTATTCGTAGAACGGGCTGGACAGCACCACCGTGCGGAGTTCGGGATGCGCGGCAAGGTGCGCGATCACCGAGTCGTTGAACGTAAGGCAGCGCTCGGCGTACTCGCGGGTGTATTCCTGATGGATCTGGGCCAGCCCCAGCAGCGGGCCGCACGCGCTCTTGGTCGCCTGCAGGATGCCGCCGGGCATCGTCGCCGCCAGCCCGGGCACCAGGTGCATGGCGAACGAGTCGCCCCAGACCATCGTCGCCGGATGCCGCGCGTTGCTGCAGCGCTGGGTGTATTCCAGCCGCTGGTAACCGTCGCAGACGTCTGCGAAGCCGACGTTGTCGCGGCGCAGCCACGCGTAATCGATGGCCGGGCCGCTGGCCTGGCGGGTGCTGGTGCGGGCGGCGATGGCGAACGGCACCAGGGCCAGGCACAGCGAGGCGCCGACCGCCGCTGCCATCCAGCGGCGGGGGTGGCGGAACTCGATCCGGCGCACCGGCAGCTCGACGTAGCGGTACAGGGCAAAGCCCAGCAGCAGCGCCGCCGCGGTTGCGGTCGCCAGCACCCCGGGCCCGGGCGCGCCGAACGAGGGATCGCCCGCGTACACGTTGTTGAGCAGGGCGAAGACCGGCCAGTGCACCAGGTACAGCGAATACGAGGCATCGCCGACCCTGGCCAGCGCGTTGGGAACCGGACGATCCTGCAGCGCCTCGTGCCGGCGCAGGATCACCAGCAGCGTCGCCACGCAGACGATCGCGATGTTGACGAAGTTGGGGGCCGGCACGGGCCAGACCGGGATCGCGACCAGCGCCGCCAGCGCCGGCAGGAACAGGCGCGCGATCCAGGCGCGCAGCACCTCGCCGCGCACCGTCCCCAGCGCCGCCAGCGAGCCGATCGCCAGCTCCCAGGCGCGCGTGGGCAACAGGTAGAACGCCGCATCCGGACGCGCGAAGGTCCAGGCCACGCACAGCGCGAAGCTGGCGCCCAGCAGCAGCAGGTTGCCGGCGAACCAGAACCGCCGCGGCACCAGCGCCATCGCCGCGGGCAGCAGCAGGTAGTACTGCTCCTCGACCGCGAGCGACCAGACATGCAATAGCGGCTTGAGCGCGGCGGCGCCCTCGAAGTAACCGGTCTGGTGCAGCAGCACGAAGTTGCCGGTGAAACTCACCGCGCCGGCGAGCTGCCGGGTGAAGTCCTGCCACTCGCTGGCGTCGAGCACGAAGAACGCCGCCAGCGCGGTCACCGCGAAGGTGACATAGGCGGCCGGCAGCAGGCGCTTGGCGCGCCGGTAGTAGAAGGACGCGAACCGGAAGCCGCCGCGCCCGATGTCCTTGGCCAGCATCCCGGTGATCAGGTAGCCCGAGATCACGAAGAAGATGTCGACGCCGAGGAAGCCCGCGCCGATGAAATCGGCGCGGGCGTGCTGCAGGATCACCAGCAATACCGCCAGCCCGCGCAGGGCCTGGATGTCGGTCCGGAACGCCTTCACGCCTGTCTCCGCACGCACCGACCCGGCGAGCGGCTCAGAAACGATGGGTCAGCGTGGCGCCCCAGGTGCGTCCTTCGTAGGCGCCGGTGTTCTGCACCCGCTCGCTGTAGCCGGCATTCAGGCTCAGCTGCCATGGCGAGAAGATGCCGATCACCAGCATGGCACTGATGTCATTGGCCCGCCGCCAGGAGGTGAAGGTCTCGTCGCGCTGGCGCCCGAGCCCCGCCTGCAGCGACAGCCCGACGTCGTCGCTGATGCCGATGTAGCTGAATCCGGTCAGCGCGTAGCGGCGGTAGTTGTCCGGCGCGTAGTAGCCGTTGCCCGGGTTGTCGTCGAACGACAGGTGCTGCACCGTCGCGCCCAGGTCGAGCATGAAATGCGGCTTGCGCACCACCGCACGGCGCAGCGCGGCGCTCCATTCCATCCTGTTGTTGTCGTCGCTGTACTGGTCGTGGCGCAGCCACAGGTCGCCGGTCCAGTTGAAGTCGGGCGTCCAGTTGGCATGGGCGGCGACGCCGGTGCGGTCCAGGCCCAGCGAGATCGAACGCGGCGACGCCGCGACGCGGTCCTGGTCGGCCTGCAGGTCCAGCCGGAAGCTGTCGCTGAAGCGATGGTCCAGCCCCAGCCGCCACAACATCAGCCCGTCGCCCTCGATCGAGGAATGTCCGATCGCGGCACTGAGCTCGGTGTATGGCGACGGCGCGTAACGCACCCCGAACAGGCCACGGGTCTCGTCGATGGAACCCGCGCCGTCGATGCTGGCGAACGGACTCGAGCGCGGCGATCGATGGTCCCAGCGCCCCAGTTCCAGGGTCCAGCGCAGCGCCTCGCCCTGGCCGAGTTCGGCGCGCAGGCTGGGCTGCGAGCGCACCAGGTCGTCGGAATCCGAGGCGTACTGGTAGTCCAGCGCGACGAACGAATCGGTGCGGATCCGCACCAGGCGCTCCAGGTCGACCGCGTCCTTGCTGTCGGGCTTGGCGCGCTTGACCGCCTCGACGTAGGGCAGCGCCGCGCGCGGCCGCGCCGTCTGGCGCAGGGCGATGGCCTGGGTGTAGTTGGGCAGCAGGCCGTCCGGCTCGGCGGCCAGTGGCGCGGCGTTCGCCGCCTGCGCCTCGCGGATGCGCCCGGCCCAGGCCAGGATCGCCGCCAGCACGGTCTGGCCCTCGGTGCTCTGCGCGGCAGCCGGGTTCGCGTCCAGGACACGCTTGGCGCCCGCGTAATCCCCGGCCCAGGTGAGGTAGCGCGCGAGGTCGAGCGTGGCGGCCTCGTCCTCGGGATGGTTGGCCACGTATTCCCGCATCTTGTGGGTCGCGGCGTTCGCGTCGCCGGCCCACATCAGGGCCCGGGCCTGCGCATCGAGCGACTGCTCGGCGGGCGTCTGCGCCGCAGCCAGGGCCGGCGCCGACAACAGCGCACCGACCAGCCAGGCGAGTTGTTTTATTTGCGCCATTTGCGATTCCCCGTGATCCACAGGTCGAAGGCGAAACGCCCGATGGTGTAGGTGTCGGCGACCATCAGTGCGTAGCGCAACGGCGTGATCGCGATGCCCTTGAGCAGGGTGGAGATGCGCGCGCCGCGCGCGACCACGACCAGCGCCGCCAGCGACAGCAGCAGCTCGGCGATGATGGTCACCGCCAGCGGCTCCCACATGCGCAGCACCAGCAGGATGATGATCGCGGTCGGGAA
>JAKFDF010000263.1:0-4028 GCA_036676275.1 Lysobacter sp.
CGGAAACCGCCGCGGCGATCAAGTCCAACCGCAGCGGCGCATTGCGCACGATGCTGCTGGAGGGCCTGCGCGGGACCGACCAGCGCGTCGCCGACGACGAACCGGTGTCGCCGGCGTTCCTGTTCGCGCTGCTGCTGTGGCCGGCGTATTGCCGCGCGCTGATGGCGTTGCAGGCGCAGGGCATGCATGCGGCCGAAGCGCAACGCCGCGCCGCTGATCGCGTCACCGTGCACCAGCTGGCGATGATCGCGCTGCCGCGCCGGTTCTCGCTGCCGATGCAGGAGATCTGGTTGCTGCAATCGCGCTTCGGCCAGCGCAAGCGGGTCGGGCGGTTGCTGGCGCACCCGCGGTTCCGCGCCGCCTTCGATTTCCTGGTGCTGCGGCAGTCGGCGTCCGACGAGCATGCCGAGGAAGTCGCGTTCTGGCGCGAAGCCCAGGCCGCGCACGGCGACGGGCCTGCGCTCGATGCCGATGCGATCGCCGACGCCGGCCACGATGAGGGCGCGCCACGCCGCCGCCGTCGACGCCGGCGCGGTGCTTCCTCCGCATCCGCGTGAACACCGTTCGTGAGGGGGCACCGGTCGTGGCCGCGGTCGGCCTCGGCGGCAACCTCGGGGAGGCA
Organism: Lysobacter sp.; assembly: GCA_036676275.1. Taxonomy (GTDB): domain Bacteria; phylum Pseudomonadota; class Gammaproteobacteria; order Xanthomonadales; family Xanthomonadaceae; genus Cognatiluteimonas. The sequence continues at coordinate 623 of JAKFDF010000263.1, forward strand.
GCTGCGACCCTGCACGAGGCCATGCTCGCGTTGGACGGCTTGCCGGACACGCGCCTGCTGCGCGCCTCGCGCCTGTACCGGACGCCTGCGTGGGGCAATACCGCGCAGCCGGACTTCGTCAATGCCGCGGCCTTGCTGCAGACGCAACTCGAGGTGCGCGACCTGCTCGACGCCTTGCTGGACATCGAGCGCCGTTTCGGCCGTATCCGGGGAGAAGGCGAACGCTGGGGCCCGCGCACGCTCGACCTCGACCTGCTGCTCTACGGCGACGCCACGATCGACGAACCCGGCCTGCGCGTGCCGCATCCGCACCTGCACCAGCGCGCGTTCGCGTTGCTGCCGCTGGCGGAGATCGGGCCCGACCTGCCCGTGCCCGGCCATGGCCGCGTCGCCGCGCTGCTGCGCGGCGTCGATGCCAGCGGCTGCACGCCGCTGGACGCCGCGGGCTGAGTCCGGTCCGCGGCGCGCGCTGGCCAATGCCGCCCGGCATAATCGGACACCCCACTGCAAGGAGCTGCCGTGTACACGACCGCTGCCGAAGCCGCCGCCCGCAAGCCATGGACCGTGCCGATGCTGGCCGAAGCCAAGCGCGAGGGCCGCAGGCTGGCGATGCTGACCTGCTACGACGCCGGCTTCGCGCGCACCCTGGATGCCGCCGGCGTCGACCTGGTCCTGGTCGGCGATTCGCTGGGCATGGTGGTGCAGGGCCACGGCAGCACGCTGCCGGTGACGGTCGACGAGATCGCCTACCACACCGCCTGCGTCGCGCGCGGGTTGTCCTCCGCGCTGCTGGTCTCCGACCTGCCGTTCCAGGCCGACGCCACCCCGGAGCGCGCGCTGCAGGCAGCGACGCGCTGCCTGCAGGCCGGCGCCGGCATGGTCAAGCTCGAAGGCGCCGGCCACAAGCTCGACGCGATCCGTTTCCTGGTCGAGCGCGAGATCCCGGTCTGCGCGCACCTGGGCCTGACGCCGCAGTCGGTGTTGCGCCTGGGCGGCTACAAGGTGCAGGGACGCGACGACCTTGCCGCCGCCAGGCTGCGCGACGACGCGCGCGCGGTCGCCGAAGCCGGCGCTTGCCTGCTGGTGCTCGAATGCGTGCCGACGCCGGTCGCCGCCGCGATCACCGCCGACCTTGCGATTCCCACCATCGGCATCGGCGCCGGCCCGCACTGCGACGGCCAGGTGCTGGTGCTGCACGACCTGCTGGGCCTGGACGGCGGCCACCGGCGGCCGAAGTTCGTCAAGGATTTCCTCGCCGACGGCGGTTCCGTCGCCGGCGCCGTTGCCGCCTATGTCGCGGCGGTGCGCGACGGCAGCTTCCCGGACGCCGCGCACAGCTACGCGGCATGATCGAAACCACGGGCGAACTGGCGGCGCTGCGCGCGCGCGTCGGCGAATGGAAGCGCGAAGGCCTGCGCGTCGGTTTCGTGCCGACGATGGGCAACCTGCACGCCGGCCACCACTCGCTGCTGCGGTTGGCGCGCGAACATGCCGAACGCGTGGTTGCGAGCGTGTTCGTCAATCCGACCCAGTTCGGCCCCGACGAGGACTACGCACGCTATCCGCGCACCCCGGATGCCGACGCGGCCGGACTCGAAGCCGCCGGCTGCGACCTGTTGTGGCTGCCGTCGGTGGAGACGATGTATCCGTTCGGCGTCGAGGCCACTGTGCAGGTACGGGTGCCGGGCGTGACCGGAGTGCTGGAGGGCGCGCATCGCCCCGGGCACTTCGACGGCGTCGCCACGGTGGTCGCGCGGCTGTTCAACCAGGTGCAGCCGGATGTCGCGGTGTTCGGGCGCAAGGATTACCAGCAGCTGGCGGTGATCCGCTATCTCGTGCGCGACCTCGCGTTCCCGCTCGACATCGTCGCCGGGCAGACCCTGCGCGAGGCCGACGGCCTGGCGATGAGTTCACGCAACCAGTACCTGTCGGCCGGCGAGCGGCCGGTCGCGGCGCAATTGCAGCGCACGCTGCAGGCGATGCGGGTGGCCACCCGAGCCGGCGTCCCGCGGGCACGGGTGGAGGCGGACGCGCGCGCGGCATTGCAGAGCCAGGGTTTCGAGGTCGACTACGTGGTGCTGCGCCGCCCGGACCTGGGCGAGCCGGCCGACGGCGAAGGCGGGGCGCGGGTGGCGCTGGTCGCGGCACGCCTGGGGCGCACGCGGCTGATCGACAACCTCGAGTTCGACCCCGGCTGAACCGGCGCCGGCAGCGGATCGGCCGGCCCATGGCTGAATGTTGCAGTGCGACAAACGCTGCTAGACTTGGGCCTCGACGCCCGCCGCCCGCGGGCCGGGCCGCGACGATGCAACTGACCCTGCTCAAAGCCAAGATCCACCGTGCCACCGTCACCCACGCCGAACTGCATTACGAAGGTTCGTGCGCGATCGACGGACGCCTGCTCGACATCTCCGGCATCCGCGAGTACGAGCAGGTGCACATCTTCAACGTCAACAACGGCCAGCGCTTCGTCACCTACGCGATCCGTGGCGAGGAAGGCAGCGGCATCATCTCGGTCAACGGCGCCGCCGCGCACCGCGCCCAGCCCGGCGACCTGGTCATCATCTGCGCCTACGGCGCCATGGAAGAAGCCGAAGCGGCCAGGTACAAGCCGACGCTGGTGTACGTGGATCGCCACAACGCGCTGACCCACACCAACACTTCGATCCCGGCGCAGGCGGCGGCCTGAGCCGATCCGGCCGGGATACCCCGCAAGGACCGCGCCAGCCGCGACCGGCGTGATCGCGGCTTACGCCATTGCCGTGGTTTCCGCGGATGCCCGCCCGGCATGCTGCGCCAGCGCCCAGGACACGTGTTCGCGCACCACCGGATCGTCGTGGTCCCGGCGTGATGCCAGCGCCGCCAGCGTCTCCGCGGTCGTAGGCGCATTGCCCAGCGCCACCGCGATGTTGCGCAACCAGCGCCGGTAGCCGCTGCGGCGGATCGCCGAACCTTCGCTGCGCCGCAGGAATTCGGCTTCCGTCCACGCGAACAACTGCGCCAGCGTCGCGCGGTCGAGATCGTTGCGGGCACGGAAATCCGGCTCGTCGGTCCTGCGGGCGAACTTGTTCCACGGACATGCGAGCTGGCAGTCGTCGCAGCCGAAGATGCGGTTGCCGATCAGCGGGCGCAATGCCTCGTCGATCGATCCCTCGTGTTCGATGGTGAGGTAGGAGATGCAGCGGCGCGCATCGAGCCGGTAGGGCGCGGTGATCGCCTGCGTCGGGCAGACGTCGATGCAGCGCCGGCAGGTGCCGCAGTGGTTGCCGGCCGGCGCGTCCACCGGCAGCGGCAGGTCGAGGTAGATCTCGCCGAGGAAGAACCAGCTGCCGCCGTCCTTGTCGATCAGGCAGGTGTGCTTGCCGATCCAGCCCAGCCCGGCGTTGCGCGCCAGCGCGCGCTCCAG
>JAKFDF010000264.1:0-4330 GCA_036676275.1 Lysobacter sp.
CGAGGGTGGCGTTGAAGGTCGCGCTCGGACGCATCGCCCGGGCCATCTTCGCCGCGTCGGGGCGGTAGTAGCCGCCGATGTCGACCGGCTTGCCCTGCACCGCGGCGAGCTCGGCGACGATCCGGGCTTCGTTTTCGGCCAGCGCGCGCGCCAGCGGCGCGAAACGTGCCTTGAGTTGCGCGTCTTCGTCCTGCGCCGCCAGTGCCTGCGCCCAGTACAGCGCCAGGTAGAAATGGCTGCCGCGGTTGTCGATCCCGCCGAGCTTGCGCGAAGGCGACTTGTCGTTGTCCAGGAACGCCGCGTTGGCCGCATCGAGGCTGTCGGCGAGCACCCTGGCGCGGGCGCTGCCGGTGGCCTGCGCCAGGTGTTCCAGCGAGGCCGCCAGCGCCAGGAATTCGCCCAGCGAATCCCAGCGCAGGTAATCCTCGGCCAGGAACTGCTGCACGTGCTTGGGCGCCGAACCGCCGGCGCCGGTCTCGAACAGGCCGCCGCCGGCCATCAGCGGCACGATCGACAGCATCTTGGCGCTGGTGCCCAGCTCCATGATCGGGAACAGGTCGGTGAGGTAGTCGCGCAGCACGTTGCCGGTGACCGAGATCGTGTCCTGGCCACGGCGGATCCGCTCGAGCGAGAGCTTCATCGCCTCCACCGGCGGCAGGATGCGGATGTCCAGGCCGCCGGTGTCGTGGTCGCCGAGGTAGCGCTCGACCTTGGCGATCACGTTGCGATCGTGCGCGCGCCGCGGGTCGAGCCAGAACACCGCGGGCGTGCCCGACAGCCGCGCCCGGGTCACCGCCAGCTTCACCCAGTCCTGGATCGCCGCGTCGCGGGTCTGGCACATGCGCCAGATGTCGCCTGCCGCGACCGCGTGCTCCATCAGCACGTTGCCGGCCTCGTCGCTGACGCGCACGCTGCCGTCGGCCGGGATCCGGAAGGTCTTGTCGTGCGAGCCGTACTCCTCGGCCTTCTGCGCCATCAGGCCGACATTGGGCACGCTGCCCATGGTCGCCGGGTCGAAAGCGCCGTGCGCCTTGCAGTCGTCGATCACGGCCTGGTAGATGCCCGCGTAGCAGCGGTCCGGGATCACCGCCTTGGTGTCCTGCAGCTGGCCGGCGGGGTTCCACATCTTGCCCGAGTCGCGGATCATCGCCGGCATCGAGGCGTCGACGATCACGTCGCTGGGCACGTGCAAATTGGTGATGCCCTTGTCGGAGTTGACCATCGCCAGCGCCGGGCGCCGCGCATAGAGCGCGTCGATGTCGGCGACGATCGCCTCCCGGACATCGACGGGCAGCGATGGCAGGCGCGCATAGAGGTCGCCGATGCCGTTGCTGGCATCGAAGCCGGCCGCCATCAGTTCGCGGTCGTACCTGGCCAGCACCGGCGCATAGAAGCGGTTGACCGCGACCCCGAAGATGATCGGGTCGGAGACCTTCATCATCGTGGCCTTGAGGTGCAGCGAGAACAGCACGTCGCTGGCGCGGGCATCGTCGATCTGCGCGTCGATGAAGTCGGCAAGCGCGCGGGCGTCGAGCACCGCGGCGTCGATGAGTTCGCCGGCCTGTACCGCGATGCCGGTCTTGAGCATGTGGCTGCGGCCGTCGCGCCCCAGCAGTTCGATCCTGACCGTGCCGGCCTGGGCGATCAGCGCCGACTGCTCGCTGCCATAGAAATCGCCGGCCTCCATGTGCGCCACGTGGGTCCTGGAGTCCGCGCTCCACGCACCCATCCGGTGCGGGTGCCTGCGCGCGTAGTTCTTCACCGAAGGCGGCGCGCGGCGGTCGGAGTTGCCTTCGCGCAACACCGGGTTGACGGCGCTGCCCTTGACCTTGTCGTAGCGCGCCTTGATCGCGCTGTCCTGCTCGCTGCGCGGCTCCTCCGGGTAATCGGGCAAGGCATGGCCCTGCTGCTGCAACTCGCGGATGGCGGCCTGCAATTGCGGCAGCGAGGCGCTGATGTTGGGCAGCTTGATGATGTTGGCTTCCGGGCGGGTGGCCAGCTGGCCCAGTTCGGCGAGGTCGTCGCCGGCCTCGTGCGTGCCCCCCGGCGCTTCCGGGAACTGCGCCAGGATCCGCGCCGCCAGCGAGATGTCGCGGGCGCCGACCTCGATGCCCGCGGCCCCGGCATAGGCCCGCACGATCGGCAGGAACGAAGCGGTGGCCAGGAGCGGGGCCTCGTCGGTGAGGGTCCAGAAGATCTGCGGTGCGTCGGGCATGGCGGCGATGCGTGGCGGAAAGGCAGTTATTGTCGCGCAATGCGTCTTGGCGATCTAATCCGGCTACCCGGAGGCGAGAGGTGGCAGCTCGGCCAAAGCGGGATCCGGACTCGGCTTCCGGTGGCAATGCGGGAGCGAAGTCCTTGCCGGCAATCCCTGGATCGGCGGGCCTTGTCCGCGATCGGCCGCATTCTGCGTTCCTATCGTCTACCGAGGCAGCGAATCCGACCCTTGGTCGAGCGGGTGGCGGGCGGCATGCGGTTGAAATCGGACGTATTGCGCCACGCCGGTTGCATCCTGCAGCTCTCGAGTCCCCGGGGTAAACGCTCAGGATGCAGGTCTCAGGTGGACTCGTTCTGGACTTGCGGCGGAAGCGAATGCGATCGTTGCTGCTCCACGGCGGGTCTGTGCACATGATCCCGGCCGCTGCGCGGCTTTGACCGCGGCGCCATGGGTTCCGGCCAGTGATTGGGGAAAAGCAAACGTGTACACGGTCGAAGCGGTGGAAGAACGGGTCATCGGGGTAATCGCCGATCTCACCAAGGATTGGGACGTCGAAATCGAAGGCGGCATGACCTCCGGCACGAGCATGGTCGGGGATGTCGACTTCGCGTCGATCGATTTCATCCAGATGGCCGTGGCCATCGAGAGCGAGTTCAAGACCAAGCTTGGTTTCCAGGACCTGCTGATGCAGGGCGGGAAATACGTCGACGACGTGACGGTGCGGCAGATCGCCGAATTCGTCGCCGAGCGGCTCAACAACGGCGTGCCGCTGGCACCCACCAGCCCGGCGTTGGCTGCCGGCGCCTCGCGCGTGACGTCGGTGCCGGAGGCCGAGCGCGTCACCGCCGAGAAGCTCGCCGCCTTCCGCCGCGGCTTCCCGGTGCGCGACCTGGTCGACGACGGCACCCCGAAGAACGAGCGCGCCGTATTCGTGCTCTCCCCGCCACGCTCCGGCTCCACGCTGCTGCGGATCCTGCTGGCCGGAAACTCCAGGCTCTTCGCCCCGCCCGAGTTGCACCTGCTGCCGTACAAGACGATGGCCGACCGGCGCAAGGCGCTCGCCCGCGAGCACACCGACCACCTGCTGGAGGGCGCTGCGCGCGCGCTGATGCAGCTCAACGGCTGGGGAGCCGAACAAGCGCTGTCGTTCGTCGCCGACTGCGAGCAGCGGGGCATGACCACCAAGGCGTTCTACCGCGAACTGCAGGCGCCGCTGCAGGGCGAGCGGCTGCTCGTGGACAAGACGCCGTGGTACATCGTCGACGTCGATATCCTGAAGCGCATCGACAGGGACTTCGTGGATCCGCTGTACATCCACCTGGTCCGCCACCCGCTGGGCATGGTGCGCTCATACGAAGAATCATCGATGCAGCGCCTGCTGCCGAGCGCGACCCAGCAGGGCAGCTTCAGCAGCCGCGAGCTCGCCGAGCTGACCTGGCTGCTTGCCCAGCAGAACACGCTCGAGATCTCCCGGCATGTGCCTTCCGAACGTTGGCTCCAGGTGCAGTTCGAGGACCTGGTCGTCGAGCCGGAGGCGGTGCTGCGACGCATCTGCAGCTTCGTGGGCATTCCGTACGAGAGCGCAATGATCAATCCGTACGACGACATGGATCGTCGCATGACCGATGGCGTCGCCAGCGCCTCGCGCATGAGCGGCGACCTCAAGTTCCACCTGCACAACGCGATCAATCCCGAGTCGGCCGAGCGCTGGAAGCGCTTCTACTCCGAGGACGTGCTGGGCCGCGAGACCTGCGAGCTGGCGGCGGCGCTGGGATACTGAGTCCAGCGTCGGGCCTCGGCGGTCGGCCAAGGGATCCCGGGGATCGTTGACGCCGCCCAAGCGCTCGCTGGCGATGTCCGCACGAAAAAGGGCGCGACCGCGAAGTCGCGCCCTTTTCGATTCCGCGTGTGCGTTACTTGACCTCGAACTCGCGGGTCTGCGCCACCATGCCGCCGCTGGAGATTTCCAGCGTGTACTTGCCGGCCGGCCAGCCGTCGGGCTTGGTGATGCTGAAGTCGGTCACCTGCGGTCCGGCGGCCACCGACTTGTCCTGGGTGTCGACCACCTGGCCGTCCTGGAAGCTCCACTTGGCGGTGAGGTTGCCGGCGGTG
>JAKFDF010000265.1:0-7101 GCA_036676275.1 Lysobacter sp.
CGATGTGCGCGGCGATGAAGTCGCGCACCTGCGGATACACCTGCGTGCGCCAGCGGCGGCCGCTGAAGATGCCGTAGTGGCCGGCGCCTTCCACCGTCAGGTGCTCGCGATCCCGTGGCGCGATGCCGCTGCAAAGCGCGTGCGCGGCGCGGGTCTGGCCCTGGCCGGAGATGTCGTCGAGCTCGCCCTCGATCGTCAGCAGCGCGGTGCCCTTGATCGCCGACGGATCGACGCGCTCGCCGGCCACGTCCCACAGCCCGCGCGGCAGCAGGTGCTGCTGGAACACGATGCGCACGGTGTCGAGGTAGTACTTCGCCGGCATGTCGAGCACGGCGTTGTACTCGTCGTAGAAGCGACGATGCGCGGCGGCGTCCCCGAGGTCGCCCTTGACCAGGTCCTGGTAGAAGTCCCAGTGCGACTGGAAGTGGCGCTCCGGGTTCATCGCCATGAAGCCGGTGTGCTGCAGGAAGCCGGGATACACGCGGCGCCCGCGGCCGGGAAAGTTGGCCGGGACGATCTGGATGACGTTGCTTTCGAACCACCACAGCGGTTTCTGGGTGGCGAGGTTGTTGACCGCGGTCGGCGACTGCCGGCTGTCGATCGGCCCGCCCATCAGCACCAGCGAGCGCGGCGTGGCCTCGCCGCGCGCGGCCATCAGCGAAACCGCCGCCAGCACCGGCACGGTCGGCTGGCAGACGCTGATCACATGCAGGTCGTCGGCGCCGATATGGCGGATGAAGGCCTCGATGTAGCCGACGTAGTCGTCCAGCGAGAAGGTGCCGTCCTCGGCCGGCACCATGCGCGCGTCGATCCAGTCGGTGATGTAGACCTTGTGGTCGCGCAGCAGGGTGCGCACGGTGTCGCGCAGCAGGGTGGCGTGGTGGCCCGACAGCGGCGCGACCACCAGCACCGGCGGATCGTCCTTGAGGTCGCGCAGGTTGCCGGCGTCGTCGCTGTAGCGCTTGAAGCGCAACAGCCGGCAGAACGGCTTGCGCAGTTCCTCGCGTTCGATCACCGGGCACTGCTGGCCGTCGATTTCCAGCGCGTGGATGCCGAAGTCCGGTTTTTCGTAATCCTTGCCGATGCGGTAAAGCAGCTCGTATCCGGCGGCGATCCGCGACGCCTCCGGCACGGTCGCCAGCCAGCTGCCCGGAGCGGAGAACATCTTGGCGCCGGCTTCGGCCCAGAAGGTGTAGGGCGCCATGCCGGCGCGCCACAGTTCATGGAATTGATAGAGGAGCATGGGCGGTCCGGAGGGTGCTGCGCCGCAGCATAACGCATGCCGCCCCCCGGGATCGTGACGTGCCGCGCCTTGCGCTGGCGTCAGCCGGCCAGTTCCAGCGCCACCGCCCGCTCGCGCAGGGCGGGCGCCAGCCAGCAGTGCGAGCCGAGCGCGGCGAAGCCCAGCGCCTGCAGCCGCGAGCGGTAGAAGCGCGCCGGGCGCGACTGGAACCCGTGTTCGTCGCCTTCGGCGCCGTCCTCGCGGGTAAAGGTCTCGAGGAAGGCGACGCCGCCGCACAGTTCGGCCAGGCCGGGCAGGCCGCGGTCGAGCTCCCGTGTCGACAGGTAATGCAATACGTCGCTGCAGACCAGCAGGTCGGCAGGCGGGCAGGGTCGCAGCAGCGCGAAGTCGCCGAAGCGCGCCGGATGCAGGTTGCGGCTGCGGCCGTAGCGCGCGATCGCATATTCGCTGGCGTCGAACCCCAGGTAGCGCGCCTTCGGCCGAAGTTTCAGCAGCGGTGCGCGCCACGCGCCCTCGCCGCAACCGATGTCGAGCACGCTGCGCACGGGGCGCTCGAGGTGGTACTCGGCGGTGGCCACGGCCAGCGCGACCTTGCGCGCCAGCCGCTGCGTGCCGCCGATGCCGTGGCGCCGGTACCAATGGTCGAAATAGTCGCGGTCGTATTGCTTGTCCATGACGCCATTGTAGGAGCGCCTTGCCTGCGCGAGCCGTGTTCGCGGATGCCTGGACGCAACCAGGACGATCGCGCGCCCGGGAGGCGCTCCTGCGGCGGCCGCCGGCCACGTATGATCGGATTCCCCGCAACGGAGCACGCTGCATGGCCTACCTGTGGACCAAGACCGCGCACCTGGTATTCGTGGTCGCCTGGATGTCGTGCGTGTTCTACCTGCCGCGGATCCTGGTCAACCTCGCCGAAGCCGGCGACGAGCCGGCGGTGAGGGAGCGGTTGCTGCTGATGGGGCGGCGGCTGTATCGCTTCGGCCACAACATGTTCGGGATCGCGGTGCTGCTGGGGCTGGCGCTGTGGCTGCATTTCGGCATCACCGGCGCATGGCTGCACGCCAAGCTGGTGCTGGTGGTGTTGCTGCTGGCCCACTTCATCGTCGCCGGGCGTTGGCTCAAGGGCGTGGCCGCCGGGCGCGGGTTGCCATCGGCCACGACGTTGCGCTGGTTCAACGAGATTCCGGTCGTGGTGCTGGTGGCGGTCGTGTACCTGGTCCTGGCCAAGCCGTTCTGAGCGGCCAGGCGGGTCCCAGGCGCGCGTCGGATCCAAAGGGCGATGCGGCGACGCGCCGCTGGCCAGGTTGTCGGGCCGGCATGCGGTGGGCATCGATGGAGCTGCAGTGTTCCGGATGTCGCACTCGCGCAGGCCGCCCGCGTCGGCTATCTTCCCGCGATGCTGCGATGAGGTGCCGATGAAGCTGGTGTCGATGTGGTTCCGGATCCCGTTCTGGCAGCGGGTGCTCGCCGGCTTCGTGCTCGGCGCGCTGGCCGGTTGGGTGTTCGGGCCCGACGCGGACACCTGGTTCGGGCCGCTGGGCGACCTGTATGTCACCCTGATCATGATGATCGCGGTGCCGCTGGTGTTCTTCGCGGTGATCAACGCGGTGTCGCGATTGCACGGCCAGAAGTCGATCGCGGCGCTGGCCGGGCGCACGTTCGCCTGGTTCGCGTTGACCGCGGTGCTGGCGGTCGGGGTGGGACTGGTGTTCGGCCTGGTCCTCGAGCCCGGGATCGGCGTCGGCGTGCTGCAGGTGGCTTCCGACTACCGGCCCAAGGAGATTCCCGGCGCGCTGGACGTCATCCTCAACCTGGTGCCGTCCAATCCGTTCCAGGCGCTGTCGGGCGCGGCGACCGCCAGGACCGCAGATGGCATGAAGGTGCTGGTGCCGCGCAGCGGGACGGTGCTGCAGGTGATCTTCTTCGCCGGCCTGGTCGGTTTCGCGATGGTGAAGCTGGGCGAGCGGGTCGCCGGCATGCGCAAGCTGGTCGGCGAGGCCAGCGACATCATGATCCAGGTCACCCGGTTCGTGCTGGAGTTCACCCCGCTGGGCACGTTCGGGCTCATCGCGGCACTGGTGGGCGGCTACGGTTTCGAGCAGTTGCGGCCGCTGCTGAGCTTCGTGGTCGCGTTGTACCTGGCCTGCGCATTCCACATCGTCTTCGTGTACGGCGGCCTGTTGCTGGCGCATGGCCTGAATCCGCTGAAGTTCTTCCGCGGCGCCGCGCCGGGCATGCAGGTGGCCTTCGTCGCTTCGAGCAGCTACGCGGCGTTGCCGGCGTCGCTGCGCAGCGCGACCCACAACCTGGGCGTGGACAGGGACTACGCGGCGTTCGCGGTGCCGCTGGGCGCGACCATCAAGATGGACGGCTGCGGCGCGGTCTATCCGGCGCTGGCGGCGGTGTTCATTTCCCAATATGCCGGCATCGACCTGTCCTTGCCGCAATACCTGATCATCGCGCTGGCCTCGGTGCTGGGCAGCTTCGGCACCGCCGGCGTGCCCGGCACCGCGGTGATCATGGCGACGGTCGTGCTGAGCGCCGCCGGCCTGCCGCTGGAAGCCATCGGCTACCTGTATGCCATCGACCGGGTGCTGGACATGATGCGCACCATGACCAATGTCACCGGGCAGATGCTGGTGCCGGTGCTGGTGGCGCGCGAGACCGGATTGCTGGACCGCGGGGTCTACGAGGCCGCGTCGAGCAACCTGGGCGTCGCCGAGGGCGAAGCCGCCGAACCGCACCCGGTGCGCGAATCGGCCTGAACCGCCGGCGCTGCAAGGGCGCGATTCAGGCGGACTGGCCGCTGCCCCGGCTGCCGCGCCGCGCAAGCCGCGACGCCAGCAAGGCGGCGGGGAGCGGCAGCAGCAGGCCGAGTACGCCCATCCATTTCGGATGCAGCGGCATCTGCACGATCATCCCGACCACGCCGGCCATCACCAGCAGCGCAACCAGCGACGCCGCGATCCGCGGATGCCGGTGCGCGATCCGGGCCGCGACCCAGCCGCCCAGGAAGGCGCCGACCACCCAGGCTGCCGCCACCAGCGCCAGCGCGGGCACCGGCTGCATGGCCATGATCCGTTCAAGGTCCCGCGGCACCATCGGGTCCAGGCCTGGCGGCGGGGGATACAACGCGTGGCCGAGCAGTTCGATGCCCATGATCGCCAGGAAGGTCACCGCCATGCCGGCCAGGATGCCAAGGATCGTGCGCAGCATCGGCCTCTCCGGCGATCGGTCGCGGCGAGCATCGCGCGGCCGGGCGGCCACCGCAAGCACCCGGCCTGCGCATAATCGCGGCAACTACAACGGAGTGCGGCCATGAGCGGACGCCAGCGCGAACTCGAGTTCCGTTTCCTCGCCGAGCCGGCCGACGTCAACTATGGCGGCAAGGTCCACGGCGGCGTGGTGATGAAGTGGATCGACCAGGTCGGTTACGCGGCGGCGGTCGGCTGGAGCGGCAGGTACAGCGTGACGGTCGCGGTGGGCGGCATCCGCTTCGTCGCGCCGGTGCGGATCAGCGACGTGGTCACGGTCTCGGCGAAGCTGGTCCACACCGGCACCAGCAGCATGCATTTCGCGGTCGACGTCACCGCGCGCGATCCCGGCCTGGACGGCGGTGACGACAGCGAACGCCTGTGCACGCATTGCGTGATCGTGTTCGTCGCGCTCGACGGGGTCGAGGGCAAGCCGACCCCGGTGCCGCCGTGGAAGCCGCGGTCGGGCGACGACAAGCGCCTGGCCGAGTACGCGACCCAGGTCATGGCGTTGAGCAAGGGCATCGAGCAGACGGTTGCGCGCTATCGCGACCCGGAAACGTAGAAGGCCGCCTCGCGGCGGCCTCCGTCGCGAACCGGGAAACCCCGGTCAAATCCCGGCGACGCGGCGCGCTTCCATGTACTTGCCGCTCCAGTAGCCGGTATCCAGGCGCGAGACGGTGACGTCGCGGCCGGTGCGCGGCGCATGCACGAACTGGCCCTCGCCGACGTAGATGCCGACGTGGTCGACGCGGCCGCGGCGGCCGAAGAACACGAGGTCGCCGGGCGACAGCTTGGTGCGGTCGACCATCTCGCCGCTCTTGGCCATGTCGCGGGAGACGCGCGGCAGCTCGATCCCCAGGGTGCTGCGGAACACGTAACCGACCAGGCCGCTGCAGTCGAAGCCCTCGGTACCGGTGCCGCCCCAGCGATACGGCGTGCCCAGCAGCGCCAGCGCGCGCTTGAGCACGCTCTGGATGCGGCCGCCGGTGGACGGCTCGGATGCATTGGCGGCCAGCGGGCGCGAGCCGATCAGGCGGTTGATGTCGCCGGCGAACATCATCGCGCGCTCGGGCATCGGCATTGCGTCGCTGACGACGGGCGCGGCCAGGACCGAGGAGGCGGTTTCGGCGATGGCAGCCGTGCCGGTGGCGGTCGCGGCGGTGGCGGCAGGAACGGCCACGGCTTCCTGCGCGAACGCCGGCAGGGCGGCGGCGCACAACAGGCTGCAACAAAGGAGTCGGGTCAGGCCCGCGGAAGAACGGCGGTTGGCGGCAGGGCGGCCATGCAGGTCGAGTGTCGTCACGCGTTTTTCACTTCTGTCATCGTGGCGTGATGTTGCCCCACGAATCAGCGCAGCAGGTTCAAATTCCGTTAATGCAACGTGAAGCCTGCCGTGATTTTGCTCACGGATTCAGGCAGCTGGCGCATTCATTTTTTCCTTCGGGTCAGTGCAGGACGCGCTTGGCGCCGCTGTAATGATCCCGCCAGTAGGCGCCGTCCAGGCGATCCAGTCGCACGGTGCCGCCGGTGCTCGGGGCATGCACGAAGCGCCCTTCGCCCACATAGATGCCGACATGGCTGACTTGGCCGCCACTGCCGAAAAACACCAGGTCGGCGGCGGCGAGGCGCTCGGGCGCGATCCGTGGGCCCTGCCACGCAGCCAGGTCGCGCGAGGTGCGGGGCAGGCGCAGGTCGAGCATGTCGCGATAGACGTAGTTGACCAGCCCGCTGCAGTCGAAGCCGCCCTGGGGCGTATTGCCGCCGTATCGATACGGCGTGCCGACCAGGCTGATCGCGCGCATCAGCACCGCGTTGCTGGCGGCCGGGTCGGCGGGTGCATTGCTGGCCCAATGGCGCGCCGGGGCCGGGGCGCTGGCGCGGACGCGGTCATGCCCGCCGCAGGCGACCAGCGTGGCCGCGAGCATCGCCAGCGCCAGCGCCTGCAGCCGACGCGCTGGCACGCAAGCGGGCTTGCCGGGATAATGCGCGACCCCTTCGGGCTTGCTCTGGACAGGTCTGGCCACGGCGCCAGCTTGGCGTCATCACGCCGCCACGACAAGTCCCCGGCCCGCCAGCGCGCCGTCCTCCGACGCCGCACCGTCCCCCTGCCCACGGAGTCCTGCCGCAGATGAAGATCGAGAAAGACCGCGTCGTCCGTTTCCATTACAGCGTTGCCGAACAGGGCGCCGAGCCGACGGAAACCTCCGTGGGCCGCGAGCCGCTGGCGATCCTCGCCGGCCACGGCAACATCATCCCGGGGCTGGAAAAGGCGATGGATGGGCATGAAGCGGGCGACAGGTTCGCCGTCGACGTGCCGGCCGCCGACGCCTACGGCGACAAGCGCGAAGGGCTGTCGCAGCGCGTGCCGAAGAAGCATTTCGGCGGCCAGCGCCTGGAGCCGGGCATGCAGGTGGTGCTCAACACCAACTTCGGGCCGCGCGCGGTCACGATCGAGAAGGTCGGCATGAGCGTGGTCGACGTCGACCTCAACCATCCGATGGCCGGCAAGGACCTGCATTTCGACATCGAGGTCGTCGAGGTGCGCGAGGCCACCGCAGAGGAACTCGAGCACGGCCACGTGCATGGCGACGGTGGCCACCA
>JAKFDF010000266.1:0-2531 GCA_036676275.1 Lysobacter sp.
CTGCACCTGGCGCAGACGGTCAAGGACATGGGCCTGAAGTACGTGGTGGTCACCAGCGTCGACCGCGACGACCTGCGCGACGGCGGCGCCGGGCATTTCGTCGACTGCATCGCCGCGATCCGCGAATTCAGCCCGGGCACGAAGATCGAGATCCTCACCCCCGACTTCCGCGGCAAGGGCCGCATGGAGCGCGCCCTGGAGATCCTGGCGGCCAATCCGCCGGACGTGTTCAACCACAACATCGAGACCGTGCCGGACCTGTACCGCAACGTGCGGCCCGGCGCCGACTATCGGTGGTCGCTGACCCTGCTGCAGCAGTTCAAGCGGCAGCATCCGCAGCTGCCGACCAAGTCCGGGATCATGCTCGGCCTGGGCGAGACCCTGGAGCAGGTGCAGGCGACCCTGCGCGACCTGAGGGCGCACGACGTCGACATGGTCACCATCGGCCAGTACCTGCAGCCCAGCCCGCACCACCACCCGGTGCTGCGCTACTGGACGCCGGACGAGTTCAAGGCACTGGAGCAGTTCGGCATGGCGCTGGGTTTCAGCCACGTCGCGTCCGGCCCGCTGGTGCGCTCTTCCTACCACGCCGACCGCCAGGCGCAGGAAGCAGGCGTCGCCGCCGCGCAGGGACTGAATCCGGTTACTGTACATTCCAACGCGTCGCCACGCGCCGGCTGAACCCGCTTGCCGGCTGTAGGCGCGAATCCTCCGGGCCCTTTGAGGCAGCTACCGTTCACGTGGCCCCTCCTCGATCCCGCTAGAGTGGATCGGGTGCCGGTGCAACTTCCGGCACTGTCCGGCGGTCTCCACATTCCGCACCCTGAGCCCACCCCACAGCGGCCGCTCGCGGCCGTGAGAGCCTAGATGAAAGCGCACCACACCCTGTTGCTCCTCGCCCTGGTCGCGCCGCTGGCGTTGCTGGCGCGCACGCCCGGCCCCGAAGCCGACGGCGTCGCCATCCCGGCCGGCCCCAGCGCCGACCAGGCCACCACCGCCAAGCTGGTGTACGGCCTGCTTTCCGATAGCCGCTACGCCTATCGCCCGCAGGCGCTGGACGATGCGCTGTCGCAGGACATCTTCCAGCGTTACCTGGAAGCGCTGGACGGCAGCAAGCTGTTCTTCACCGCGCAGGACGTGGCCAAGTTCGCGCCATACAAGACCGCCTTCGACGACGCGCTCAAGAGCGGCGAGCTCGACCCGGCGTACGCGATGTTCGCGCTGTACAAGCAGCGCGTGGAGGAGCGCTCGAGCTACGCGCGCAACCTGCTGAAGCAGGACATCTTCGACTTCGGCGGCAACGACCGCTGGTATTACGACCGCGAGGATGCGCCCTGGGCGGCCAGTGGCGCCGAGCTCGACAAGCTGTGGCGGCAGTCGGTGCGCAACGACTGGCTGCGGCTCAAGCTCGCCGGCAAGAAGCCCGACGAGATCCGCAAGACCCTGGACAAGCGCTACGCCAACCTCGCCGAGGCGGTCGCCGAACTCGACGGCACCGACGCGTTCCAGAGTTTCCTCAACGCCTATACCAGCTCGATCGACCCGCACACCGACTACTTCGACCCGCGCAGCGCCGAGCGCTTCAACCAGTCGATGTCGCTGTCGCTGGAAGGCATCGGCGCGCAGCTGCAGAAACAGGACGACGTGGTGGTGATCCGCGAAGTGCTGCCCGGCGGCCCGGCGATCAAGAGCGGGCAACTCGAGGCTGGCGACCGCATCGTCGGCGTCGGCCAGGGCGCCAGTGGCACGATGGAAGACGTGGTCGGCTGGCGCATCGACGACGTGGTCGAGAAGATCAAGGGACCCAAGGGCACCAAGGTGCGGCTCGACGTGATCCCGCCGGAAGCCGGCATGGACAGCAAGCCGCGGCGCGTAGTGCTGGTGCGCGACAAGATCCACCTCACCGAGCAGGCGGCCAAGGCCAAGACCCTCACCATCCCGGCGCGCGGCGAACTGCCGGCCCGGCGCATCGGCGTGATCGAACTGCCCGGTTTCTACCAGGACTTCGAGGGTCGCCGCAGCAACAGCGACGACTACGCCTCCGCCACCCGCGACGTGGCGCGATTGCTGGCGCAGTTCCGCGCGCAGAAGGTCGACGGCGTGGTGATGGACCTGCGCAACAACGGCGGCGGCTCGCTGACCGAGGCGGTCGAGCTCACCGGGCTGTTCATCGACAAGGGCCCGGTGGTGCAGGTGCGCGAATCCGGCGGCCGCGTCAGCGTCGAGAACGACCGCGCCCCGGGCGTGGCCTGGGAAGGCCCGCTGGCGGTGCTGGTCAACCGCGGCTCGGCCTCGGCGTCGGAAATCTTCGCCGGCGCGATCCAGGATTACGGCCGCGGCCTGATCATCGGCGAGACGACCTTCGGCAAGGGCACGGTCCAGAACCTGGTCGACCTGGACCGCTGGCCGGCCAACGAGAAGCCGCGCTTCGGCCAGGTCAAGCTGACCATCGCCCAGTTCTTCCTGCCCGGCGGCAGCAGCACCCAGAACAAGGGCGTGGTGCCGGACATCCGCTTCCCGGT
Source organism: Lysobacter sp. (assembly GCA_036676275.1). Taxonomy (GTDB): domain Bacteria; phylum Pseudomonadota; class Gammaproteobacteria; order Xanthomonadales; family Xanthomonadaceae; genus Cognatiluteimonas. Next base: position 2,523 of record JAKFDF010000266.1, read on the forward strand.
CTCGGTCGA
>JAKFDF010000267.1:0-4993 GCA_036676275.1 Lysobacter sp.
GCTGGTTTGCGCTCGTACATGTGGCGTTCCTCGTTTGCACGGCCGTGCCCGTTGCTGGAATGCCCAGCCGCGGCTGGGCGGGTAATGGGTTGCTGCGCGAGCGCCCGCGGGGCGACGACCGCCGCCGCGGCTGGTTGCTGCGGCACCGGCGCCGGTTTCGCCGCGCTGGCCGCGGCGGCGTGGACCGGTGCCGGTACCGCGGCAGCGGCTTGGCTGGCCTGTTCCAGGGTCACGCCGATCTGCGGCATCGGCTCGCTGGCGCGCCGCGCCTTGCTGCCGTTGAGCAGCCATGCGGTCCTGGGCAGGGTGTGGTCGGGCTTCAGCGATTGCAGTTGCGAGGCATCGCCCACCCGGCAGTCGCGCCCGGCGAACAGGCGGCGCGGATCCAGCGCGATGCCGGCGGCGAGCAGCTGGCCGAATGCGTTCAGCAGCCCCGGCAGGCCGCTGCCGTTGTCCAGCGCGATGGCCACGTGCGGTTGCCCGGCCAGGATCTTGGCGGTCAGTCCGGCCAGCACCGACTTCGGCCCGACCTCCAGGAACACGCGCGCACCGTCGGCGTGCATCGCCTGGATCTCGGCGACGAACTCCACCGGTTGCACCAGGTGCTCGGCCATCGCGCGCCTGGTGGCGGCGACGTCGGCGGAGTGGGGCCGCGCGCTGGCGTTCGAATACACCGGCATCGCCGTCTCGCGCCAGGGCGTGCTTTCGATCTTCGCGGCCAGCGCGTTGCGCGCCGGCTTCACCAGGCGCGAATGGAACGCAGCCGCGACCGGCAGCATCGTCGCCTCGATCCCCGCCTTGGCCAGCGCCTGCATCACCGCTTCCATGCCCGCGTGCGACCCGGAAACGACGGTCTGCAGCGGCGCGTTGTGGTTGGCGACCACGACCCCGTCGATGCCGGCGATCGCCTGCTCGGCCTGTTCGCGGGTGCCGCGCACGGCCGCCATCGTGCCCAGTTCGCTGCCCTCGGCACGCGCCGCGTCGACGATGAAGCGCCCGCGTGCCGCCGACAGCGCCATCAACGCGTCGAAATCGATCGCGCCCGCGGCATGCAGCGCGACGAACTCGCCGTAGCTGTGCCCGGCGGCCATGTCGCCGTCGACCCCGAACTCGCGCAGCAGGCGCAGCATCGCGACTTCGACCGCGCCCAGCGCTGGCTGCGCCACGTCGGTGCTGGTCAATGCCAGTCGCGCGCGCGCCTTGCCTTCGTCGTCGTAGGCGCCGCGCGGCAGGATGAAGCGGCTGAGCACGGCGTCCGCGCCGAAGCGCTGCGCGAATTCGCCGGCGAGCGCGCGGTCGGCATCCGAGAGGGCCTGCGCGCACACCGGGAAATGCAGCGCGAGTTCGCGCAGCATGCCCGGGTATTGCGATCCCTGGCCCGGGAACAGCAGCGCCAGCTTGCCCGGCGCCGCGCCTGCCGCCGCGTGGCGGACGGTGGGCGGCAGGGTCTGCGATTCGCCGCGCAGGTACTTCGCGGCGATCGCCAGCTGCGCGGCCAGGTCGCGCACGTCCTTCGCCACCACGGTGAGGGTTTCGCGCCCGGGCTGCCAGCGTTCGGCCAGGCTCGCGGCCAGGTCGCGCAGCGCGACGTCGTGGGCGTCGTCGAGTTGCGCCTGCAGTTCGCCGATGCGCGCCAGCAACGAGTCGCGGTCCGGCGCGTTCCATGCCAGCAGTTCCGCCGGCCATTGCCGGGTCGCGGTCGCGGGGCGCAGCCAGTGGCGGTATTCGCCGCCGTATTCCTGCAGCGCGATATGGAAGTTGGTGCCGCCGAAACCGAAGGCGCTGACCGCGGCGCGGCGCGGCGCGCCGTCGGGCGCGTCCAGCCACGGCTGCGGTTCGTCGAGCAGGTACAGCGGGCTGGCGTCCTGGCGCAGGATCGCGTTCGGATTGGGGGTGTTGCCGTGCGGCGGCAACACGCGGTGGTGCAGCGCCATCGCGGCCTTGACCAGGCCGCTGACGCCCGCCGCCGCCTTGGTGTGGCCGATCAGCGTCTTGACCGACCCGATCGCGGCCTGGTGCGGCCTGCCGCCGGCTTCGGCGATCAGGCGCGTGGTGCTTTCCAGTTCCGCGGTGTCGCCGGCAACGGTGCCGGTGCCATGCGCCTCGAACAGCTGCACGTCGGCCGGGCCGAAGCCCGCCTGCGCGTAGGCGCGGCGCATGGCGCGCAACTGGCCCGCGGGTAGCGGCGCGGTCAGGCCCTTGGCGTAGCCGTCGCTGCTGCCGCCGACGCCCTTGATCACCGCGTAGATGCGGTCGCCGTCGCGCTCGGCGTCGGCGAGGCGCTTCATCGCGATCATCGCGATGCCTTCGGAAATCACGATCCCGTCGCCGTCGGCATCGAAGGTGGAGCAACGCCCGCGCGGCGACAGCGCCTGGGTCTTGCTGAAGCACAGGTAGCCGAACGGTCCCTGCACCGTGTCCACGCCGCCGGCGAGCACGAAGTCGCTGCGGCCGGCGATGAGTTCGTTGACGCCCTGGTACACCGCCGCCAGCGACGAGGCGCAGGCCGCGTCGGTGGTGAAGTTCACGCCGCCGAAGTCGAGGCGGCTGGCGATGCGCCCGGGCACCACGTTGAGCAGCAGCCCGGCGAAGGTGTCCTCGGTCCATTCGGGCAGGCGCCTGGCCACTGCCTCGGGCAGCGCGCCGTTGAAGCGCGGCCACTCCGAGCGGATGCCGTACTGCGTGCCCACGTCGCCGGCGCCGCCGCTGGCGCCGATGATCACCGAGGCGCGCTCGCGGTCGAACGCCTTCTCGTGGTAGCCGGCGTCGACCAGCGTGCGCTGCGCGACTTCCAGCGACATCAGCTGCATCGGGTCGACCGATTCGAGCGACTTCGGCGGCATGCCGTACTTGGTCGGGTCGAACACGAGGTCGTCGAGGAACCCGCCCCACTTCGAATAGATCTTGTCGCGGGCGTTGCGGTCGGCGTCGAAGTACAGGCGCCAGTCCCAGCGGTGCGACGGGATCTCGGTGATCGCGTCGACCTTGGCCAGGATGTTTTCCCAGTACTGGCGGCTGTCGGCCGCCTTCGGCAGGACGCTGGCGATGCCGACGATGGCGATGTCGGCCGGCGTGCCGGCGGCGGCCGCCGGCAGGACCGCATCGGCCTGGCGCCGATGCTGGCGTTCGACCAGCAGCGCGGTCGCGTCCGTGGTCACCTCGCGGTGCAGGGTGTCGATGTCGGTCAGTTCGGCGCGCAGGGTCGCGACCTGGCCGAGCATGTACATGCCTTCACGGCGCTGCTCTTCGACCGGGAGTTGTTGCAGGGTGCCGCCGGCATCGCGCGCCCGGCCCTTGGAGGCGATCCGCAGGCGCCCGAGGATCAGCTGGTCCAGGACCTGGCGCGCCTCGTCGCCCGGCACCTGGCGCTCGCGCAGCTCGATGCGCTTTTTCAGGTATTCGCCGGCGAACGGCGTATGCGCGCAGCGGCTCGCGTGGCCGGGCCCGGATTCCAGGTTGATGGTGCGCTCGCAATCGAGCACTTCGCGCTGGAACTGGGGGACGATCGCGCCGCTGGCGACGATCTCGCGGGTGAACAGGTAGGCGCTGCCCATCAGGATGCCGATCTTCACGCCGCGCGCCGCCAGCGGCGCGGCCAGCACCTGCACCATCGCCGACGATACCGCGTCGTGCACGCCGCCTGCGAACAGCAACTGGATCCCGCCGGCGTCGATCTTGCCCGGCGCCAGTTCCGCCAGCAGCTGGTCGACCATCGAACTCCACAGCACGAAGCTGCTGAGCGGCCCGATGTGGCCGCCGCATTCGCGACCCTCGAAGATGAAGCGGCGCGCGCCCTCGCGCAGGAACATCGGGATCAGCTTGGCCGCGGGCACGTGCAGGAACGTCGGCACGCCCGCCTGCTCCAGGTGCACGGCCTGGTCGGGACGGCCGCCGGCGATGATCGCGTAGTCCGGCTTGTACTTGATCGCGATCGCCAGTTGTTCGTCGAGCAGCGACTGCGGCGCGAAGCCGAGCAGGCCGATGCCCCAGTGCCGGTCGCCCAGCAGTTTCGTGGTCCGGTCGAGCAGGGCGTCGAGCGGCGCGCCGGCGAGCAGCGCGAACGCAACCATCGGCAATGCCCCGCCCTGCGCCACCGACATCGCGAACTCGGCGGTATCCGACACCCGGGTCATCGGCCCCTGCACCAGCGGGTAACGCAGCCCGAGCGCCTTGGCCAGTGGCGCATCCTCGGCCACGGGCCGGTGTTCGACGGCCATGCGCAGGTGGCCTTCGACCGCCGCATCGATGGCCTTGAGGATCGCACCGAGGGACCGGTACTGCGACCGCCACGGCGCGGCGAAGGCGACATCCTGTCCGACCGGCAGCAGCGACTGCCTGGGCCGGGTCCAGTCGGCGCGCCCTGGCACCAGTTCGCGCAATGCGGCAAACCCCTGGCCTTCGCCGCTGGCCACGAACTCGCGCGCGGCGTCGTGCCCCGGCCGCACCAGCAACCTGAAGTATTCGCCCTGCTCGCCGTCGCCGACCGCAACCGTCTCGCTGCCCGACAGGTTGGCCAGCACCGCGTGCAGCGCCGGCGGCAACCGCGCCTCGTCGAGCATCAACAGCTGCGAATCCAGCACCCCGCCGGCAACGCCGACCGCGCTGCACGCGGCCGCCGAATGCGGGGTGAGCCCGCCACGGACGTAGAGCGGCAGCCGGGTCCGGGTGCGCCACTTCTGCAGCAGGATGAAGCTGGCGTCTTCGCCGACGAAGCCGCCGGCTTCGTTGCCTTTCAGCAGCAGCCCATCGACCGACGCCTCCAACGGCGTGCCCGGCCACTGCGGCGTCACCACCTCGGCAAGCACCCTGACGCCGGCCGCGCGCAATTCCTCGAGCAGCGGTTGCTGGGCGGGCACCAGCCCGGCGTCGACGATCAGCCAGCGCAGCCCGCGCCGGGCATGGTTGCGCAGCGCGATCGCCGTCTGCGCATCGATGCTATCGAGCCTGGCGCCGTACGGACTGGCGACGGCCGCGGCCAGCACGTCCAGCGCGT
>JAKFDF010000268.1:0-20366 GCA_036676275.1 Lysobacter sp.
CGATGGCGAAGGCGTCGCTGCGCGCGCCGCGGGGCTCGCCGAGCGCCACCGTGCCTTCGCCGTCGAACTGGGGCTGGATCCGGATATCGTCCTGGCCGAGCGCCTGCCCGCGTTGCGATCGCTCGCCGGCGACGCCCGCGCCGCGACCCGTGCGCTCGACTGGCAGGCCGAAATGCTGGCCCAGGGCGAGCTGCTGTCGTCCACGCTGGGTGCCGCCTACCTGCGGGCGCAGGGCCTGGACTTCGGCTGGTGCGACGCACGCGACTGGCTCGACGCGATCGCGCTGCCGAACCAGAACGCGTGGTCGACACGCCTGTCGGTGTCGTGCCGGCACGAGGCCGGCGCCGGCTGGCGCGCGCGCTTCGCCGCGCAGCCGGCGCGGCTGCTGCTGACGCAGGGTTTCATCGCCCGCCACGGCGACGGCGGCACCGCGATCCTCGGCCGCGGCGGCTCCGACACCTCGGCCGCGTACTTCGGCGCGCTGCTGCGCGCGCAGCGGGTGGAGATCTGGACCGACGTGCCCGGCATGTTCAGCGCCAACCCGCGGATCGTGCCGGAAGCGCGGCTGCTGGCGCGGCTGGACTACGCCGAGGCGCAGGAAATCGCCACCACCGGCGCCAAGGTGCTGCATCCGCGCGCGATCGCGCCGTGCCGCGACGGCAACGTGCCGATGGCGATCCTCGATACCGCGCGGCCGGACCTGCCGGGCACGCGCATCGACGCCAGCGCGGCGACGGTGCCGGGGGTGAAGGCGATCAGCCGCCGCAACGGCATCGTGCTGGTGTCGATGGAATCGATCGGCATGTGGCAGCAGGTCGGCTTCCTCGCCGACATCTTCGAGCGCTTCAAGCGCCACGGCCTCTCGGTGGACCTGATCGGATCCTCGGAAACCAACGTCACCGTGTCGCTGGACCCGAGCGAGAACCTGGTCACCAGCAACGTGCTGGAGGCGCTGGCCGCCGACCTGGCCGGGGTCTGCCGGGTCAAGGTGATCGCGCCGTGCGCGGCGATCACGCTGGTCGGCCGCGGCATGCGTTCGATGCTGCACCGGCTGGGCGACATCTGGGCGGTGTTCGGGCGCGAACGCGTGCACCTGGTGTCGCAGTCGTCCAACGACCTCAACCTGACCTTCGTGATCGACGAAGCCGATGCCGAAGGCCTGCTGCCGCAGCTGCACGCCGAGCTGGTCCGCAGCGACGCGATGCCGATGCGCGATGCCAGCGTGTTCGGCCCGAGCTGGCACGAGATCGCCAATGGCCGGGTGCCGCGCGATGCGCCGTGGTGGCGCGGCAAGCGCGAAGCGCTGCTGCGACTGGCGGCGCGCGGCACGCCGCGCTACGCCTACGACCTGGCGACGCTGCGCGCCCGCGCGCGGGCATTGAACGCCGTCGCCGCGATCGACCGCCGCCATTACGCGCTCAAGGCCAATCCGCACCCGGCGATCCTGCGCGCGCTGGAGGCCGAGGGCATCGGCTTCGAATGCGTGTCGGCCGGCGAGCTGCAGCACCTGTTCGCGACCCTGCCGGCGCTGGATCCGGCGCGCGTGCTGTTCACGCCAAGCTTCGCGCCGCGGGTCGAATACGAGGACGCGTTCGCGCGCGGCGCCACCGTCACGGTCGACAGCGTGGAAGCGCTGCAGCGCTGGCCGGAACTGTTCCGCGGGCGCGCATTGTGGCTGCGGCTGGACCTGGGCCGTGGCGAAGGCCACCACGCCAAGGTCCGCACCGGCGGCAGCGAGGCGAAGTTCGGGCTGCCGGTGGGGCGCCTGGATGCGTTCGTTGCCATGGCGCGCAGCCTCGACGTGCGCGTCACCGGCCTGCATGCGCACCTGGGCAGCGGTGTCGAGCTGCCCGCGCACTGGCGCGATGTCTACGCGGAACTCGCGGCGACCGCAGAGCGCATCGGCTCGATCGGAACCATCGACATCGGCGGCGGCCTGCCGGTGCCGTACCTGCCCGACGCGGCGCCGTTCGACATCGACGCCTGGGCACGCGGGCTGGCCGAGGTCAAGGCGCTGTACCCGCAGTTCGCGCTGGCGGTGGAGCCGGGCCGCTGGCTGGCCGCCGAATGCGGCGTGCTGCTGCTGCATGCCACCCAGGTGGTCGAGAAGGACGGCGTGCGCCGCGTCGGCTGCGACGCCGGCATGAACGCGCTGCTGCGCCCGGCCCTGTATGACGCTTACCACGACATCGCCAACCTTTCGCGTCCTGCCGGCGATCCCGTGCGCGATGGCGGGCTGGTCGCGTTCGACGTCGTCGGCCCGATCTGCGAATCCGGCGACGTGCTCGGCCGCCAGCGGCAGCTGCCGGCCGATACCGCGGAAGGCGACGTGCTGCTGGTCGCCGATGCCGGCGCCTACGGCATGGCCATGGCCAATACCTACAACCTGCGGGCGCTGCCGGCAGAGGAAGTCATCGAATGAGCGAATGGGTGTTCCGGCGCGATGCGATCCGCGCCTTCCGTTTCGTGCGCTGCGGGTTCGACCCCGGCACCGGCATCGCGCAACTGGCGTATGCCTTCGACGACGGGCCGGAACTGGTCGAGACGGTCACCGTCCCCGGCGCGCCCTTCGCGCTCGACGCGGCGCGTGCGCAAGCGGTCGAGCGTGCGTTGCGGTTGCTGCACCTGGTCGCGGGGGTCAGCTACTACAAGGCCGCGGTGCCGCCGGAGATCCACGTCGACGGGCATGCCATCGATGCCGACACCGCCGCGTTGCTGGAGACGATCTACCTCAACGGCCTGGGCGAATTCGCCTATCGCAACGGCCTCGACCTGCACGGTCGCATCCAGTTCGCGCATGTCGCCGGCGACCATGCGCGGGCACCCGCCCTTGGCCTGCGCGAACACGCGTTGGTCGCGATCGGCGGCGGCAAGGATTCGCTGGTCTCGATCGAGGCATTGCGCCATGCCGGCGTCGAGCAGACCGTGGCCTGGGTCGGCGGCTCGCAGCTGATCGCCGCCTGCGCGGCGCGCACCGGGCTGCCGGCGCTCAACATCGGCCGCCAGCTGGCCCCGCAACTTTTCGACTACAACCGCCAGGGCGCATGGAACGGCCATATCCCGGTGACCGCGATCAATTCCGCGATCCTGGTGCTGGCGGCGGTGCTGCATGGCGTCGACCAGGTCGTGTTCTCCAACGAACGCTCGGCCAGCTACGGATCGATGATCCTGTCCGATGACGGCACCGCGACCAGTGAAGTCAACCACCAGTGGTCGAAGGGCTGGACGTTCGAGCGCGCTTTCGGCGAGTACGTGCAGCGCCATGTCGCCGCCGACCTGAACTACTACTCGCTGCTGCGGCCCTTGTCGGAACTGGCGGTGGCGCGCCAGTTCGCCCAGAGCGATCGTTACGACGCGCATTTCTCCAGCTGCAACCGCAACTTCCACATCCTCGGCGAGCGTCCGGTCAACCGCTGGTGCGGGGTCTGCCCGAAGTGCCACTTCGTGTTCCTGGCGCTGGCGCCGTTCATGCCCAAGCCGCGGCTGGTCGGCATCCTCGGCCGCAACCTGCTCGACGACACGGCGCAGACCGAAGGCTACGACGCGTTGCTGGAATACCGGGACCACAAGCCGTTCGAGTGCGTCGGCGAGGGCCGCGAATCGCGCGCGGCGATGGCGGCGCTGGCGCAGCGGCCCGAATGGCGCGAGGACGCGCTGGTCGAGCGCTTCGCCCGCGAGGTCATGCCACAACTCGATGCCGGCGACCTGCGCATAGAGCCGTTGCTGGTGCCCGACGACGAACATCGCATCCCCGCCGCGCTCTGGGACAGGTTGCGTGCGCGCTTCGCCGCTTGACATCGGCCGTCTCGACGGCCGCAAGGTCGCGCTCTGGGGCTGGGGCCGCGAAGGCCGCGCCGCCTGGCGCGCGATCCGGGCGCGACTGCCCGCGCTGCCGATGACGCTGTTCTGCAGCGCAGCCGAAACCGCCGACGTCCGGGCATTGGGCGATGCCTTGCTCGCGACCGAAACGGACGCGACCGCCGAGCGCCTGTCCGCCTACGACATCGTGGTGAAATCGCCCGGCATCAGCCCGTACAAGCCCGAGGCCATCGCTGCCGCCGGGCGCGGGACGCGTTTCGTCGGCGGCACCGCGCTGTGGTTCGGCGAGCGCGCGGACGCGCGCGGCATCGTGCCCGGCAGCGCCTGCGTCACCGGCACCAAGGGCAAGAGCACGACCACGGCATTGCTCGCGCACCTGCTGCGCGCCGGCGGCCACCGCACCGCGCTGGCCGGCAACATCGGCCTGCCGTTGCTCGACCTGCTCGATGGCGCGGCGGAATTCTGGGCGATCGAGCTGTCGAGCTACCAGACCGGCGACGTCGCCGACAGCGGCGCACGCCCGGACGTGGCGGTTGCCCTCAACATCTTCCCCGAGCACCTGGACTGGCATGGGACGCAGGCACGCTATGTCGCCGACAAGCTGCGCCTGCTGACCGAGGCAAGGCCGCGGATCGCCGTGCTCAACGGCAACGATCCGACGCTTGCCGCATTGCGGCTCCCGGACAGCGAGGTGCACTGGTTCGGCCGCGAAGACGGTTGGCACCTGCGCGACGACATGCTGTACCGCGGCAATGCGGTGGTGATGGACACCGCCGCATTGCCGCTGCCCGGCCGCCACAACCGCGGCAACCTGTGCGCGGTGCTGGCGGCGATCGAGGCGCTGGGCCTGGACGCCACCGCACTGGCGCCGCATGCGGCGACATTCCAGCCGTTGCCGCACCGGCTGCAGCTGCTGGGCACGCGCGACGGGATCGCCTACGTCAACGATTCGATCAGCACCACCCCGCACGCCAGCCTCGCGGCGCTGGAGCTGTACCGCGGGCGGCGCATCGCGATCCTCGTCGGTGGCCACGATCGCGGCGTGGACTGGGACGGATTTGCCGACGCGATGCGTCAGCATGCGCCGGTCGCGATCGTCACCATGGGCCAGAACGGCCCGCGCATCCACGCATTGCTGGCGCCGCTTGCCGTCACGGCTGGCTTCGTGCTCGCCGCGGCCTCCGATCTCGGCGACGCCATGCACAAAGCCAGGACGGCGCTGGGGTGCGACGGCGTCATGTTGCTTTCGCCCGGCGCGCCCAGCTTCGGCGCGTACCGCGACTACACCGAACGCGGCCGGGATTTCGCCCGTCTCGCGGGCTTCGACCCGGACGCCATCAGCGCGATTCCCGGGCTCGGCATCGCCTGAGGATTCACGCCCGCGCAACGCCGCGCGGTTAGGATTTCCGGACTTCGAGGAGGAATCCACCATGTCCGCCATGACTTTCGTGCGCAGTCGTCGCTTCTTCCTGGCCGCGATGCTCGCGGTCTTCGCCATGCCCGCCTTCGCGACGATGCAGGCGAAACCGGTGCAATGGAAAGTCGGCGACGACAGCTTCAGCGGGGTGCTGGTCTTTGATGACGCCAATGCGATCAAGCGACCCGGGCTGGTGATGGTGCCCGACTGGATGGGCGTCACCGACAGCGCGATCGCCAAGGCAAGGCACATCGCCGGAAATGACTACGTGGTACTGGTCGCCGATGTCTACGGCAAGGGCGTGCGGCCGAAGAACAGCGACGAGGCGATGGCGCAGGTCAAGAAGATGTATGCCGACCGCAAGCGGCTGCGCGCGCGCGCCAACAAGGCGCTGGAGGTGCTGAAGGCGCAGGCGGGCGCCGCGCCGCTGGACGCAACGAAGCTCGGCGCGATCGGCTACTGCTTCGGCGGCGCCACGGTGCTGGAACTGGCGCGCAGCGGCGCCGACATCGCCGGGGTCGCGACCTTCCACGGCGGCCTCGACACCTCGATGCCGGCGAAGAAGGGTGCGGTCAAGGCCAGCGTGCTGGTGCTCAACGGCGCCGACGACCAGGGCACGGCAGGCGACATCGCCGGCTTCGAGAAGGAGATGGACGATGCCGGTGTCGACTGGCAGTTCGTCAATTTCAGCGACACGGTGCACTGCTTCGCGTTGCCGGACGCCAACAGTCCGCCGGGTTGCGTCTACAACCCGCTGTCCACGCAGCGCGCCGAGCGGATGATGCACGGGTTCTTCGCCGAGCGTTTCGGCGTGCACGAGTAGCAGTCCGGGAAGGAGTGCCCGGTTTTACGTCGTGGCGCGGACAACGCGCCCGCCAGGTCGCCGCGAAGCAGGAGTCGGACAAGATCCCTTCCCGCAATTGGGTGAAGAACCGTTTTTCAATGATCGCGGCTGACCGTATAACGCGCGAGTCCTCGTAACGCGGCGAGGCATTCGCTGTCCGGCAGCCCGTCGAGCGCGCGTTCGGCGGCCTGCGCGTAGTCGCCGGCGCGCTTGCGGCTGTAGCCGAGGCTGTCGCTGGATGCGATCGCCGCCATTACCGCGGGCATCGCGGCGGCGTCGCCATGCTCGATCGCGGCGCGCAGGATCGCGCGGGTCGCGGCGTCGGCATGGTTGATGGCATGGATCAACGGCAGCGTGGCCTTGCCCTCGGCAAGGTCGTCGCCCAGGTTCTTCCCGAGGGTGCCGGCGTCGGAGGCGTAGTCGAGCATGTCGTCGGCGATCTGGAAGGCGTAGCCCAGGTTGAGGCCGTAGTCGTGCAGGGCATCGCAGGTGGCCGCGTCCGCGCCGGCGAGCAGCGCCCCCAGCCGGGTGGCGGCGGCGAACAGCACCGCGGTCTTGCGCTCGATCACGCCCAGGTAGGCGGCCTCGTCGGTGTCCGGGTTGCGCACGTGCAGCAGCTGCAGCACTTCGCCCTCGGCGATGCGATTGGTGGTGTCGGCGAGGATCCGCATCACTTCCATCCGGTCCAGTTCGACCATCATCTGGAAGCTGCGCGAATACAGGAAGTCGCCGACCAGCACGCTGGCGGCATTGCCCCAGACCGCGTTGGCGGTGCTGCGGCCGCGGCGCAGGTCGGACTCGTCGACCACGTCGTCGTGCAGCAAGGTGGAGGTATGGATGAACTCGATCACCGCCGCGAGCTGGTGGGCATCGGCGCCGACGCCATCGCCATCGCGCTTGCCCAGCGCCGCCGCGGCCAGCAGCAGCAGCATCGGCCGCAGGCGCTTGCCGCCGGCCCCGACGATGTACTCGGCGACCTGGTTGATCAGCACCACGTCGGAGGCCAGCCGGCGCCGGATCAGGGCATCGACCGCGGCCATGTCGGCGGCGGCCAGGGCCTGGATCGCGGGCAGGTCGAGCGCGTCGTGGGCGGATGTCCGCGGCGTGGGGGCGATGTCCATGCGATGTCCGGGGCAGGGCAGCCGCGATTATACGGAGCCCTGCCCGCCGGTCCGTGGGTGTTTCCCCTACGCGCCATCGCGGCCCCGGCCGACCGCCCCGGGACGGCAGGTATAATCCAATGTCCCTTGCCCAATGTCGGGCGATACCGGAAGGACTGCCATGGCCCGCGGCGTGAACAAAGTGATCCTGGTAGGCAACCTCGGCAACGATCCCGAGGTGAAATACACCCAGGGCGGCATGGCCATCACCACCCTCAGCCTGGCGACCACCAGCGTGCGCAAGGACAAGGACGGCAATACCCAGGAGCGCACCGAATGGCACCGGGTCAAGCTGTTCGGCAAGCTCGGCGAGATCGCCGGCGAATACCTGAAGAAGGGTCGCCAGGTCTATATCGAGGGTTCGATCCGCTACGACAAGTTCACCGGCGCCGATGGCGTCGAGAAGTACTTCACCGACATCGTCGCCGACGAGATGCAGATGCTGGGCGGCGGCGGCGAAGGCCGCGGCGAGCCGCGCGCCGAGCGCAGCGAACGCCCGCAGCGCAGCGCGCCGCCGCGCCGCGAGGCGCCGGCCGCACCCAAGGCGGACTTCGCCGACGATTTCGCCGACGACGACATTCCGTTCTAGGCCGTCGTCTGGCGTTCGTTCCCGCTTTTCCTGGCATTTTTTCCTGACACGGAGGTTCGCGTGCCGACTTGGCTGGTCACCGGCGGCGCCGGGTTCATCGGCGGCAATTTCGTGCTCGAGGCGATCGCCTCGGGCGTGCGCATCGTCAACCTGGATGCGCTGACCTACGCCGGCAACCGCGACACGCTGGCGTCGCTGGAAGGCAACCCGGACCATGTCTTCGTGCACGGCGACATCGGCGATGGCGCGCTGGTCGCAAGGCTGCTGGCGGAACATCGCCCGGACGCCGTGGTCAATTTCGCCGCCGAGAGCCATGTCGACCGTTCCATCGACGGCCCGGCCGCGTTCGTGCAGACCAATGTCGTCGGCACGCTGGCGCTGCTGGAAGCCGTGCGCGACTACTGGAAGTCGCTCGAGGGTGCAGCCGGGAAGGATTTCCGCTTCCTGCACGTGTCCACCGACGAGGTCTACGGATCGCTCGGCGACACCGGCAAGTTCACCGAGGAAACGGCCTATGCGCCGAATTCCCCGTATTCGGCGTCGAAGGCGGCGTCCGACCACCTGGTGCGCGCGTTCCACCACACCTACGGGTTGCCGGTGCTGACCACCAACTGCTCCAACAACTACGGCCCGTACCAGTTCCCGGAAAAGCTCATCCCTCTGGTCATCGCCCGCGCCCTGGCCGGCGAGCCGCTGCCGGTCTATGGCGACGGCAGGAACGTGCGCGACTGGCTGTACGTCGGCGACCATTGCGCCGCGATCCGCGCGGTGCTCGAGCGCGGCCGCGTCGGCGAGACCTACAACGTCGGCGGCGACGCGGAGATGCGCAACATCGACGTGGTCAACACCATCTGCGCGCTGCTGGACACGCGCCGGCCGCGGGCCGACGGCAAGCCGCGCAACACCCAGGTCACCTACGTCGCCGACCGCCCGGGCCATGACCGCCGCTACGCGATCGATGCCACCAAGCTCAAATCCGAACTGGGCTGGCAGCCCGCCCACACTTTCGAGCGGGGCATCGCCGACACCGTCGACTGGTACCTCGACCATCAGGACTGGGTACGGCGCGTGCTCGACGGCAGTTACCGCCTCGAACGCATCGGGGTGACCGCGTGAGCGCGTCATTGGAAAGTCCGCACGGGGATGTGCGGGCCGTTGCGAGGGACTCGCGCAAAGGCATCATCCTGGCCGGTGGCTCCGGTACCCGGCTGTACCCGATCACCCAGGCGATCAGCAAGCAACTGCTGCCGGTGTACGACAAGCCGATGATCTACTACCCGCTGAGCGTGCTGATGCTGGCGGGCATCCGCGAGGTGCTGGTCATCAACACCCCGCACGAGCAGGCGCTGTTCAGGATGCTGCTCGGCGACGGTTCGCAGTGGGGCATGCGGATCGAATACGCGGTGCAGCCGAGCCCGGACGGGCTGGCGCAGGCCTACCTGATCGGCCGCGACTTCCTCGCCGGCCAGCCCAGTTGCCTGGTGCTGGGCGACAACATCTTCCACGGCCAGGGGCTGACGGGATTGTTGCGCCGTGCCGGCGAGCGCGAAGACGGCGCCACCGTGTTCGGCTACTGGGTCCGCGATCCTGAACGCTATGGCGTGGCGGAATTCGACGCCGACGGCAAGGTGGTCGGGCTTGAGGAAAAGCCGGCGAAGCCGCGTTCCAACTATGCCGTGACCGGCCTGTACTTCTACGACGGCCGCGCCAGCGATTACGCCGCGCGGCTCGAGCCGTCGCCGCGCGGCGAGCTCGAGATCACCGACCTCAACCGCTGCTACCTGGAGCAGGGCGACCTGCACCTGGAAAAGCTCGGCCGCGGCTACGCCTGGCTCGACACCGGCACCCACGAATCGCTGGTCGAAGCCTCGACCTACATCCAGACCATCGAGAAACGCCAGGGCCTGCGCGTATGCTGTCCCGAGGAAATCGCCTACTTCAACGGCTGGATCGACGCCGCGCAGCTGCGCGACCTCGCCAGGCCGCTGGTCAAGAACGGATACGGCCAGTACCTGCTGGGCCTGCTCGAGCATGGGCAGGTCGAATGAAGGCAGCGGCATGAAAGTGCTCGAAACCGACCTGCCGGGTTGCCTGGTGCTCGAACCGCAGGTGTTCGGCGACGAGCGCGGCTTCTTCTACGAATCCTTCAACCGCGACAAGCTCGCGGCCATCGGCCTGGCGCCGGAGTTCGTGCAGGGCAATGTCTCGTCCTCCACCCGCGGCGTGCTGCGCGGCCTGCATTACCAGTGGCCGAAGCCGCAGGGAAAGCTGGTGTCGGTGCTGGAAGGCGAGGTCTGGGACGTGGCGGTCGACATCCGCCGTGGCTCGCCGACCTTCGGCCGCTGGACCGCGGCGGTATTGAGCGCGGAGAACAAGCGCCACTTCTGGATCCCGGAAGGCTTCGCCCATGGTTTCGTGACCCTGAGCGAACGCGCGCTGTTCGCCTACCTGTGCACCGCGACCTACGACCGCGACGCCGATGCCGGCATCCGCTGGAACGACGGCGACCTTGCGATCGACTGGCCGGCCAGTGCGCCGGTCCTGTCGGACAAGGATGCCAGGGCGCCGTTCCTCGCTGATGTCGCGCAGGAGCGGCTGCCGGTTTACGTGGCGTGAGCACCGCCGCATGAAGCTGTTGCTGTTCGGCGGCAATGGCCAGGTCGGCAGCGAGCTGCGACGCAGCCTGGCATCGTTGGGCGAGGTGGTCGCGACCACGCGCAGCGGCACCCTGGAGGACGGCACCCGCTGCGAGCAGGCGGATTTCGATGCGCCGGAAGCGTTGCCGGCACTGGTCGATCGCATCGCCCCCGATCTGGTGGTCAACGCCGCCGCGCATACCGCGGTGGATCGCGCGGAAAGCGAGCCCGAAGCGGCATTCCGCGCCAATGCGCAGGCGCCCGGGGCGATCGCCGGGGCTTGCGTCCGCCGTGGCATCCGCCTCGTGCATTACTCCACCGATTACGTGTTCGACGGACACGGCACGCGACCGTATCGCGAGGGCGATCCGACCGCACCGGCCAGCGTCTATGGCGCCAGCAAACTGGCGGGCGAGGAAGCGGTCCGCGCCAGCGGCGCGGCGTACCTGATCCTGCGCACAGCCTGGGTCTACGCGGCGCACGGCAGGAATTTCCTGCGCACGATGCTGCGGCTGGCCGGCGAGCGCGACGAATTGCGCGTGGTCGCCGACCAGTTCGGCACCCCGACACCGGCGGCGCTGATCGCCGACGCCACCGCGCGGATGCTGGCGCAGTCCCCTTTGCATTCCGGCACCTGGCACCTGACCGCCGGCGGCGCCACCAGTTGGCACGGCTTCGCAGAGGCGATCATGCAAGGCGCGCACGCGCGCGGGCTGATCGCGCGCGTGCCGCGGGTGCTGCCGATCGGCACCGCGGACTACCCGACGCCTGCGGCGCGCCCCGCGTACTCGGTGCTCGACTGCAGCGCGCTGCGGCGCGATTTCGGGATCGAACTGCCCGACTGGCGTGCCGGCCTGGCTACGGTCCTCGACAGATTGCAGCGCGGGTAGCGCCGCAGCGCTGACAAACCGCCGGATCCGTCGAAACCTGCAGGTCGCGGGTGGGCAAGCCCATGCGGGGCTGCCGGCGACATGGATGTCGCCGAAAAGCCTACAGGGATGTATTCACGGCGTGTCCCGCATGGGCTTGCCCACCCGCGACCTTCGCGCAGGCTGCAACTGGCGTGTGCGCATGGGCATTTGCGCCAGGGCGGTCACTTCACGCCGTGCATCCAGCGCCGCAGCAGCGGCGCCAGCAGCAGGAACAGCAGCGCAGCCCCCAGGCCGATCCACAGCATCAGCTGGAACAGGCCGCCGTACCTGCCGGCGGCGTCGACCATGTCGATCGCGCCGCCTTCCGGGATCTCCAGCGAAGCCAGCTTGCCGAACTGCGCGGCCAGCACTTCGGAGTAGGCGGTCGCCAGCCAGAAGCCGCCCATCATCAGCCCCACCACGCGCGCCACCGACAGCTGCGTGACCGCCGACAACCCGATCGGCGACAGGCACATCTCGCCGATTTCCAGCACGAAATAGGCCAGCACCAGCCACCACACGCTGGCCATCGCGCCGCCGGCGGCGGTATGCGCGGCGGCCATCAGCGGCAGGAACGACAGCGCCGCGAACAGCAGCCCGATCGCGCTCTTCATCGGCTTGCTCGGGTTGCGCCCGCGGGCCTCCAGCCACGGCCACAGCCAGGCGAACAGCGGCGACAGCAGCACGATGAAGAACGAGCCCAGGAAGGTCAGCGAGCCCGCGGTCTGCGGCACCAGCACCACGTCGCGGAAGCAGGCCACCGCCATGCCGGCGGCCATCAACACGACCAGCCAGCCCGAAAGCGTGCGGTTGCCGCGGTCGCTGGCGCGCAGCGCCAGGACCATCAGCGGCACGCTCGCGGCCATCAGGTACAGCGACCAGGGGAGGGTGCCGCTGCCGTCGCTGACCAGCGACGGGAACAGGTCCTTGGTCATCAGCCGGTCGGTGAAGGTCAGCCACGAGCCGTAGGTCTGCTCGTACAGGGTGAAGAACACCAGCACCCCGAGGATCATTACCAGCAGCGAGACCATCTGCTCGCGCTCGACGCGGTTGCACTGGCGGACCAGGAACCACGCGAACCAGAGGCCGAACGCAAGCGCCACCAGGTGCATCGCGCCATGCACGGTCCATGTGCGCTGGATCAGCTGCCAGACCACGGCGACGCCGGCCAGCGAGCCCAGGTAGATCCACCATTCGCGCGACAGCGGACCGACGCGTTCGCGCAGCTTCGCCGGATCGCGCGGTTCGGCGTGCCCATGCAGGTATTTCTGCCCCCACAGGAACATGCCCAGGCCGGCGATCATGCCGATGCCGGCGGCACCGAAGCCGTATTTCCAGCCGTAGGTCTCGCCCAGGAACGCGCAGATCAGCCCGGCGAACAGCCCGCCGACGTTGATCCCGGCATAGAACAGGGTGAAACCCGAATCGCGGCGCGGATCGTCGTCCGCATACAGCTTGCCGACGATGGTCGAGATGTTGGGCTTGAGGAAACCCACGCCCATGATGATCAGCGCCAGCGACAGGTAGAACACCTGCAGCGCGCCCTCGTCGCGCACCACCACGCCGTCGACCACGCGCGCGTCGGCGCCTTCCACCGTCATCCCCAGGTGCCCCAGGCACAGCAGGATGCCGCCGAGCACCACCGCCTTGCGCATCCCCAGCCAGCGGTCGGCGAGCAGGCCGCCGATCACCGGCACCGCGTACACCAGGCCGCCGTACGCGCCGATCAGGTCGTAGCCGGCGTCGTCGCCGAACTTGTGGTGCTTGAGCAGGTACAGCAGCAGCAGCGCCTTCATCCCGTAGAAGGAGAAGCGCTCCCACATCTCGGTGAAGAAGCAGACGAAGACGCCCTTGGGGTGGCCGAGGAAATCCCCGCGCGCCGGGATGTCGCTGTAGGCGATGGCGGACACGGCGCGCTCCTGGCGAAGTCGCCGGAGTATAGCGATGCCGGCCGCGGCGCCAGGGGCTTTTGCGCCCATCGGCGGCGGATGCCATCATCGCCGGGTTGTCGCCGGTCGCGCGCCGCGGCCGGCCGCCCATCCACCCGCAGGGGAACCTATCGATGAGCAGCACCGATCCGGGCCAGCCAGCCCCGCAGCAACGCGTCCCGCAGCTCACCTTCCGCGCCATCGCGCTGTCGGTGGTGCTGGCGATGATCCTCGCCGCGGCCAACGCCTACCTCGGCCTGTTCGCCGGCCTGACGATCGCCACGGCGATCCCCGCGGCGGTGGTGTCGATGGGCGTGCTGCGGCTGCTCGGCGGCGGCACCATCCTGGAGAACAACATCGTCCAGACCGGCGCATCGGCCGGCTCCTCGATCGCCGCCGGGGTGATCTTCACCATCCCGGCGCTGATCATCCTGGGCTACTGGCAGGACTTCCGTTATTCCTGGGTGCTGGCGATCGCCGGCCTCGGCGGCCTGCTCGGCGTGCTGTTCTCGGTGCCGCTGCGGCGCACGATGATCGTCGAGAACCCGCTGCCGTTCCCCGAGGGCAAGGCCGCGGCCGAAGTGCTCAAGGCCGGCGAGAACCCCGGGCCCGGGCTGAAGATCCTGGCGCTGTCGGGCGTGGTCGGCGCGGTGGTCAAGCTGGCCGCCGCCAGCGGCCTGCGCATGATCCCGGATGCCGCGATCGGATCGGGCTTCATCGGCAAGTACCTGGGCTACATGGGCACCGGCCTGTCGCCGGCGCTGCTGGGCGTGGGCTACATCGTCGGCCTCAACGTCGGCATCGTGGTGGTCTCCGGCAGCATCCTCTCGTTCAACATCGCGATCCCGCTGTACCAGGCGTTCTTCATGGCCAGCGACCCGGCGCTGGCCGCGTCGGTCGCCGGCGCCGCCCCGGCCGACATCGCCGGCGCGATCTGGTCGGCCAAGATCCGCTACCTCGGCGTCGGCACGATGCTGGTCGGCGGCGTGTGGACGCTGTTCTCGCTGCGCAAGTCGCTGGTCTCGGGCATCCGCAGCGGCTTCGCCGCCGCGCGCAAGGGCGCCGGGCACATCGTCGCCGAGACCGACCGCGACCTGCCGATGAAGTGGATGCTGATCGCGCTGGTCGCCTTCGTGGTGCCGCTGGCCGTGCTCTACCACGCGATCGTCTCGTCCGACCCATCGGTCGGCAATCCGTGGGCGATCGGCATCCTGATGACCATCATCATGATCGTCACCGGCTTCCTGTTCGTCTCGGTCTCGGCCTACCTCGCCGGCCTGGTCGGTTCGTCCAACAACCCGGTGTCCGGCATCACCATCGCCACCATCCTGTTCGCGTCGGTGGTGCTGATGCTGCTGCTCGGGCGCGAGTCGCCGATCGGCGCGGTGGCGGCGATCATGATCGGCGCGGTGGTGTGCTGCGCGGCCGCGGTCGGCGGCGACAACCTGCAGGACCTCAAGGCCGGTTACCTCGTCGGCGCGACGCCGTGGAAGCAGCAGCTGATGCTCGCCATCGGCGCGTTTTCATGCGCGCTGATCATGGCGCCGGTGCTGAACCTGCTGGCCGCCGCCTACGGCATCGGCGCGCCCACCGCCGAGCATCCGAACTCGCTGTCCGCGCCGCAGGCGACGCTGATGGCGTCGGTGGCCAAGGGCCTGTTCGGCGGCGAACTGCCGTGGACCATGATCGCCATCGGCGTCGGCATCGGCGTGCTGGTGATCGCGCTGGACGAATGGCTGAAGTCGCGCGGCTCGAAGTTCCGGGTGCCGGTGCTGGCCGCGGCGATCGGCATCTACCTGCCGCTGGAACTGATGGTGCCGATCTTCATCGGCGGCCTGCTGTCGCACCTGGTCGAGCGCAAGAAGGGCCTGCACGCGGACGACGAGGAAGGCCGCGACCGCATCCATCGCCCCGGCACGCTGTTCTCCGCCGGCCTGATCACCGGCGAGGCGCTGATGGGCATCGCCATCGCGATCCCGATCGTGGTGTCCGGGCGCGCCGACGTGCTGGCGCTGCCGGCGAACTTCCAGTTCGGCCAGCTGGTCGGGCTGGTGGTGCTGGCGGTGGTCGGCTGGATGCTGTATCGCAGCGGTACCAGGCGCGTGCTGGGCGAGGCCGAGCCGGGCCCGATGTGATCCGCCGCACCCCCGCGCCGCGCCTTGCGAAGGCCCGCTCCTGCAAGAACCGTCCAACGAAGAGACAAGACATGAAGATCCGTAACGCCATCCTCCCATTCGCGCTGCTGCTGTCGCTGCCGTCGCTGGCGCTGGCCGAGCGCGGCTTCCAGGCCGGCGACCTGGTGTCCATGGATCGTTACTCGTCGCCGGTGTTGTCGCCGGACGGCCGCAAGCTCGTGTTCGCCAAGCGCGTGGTCGACATGGCGACGAACAAGTCGACGACCTCGCTGTGGATCGAGGACCTGTTCGCGCGCGATGCGGCGCCGCCCACGCGGCTAACGCCGGAAGGCTGGAACGTCAATTCGCCGGCATTCTCGGGCGACGGCGCGACCGTGTACTTCCTCAGCGGCAAGTCCGGCAGTTCGCAGCTGTACGCGATCCCGGCCGCCGGCGGCACGCCGGTGCAGGCCACCGCGTTCGCGCTCGACGTCGACGGCTATTCGCTGTCGCCGGACGGCAAGCGCATCGCCTTCGCCGCCGGCGCCTTCCCCGGCTGCAAGGGCGACCTCGACTGCACCAGGAAGAAGCTCGACGCCAAGCCGGCGAGCAGCGGCGTGGTCTTCGACCGCCTCTTCATCCGCCACTGGGACACCTGGGCGGACGGCCGCCTCAACCGCATCTTCGTTGCCGACCTCGGCGGCAAGGCGCCGGTGGAATCGGCGACGCTGGTCGGCGCCGACCTGGTCGCCGACGTGCCGTCCAAGCCATTCGGCGACCTGTCCGACCTGGCCTGGGCGCCCGATGGCAAATCGCTGGTGGTGAGCGCGCGCCTGTCCAACGCGGAAGAACCGCGCTCCACCAACTTCGACCTGTACCGGTTGCAGGCCGACGGCAGCGGCAGCGCGCGCAACCTCACCGCGTCGAACAAGGCCTGGGATGCCGGCCCGGTGTTCAGCGCCGACGGCAACACGCTGTACTACCGCGCGATGAAGCGCCCCGGCTTCGAGGCCGACCGCTTCGCGCTGATGGCGATGGACCTGGGCAGCGGCGCCACCCGCGAGATCGATCCGCAGTGGGACCGCTCCGCCGACGGCATCGTCCTGTCGGCCGACGGCAGGACCATCTACACCACCGCCCAGGACATGGGCGAGCACCCGCTGTTCGCGGTCGACATCGCCAGTGGCGCGGCCACCGAGGTCATCGGCAACGGCAGCATCGGCTCGTTCTCGATCGCCGGGCCGAGCACCGCGTTTACACGCAATTCGATGAAGAGCGGCGACCAGGTCTTCGCCGGCGGCATCGGCGGCGCGCCGGAGCGCGCGATCACCCCGAGCGCGAGCGAAATGCTGCCGGACGTGAAGTTCGGCGACTACGAGCAGTTCTCGTTCAAGGGCTGGAACGGCGACACCGTGCACGGCTACGTGGTCAAGCCCTGGAACTACGAGGAAGGCAAGGCCTACCCGGTCGCGTTCCTGGTCCACGGCGGCCCGCAGGGCAGCTTCGGCGATGGCTGGAGCTACCGCTGGAACCCGCAGACCTACGCCGGCCAGGGCTACGCCGCGGTGATGATCGACTTCCACGGTTCCACCGGGTACGGCCAGGCGTTCACCGATGCGATCAGCCAGCACTGGGGCGACCGCCCGCTGGAGGACCTGCAGAAGGGCTGGGCCGCAGCCCAGGACCGGTACGCGTTCCTCGACGGCGACAAGGCCTGCGCGCTCGGCGCCAGCTATGGCGGCTACATGGTGTACTGGATGGCCGGCGTCTGGAACCAGCCATGGAAGTGCCTGGTCGACCACGACGGCGTGTTCGACAACCGGATGATGGGCTACGCCACCGAGGAACTGTGGTTCAGCGAGTGGGAGAACGGCGGCACCCCGTACGACAACCCGGAAGGCTACGAGAAGTTCAACCCGATCAACCACGTCAAGGACTGGCGCGTGCCGATGCTGGTGGTGCACAGCCAGCAGGACCTGCGGATCCCGGTGGAGCAGGGCATCGCCGCGTTCACCGCGTTGCAGCGCAAGGGGATCGAGTCGAAGTTCCTGTATTTCCCCGACGAGAACCACTGGGTGCTCAAGCCGGCCAACAGCCTGTTGTGGCACGACACCGTCAACGCGTGGTTGCGCCAGCACATCGGCCAGCCTTGAGCACTGCACGGTCGCGATTTGACGCGACCCCGGGGCCGGGCCGAATCTAGGCTCCCGGCCCCTGTCGGAGGTGGGCAATGGTGGATGATCCGTTCAAGGCGAAGGAACCCGAGCAACGCTATCGCGGCCCGGAACGGCGCAGCGGCAGGGACCGGCGCCAGCACGGCGATCGCCGCGAGGAAATCCGCTTCGAACTCCAGGGTGGCGATCGTCGCAGCGGCAAGGACCGGCGCAAGCACGGCAGCTGGGACGATGCTCCGATTCGTTGACGGGTGCTGCGGTTGAACGGCGGGGTCGACGACACCGAGCGTTGGTGGGAGCGGGTCGCGCAGGGCACCATGCACTCGGCGCTCCGCCATCCCACGGAATACTGGGGCCGGCAATGGCTGCGCCACCTCAGCCCCGAGGATCGCGCACGTCTGACAGCCGTGCAGGTGACCGCGACCCGGCCGGCGTTCACCGCGGTGTTGGTCGGTGGCGCCGCGATACTCGTCGTGGCCGCACTGTTGCAGGCGACAGGTCTCGCCCCGGGCATCGGTTACGCGGTGTGGACGGAGCTGATGGCCGCGATCGCGGTGGGGCTGCTGGCCTGGTTGAACTGGCGCCTGCGCAGCTGGCGCCTGCGGCTGCTGGTGATGGTGGCGAGCATGGGCCTGCTCGGCGTGTTCCTGTCGGTGCCGATGCCCGGGGCCACGGCCACGGTGGGCGCGCAGTATGCGATCCGCACCGGCCTGTTCCACCTGATTCCGATTGCGTTGCTGGCGTTGACCGTGCGCGCGGTATCCACGCTCGCGCTGGTGTTCGTGCTGGTGGTGTTGTCGGTCGTGCGCCTGCAGCTGCATGGCGCGCCGCCCTCGGGCGCGGCGTTGTACTGGCTGTACACCGCCACCACGGTCGTGTTCGGACTGATGCTGTCCGGGTACCGTACCGATTTTGCGGTCGAGGCCTACCGGGTGCGCCACCTGCTGTGGAAGCAGGCGGCCACCGACGCCCTGACCGGGCTGTTCAACCGCGCCGGATGGGAGCGCGACGCCACCCGGGTCTACGCCGATGCCGGGACGCGCGAAGCGCCGCGCAGCCTGGTGTTCTTCGATGTCGACCATTTCAAGAAGGTCAACGACCGCTGGGGCCACGCCCGCGGCAACGACGTGCTGCGCGTGCTCGGCCAGGTGATCGCCTCGCGGCTGGGGCCCGACAGTTACGCCGCGCGCATGGGCGGCGAGGAATTCATCGTGCTGATGGTGGACGCCGCGCCGGCGGCGGTGGAGCGTTTCGCGCAGCGGGTGCGCGAGGATTTCGCGCACGCCACCAGTGAACTGGGCTGCACGCTCAGCGCCGGGATCGCCTTCGCCAGCCGCGGCGAGGAGTTGGCCGCGAGCCTGCGCCGCGCCGACCGCGCGCTGTACGCGGCCAAGGAGGGCGGGCGCGACCGCATCGCCGTCGCGCCGGCGCCGCAATGAGCGATCAAAGCCAGCGCACCTTCTTGAGGTAGCGGTACAACGAAACGCAGGTGGCCACGACGACGCCGATCAGCACGAAGTAGCTGTAGCGTCCGTGCAACTCCGGCATGTAGCGGAAATTCATGCCGTACCAGCTCGCGATCAGCGTCGGCGCCGCCAGCAGCGCCGCCCAGCCGGCCAGGCGCTTGACCACCTCGCCCTGCCGGATGGTGACCAGCGACAGGTTGACGCCCATCGCCGCGGTCAACATCTCGCGCATCGTGTCGGTGGATTCGTTCACCCGCAGCGCGTGGTCCAGCACGTCGCGGAAGTACGGCCGCACCTCGCCCGGCACCAGGTCGCCATGCATGCGCGTGAGCTGGGCGAGGATGTCCTGCAGCGGCGCCACCGCCAGCCGCAGCTGGGTCAGCTCGCGCTTGAGGTCGTAGAGCTCGACGATGGTGTCGCGGCGGAACTCGTCGGCGAAGATGTCCTTTTCCAGCGCGATCAGCGCCTCGTGGAACTCGCCCACGATCGGCAGGTAGTTGTCGACGATGGAATCGAGCACCGCATAGAGGCCGTAGCTGGGGCCGAGCGCCAGCAGTTCCGGCTCGCGTTCCACCTGCGCGCGCACCGGGGCGTACGACGCCGACGCGCCGTGCCGCACCGTGACCAGGTAGCGCTTGCCGAGGAACGCATGCGTCTCGCCGAAGCGGATGCGACCACCGTCCGCGGCCTGGGCGGTGTGCGCGACCAGGAACAGCGAGTCGCCGTAGGCCTCGATCTTCGGCCGCTGGTGGGCGTGTTGCGCGTCCTCGATGGCCAGGTCGTGAAGGCCGAATTCCTCCTGCAGCTTGTCCAGCAGCAGGTCTTCGGGTTCGTACAGGCCGACCCAGACGAAGCTGCCGTCGTCGACCGACAGCACGTCGCTGATCTGGTCCAGGGTGATGTCGTGGCGGTGGCCTTCGCGGTCGTAGGCCACGCAGTTGATGACACAGCTGGGCAGGGGGGGATGACCGGCCGGGATGTTCATGCATTCATCCTGCCGCCGGCCGGGCCCGAGGGCAAGCCGTGGCAAGGCCGGGGATGATCCATCCATGCACGGGTGCACGCCATCCCTTGCGCTGCATTTTGCCCTTGGTCCGGGTTCTTTGTCCGGGGCGTGGTGCCACGTCGAAGGCAACGATCGATGCCCTGCATGTTGGCCGCCAGCCCGGCGCAAACCTCATGACGGGCTCCGTGGCGGGTCGATGGCGGGAGCTCGCGTGGCCGCGCCAGGCTACCGGATTGGACAGGCCGTCGGCCGATGGCTCAGGAACGGGCGAGGGCGTAGATCGTCAGGTGCACGCTGCCGTC
>JAKFDF010000269.1:0-9569 GCA_036676275.1 Lysobacter sp.
GTGAGGTCGGCGACCTTGTGCCCGGTCATCCAGCTGGCGAGCTTGTTGTAGAAGGCGTTGGCGGCGCCGCGGCCGGCGTTGGCCTGGCCCTGGGCGTTGCGGGCGCCGACGACCATGTCGAAGCCCTGGTCGAGCCTGGCCAGCAGTTGCGGGATCAGCGTGGGGTCGTGCTGGCCGTCGGCGTCCATGAATACGAGGATGTCGCCGGCGGCGGCGCGCGCGCCGCGCTTGATCGCGGCGCCGTTGCCCATCGGGTACGGGGAAGACAGGACGGTCGCGCCATGCTGGCTGGCGACGGCGGCGGTGTCGTCGCTGGAGCCGTCGTCGACGACGATGAGTTCGGCATCGGGCAGGCAGGCACGCAGGGCCGGCAGCGTCCGGCGCAGGCCTTCGGCTTCGTTCTTCGCCGGGAGGATGACGGTGATTCGCATGCGGGACCCCTTCACGTGAAGGGTAGCGTGAAAGCGGATGCAAGGTGGATGGCTCACTGCGGCTGGCTGCGCCGCATCCGGCCTGGGGCCCTTCTCCCCGCGCCGATGGGGACAAGGAAGAGCGGCCCCTCATCCGCCTTCGGCACCTTCTCCCCGCAGGCGGGGAGAAGGGAGAGCTTTGCCCTCGCCCCGCTTGCGGGGAGAGGGACCGCCGCGCGCAGCGCGGCAGGGTGAGGGGTGCGTGGCGCAATCCTGGACACCACGCGGCAATCGGATGGCGGCCGTTTCGCCGGCCCCTCATCCGCCTTCGGCACCTTCTCCCCGCACGCGGGGAGAAGGAACGGCATTGCCCTCGCCCCGCTTGCGGGGAGAGGGACCGCCGCGCGCAGCGCGGCAGGGTGAGGGGTGCGGCTTTGTGACGCTGGTCGCATGCCGGGCCCTGCCGGGACCAAGCGTTCGCGCGGGGGCGCGATTGGGGTAAAGTCGGGCGGGGACTATCGAGGGCTTGCCGATGGCGAGCGTCGCAACTGCGAATCTGGCGGGGATCACCGGCATCGCCCGGCGCCTGGTGCTGGACGGCGCGCTGGACGAGGCGGCCGCGCGCGAGGCGCTGGACGCGGCGACGAAGGAAAAGCGCCCGGTCGCCGGCTACCTGCTCGAAAAGAAGCTGATCGCCCCGGCCGACCTGGCCGCGGCCAACTCGATCGAGTTCGGCATGCCGATCTTCGACGTGACCTCGCTGGATCCGGCGCAGTCGGCGATCAAGCTGGTCAGCGAGGAACTGGTGCGCAAGCACAACGCGCTGCCGCTGTTCAAGCGCGGCGGGCGCCTGTATGTCGGCATCGCCGACCCGACCAACACCCGCGCGCTGGACGAGCTCAAGTTCCACACCAACCTGACGGTCGAGGCGATCCTGGTCGACGAGGACCGGATCAAGCGCACCATCGACCAGTGGCTGGAGTCGGCCGATGCGCTGGCCGATGCGGTCGCCGACAGCGAGGGCCTGGAGGGCCTGGAAGTCAGCGGCGGCGAGGAGGAATTCGGCGCCGACAGCGGCGTCGACGCCAAGGGCGACGACACGCCCGTGGTCAAGTTCATCAACAAGGTGCTGGTGGACGGCATCCGCCGCGGCGCCTCGGACGTGCACTTCGAGCCCTACGAGGACAAGTACCGGGTGCGCCTGCGCATCGACGGCATCCTCAAGCAGGTCGCCACCATCCCGGTCAAGCTGGCGCCGCGCATCGCCGCGCGCCTGAAGGTGATGGCGCAGCTGGACATCGCCGAGAAGCGCGTGCCGCAGGACGGCCGCATCAAGCTCAACCTCAGCAAGTCCAAGCAGATCGACTTCCGCGTCAGCACCCTGCCGACCCTGTTCGGCGAGAAGATCGTGCTGCGCATCCTCGACGGCGGCGCCGCCAAGCTGGGCATCGACAAGCTCGGCTACGAGGAGGACCAGAAGCAGCTGTTCGTCGACGCGATCAACAAGCCCTACGGCATGGTGCTGGTCACCGGCCCGACCGGTTCGGGCAAGACCGTGTCGCTGTACACCGCGCTCAACATCCTCAACGACGATTCGCGCAACATCAGCACGGTCGAGGATCCGGTCGAGATTCGCGTGCCCGGCATCAACCAGGTGCAGATGAACGTCAAGCGCGGCATGACCTTCGCCGCCGCGCTGCGCAGCTTCCTGCGCCAGGACCCGGACGTGGTGATGGTCGGCGAGATCCGCGACCTGGAAACCGCCGAGATCGCGATCAAGGCCGCGCAGACCGGCCACATGGTGTTGTCCACCCTGCACACCAACGATGCGCCGCAGACGATTTCGCGCCTGATGAACATGGGCGTGGCGCCGTTCAACATCACCTCGTCGGTGACGCTGGTGATCGCGCAGCGCCTGGCGCGGCGCCTGCACGAGTGCAAGCGCGTGCAGCAACTGCCCGAGCACGCGCTGCTGGCCGAAGGCTTCACCGCCGACGAGGTCCATGCCGGGCTGACCATCTACGAGGCGGTCGGCTGCCCGGACTGCACCGAGGGCTACAAGGGCCGCACCGGCCTGTACCAGGTGATGCCGATGACCGACGAGATCCAGGCCATCGTGCTGGAGGGCGGCAACGTGCAGCAGCTGACCGAAGCGGCCAAGCGCTCCGGGGTCCGCGACCTGCGCCAGTCCGCGTTGCTGAAAGTGAAGAATGGCGTCACCAGCCTCGCCGAAATCAACCGCGTGACCAAAGACTGATGGATGCCCTGCCCCTCATCCGCCCTTCGGGCACCTTCTCCCCGCCAATGCGGGGAGAAGGAACGGCATTACCCTCGCCCCGCCTGCGGGGAGAAAGCGCATTACCCTCGCCCCGCCTGCGGGGAGAGGGACAGCTTCGCGCAGCGAAGCAGGGTGAGGGGTGCGTGGCATGGTTGCAGGCTTCTCGTCGCGACCGAAGCCGGCACCGCTCCGCCGGCCCCTCATCCGCCCTTCGGGCACCTTCTCCCCGCGAGCGGGGAGAAGGGACCGCATTCCCCTCGCCCCGCAAGCGGGAAGAAGGAACGGCATTCTTCTCCCTCCGCTCGCGGGGAGAAGGAAGCCTTGCTGCAATGCGCACACCGGGAAGGTCCGATATCCGTATGGCCGATCCCTCCCGCACTTGTATCTGCTACAGGAAATAACCCATGGCCGTGACCCGTCCCGTTGCCAAGAGAGCCGTCCGCCGCCCCGACCCGATGGAAGTGTTCGTCTGGGAGGGCACCGACAAGCGCGGCACCAAGATGAAGGGCGAGCAGCCGGCGAAGAACGCCAACCTGGTGCGCGCCGAACTGCGTCGCCAGGGCATCACCCCGAACGTGGTCAAGCCCAAGCCCAAGCCGCTGTTCGGCAGCGCCGGCAAGAAGGTCACCTCGCGCGACATCGCCATCATCAGCCGCCAGCTGGCGACGATGATGAAGTCCGGCGTGCCGATCGTGCAGGGCCTGGAGATCATCGGCGGCGGCCAGAAGAACCCCAGGGCCAAGGCGCTGGTCAACGACCTGCGCTCGGACATCGAGAGCGGTTCCTCGCTGTACGAGGCGCTGGGCAAGCACCCGGTGCAGTTCGACGAGCTCTACCGCAACCTGGTCAAGGCCGGCGAGTCGGCCGGCGTGCTGGAGACGGTGCTCGACACCATCGCCAGCTACAAGGAGAACATCGAGAGCCTGAAGGGCAAGATCAAGAAGGCGCTGTTCTACCCGGCCACGGTGATCGCCGTGGCGATCCTGGTCAGCGCGATCCTGCTGGTGTTCGTGGTGCCGCAGTTCCAGCAGGTGTTCAAGAGCTTCGGCGCCGACCTGCCCGCCTTCACCAAGATGATCATCGCCGCCAGCGATTTCATGATCGGCTACTGGTGGCTGGTGCTGCTGGTGGTGGTGGGCACGATCTTCACGACCCTTTATTTCTTCAAGCGTTCGGAGAAATTCCAGCACTTCGTCGACCGGTTCATGCTGAAGATCCCGGTGGTCGGCAAGATCCTGCATGAAGCGGCGATCGCGCGGTTCGCGCGCACCCTGGCGGTGACCTTCAAGGCCGGCGTGCCGCTGGTCGAGGCGCTGGACATCGTCGCCGGCGCCACCGGCAACCAGGTGTACACCCAGGCCGTGCACCGCATCCGCAACGATGTCGCCGTCGGTTACCAGATGAACATGGCGATGAAGCAGGTCAACCTGTTCCCGCACATGGTGGTGCAGATGACCGCCATCGGCGAGGAAGCCGGCGCGCTGGATGCGATGCTGTTCAAGGTCGCAGAGTTCTACGAGGAAGAGGTCAACAACGCGGTCGATGCGCTGTCGAGCCTGCTCGAGCCGATGATCATGATCTTCATCGGCGGCATCGTCGGCTGCATGGTGATCGGCATGTACCTGCCGATCTTCAAGCTGGCCGCGGCGATCTGATCCGGGGTGCGTGGGTTTGGATCGCACGTCGTAGCGTGGGCGGGCGCCGCGCCGCCGGCCCCTCATCCGCCCTGCGGGCACCTTCTCCCCGCACGCGGGGAGAAGGAACGGCAACCGCCCTCGCCCCCTGCGGAGCAGCAACGCCTTTGCCCTCGCCTCGCCTGCGCAGCAGCAACGCCTTTGCCCTCGCCCCGCCTGCGGAGCAGCAACGCCTTTTTTTGCCCTCGCACCACGCCTGCGGAGCAGCAACGCCTTTTTTGCCCTCGCCCCGCCTGCGGGGAGAGGGACCGGTTCGCGCAGCGAACCAGGGTGAGGGGTGCGTGATCCGGTACGCTCCCGCAGCACGCATCAACCAGGGGTACTGAATGTCCTTCCTCGACCAGAACCCCGGCCTCGGTTATCCCGCCGCTGCCGGGCTCGGGCTGCTGCTGGGCAGCTTCCTCAACGTCGTGATCCTGCGCCTGCCCAGGCGCCTGGAATGGCAGTGGAAGCGCGACAGCCTGGAAGTGCTGGGCGAGCCGGAGGTCTACGACCCGCCGCCGCCGGGGATCGTGGTCGAGCGCTCGCACTGCCCGCACTGCAAGGCGCAATTGTCGTGGTTCGAGAACATCCCGGTGCTGAGCTGGGTCGCGCTGCGCGGGCGCTGCCGCCATTGCCATGCGCCGATCTCGATCCAGTACCCGCTGGTCGAACTGCTGACGATGCTGCTGGTGGTGTGCTGCGTATGGCGCTTCGGCTTCGGCTGGCAGGGCTTCGGCGCGATCGTGCTGACCTGCTTCCTGATCGCGCTGTCGGGCATCGACCTGCGCACCCAGCTGCTGCCCGACCAGCTGACGCTGCCGCTGTTGTGGCTGGGGCTGATCGCCAGCATCGACGCGTTGTATCTGCCGAGCAAGCCGGCGGTGGTCGGCGTGGTCATCGGCTACCTGAGCCTGTGGTCGGTGTGGTGGCTGTTCAAGCAGCTCACCGGCAAGGAGGGCATGGGCCACGGCGACTTCAAGCTGCTGGCCGCGCTGGGGGCCTGGGTCGGGCTGCAGGGCATCCTGCCGACGATCCTGGTGTCGTCGCTGGTGGGCGCGATCGTCGGTTCGATCTGGCTGGCGGCCAGGGGCCGCGATCGCGCCACGCCGATCCCGTTCGGGCCATACCTCGCCGCCGCCGGCTGGATCGTGTTCTTCTGGGGCGACTGGATGGTGGATGCGTACCTGCGGTTCTCGGGATTGCGCTGAGCTTGCAGCGAGTCGCTGGGCGCCGGCCCCTCATCCGCCCTTCGGGCACCTTCTCCCCGCAAGCGGGGAGAAGGAACTGCATTACCCTCGCCCCGCTTGCGGGGGCGAGGGCGTGCCGCTTGCGAGCCATTGGCTCGCGCGCGACCGAGCGCCCTTGCGCTGTGCGCAAGGGCCGGGGCACGGAGTGCGGGACAGCTTCGCGCAGCGAAGCAGGGCGAGGGGTGCGGCTTTGAAAAACCGCCGCATAATCCGCGCATGAGCGATTACATCATCGGCCTCACCGGCGGCGTGGCCTCGGGCAAGAGCGAGGTGCAGCGGCGGTTCGCGGCGCTGGGCGTGGTGGTGGCCGATGCCGATGTCGCGGCGCGCGATGCGGTGGCGGCCGGGTCCCCGGGCCTGGCCCAGGTCGTGGCCGCATTCGGCCCGGAGGTGCTCGATGGCGCCGGTGGGCTGGACCGGGCGGCGATGCGGCGGCGCGTGTTCGCCGACGACGCCGCGCGGCGGGCGCTGGAGGCGATCGTGCACCCGCGCGTGCGCAGCGCGCTGCAGGCTGCCTGCGCCGCGGCGGCGGGGCCGTACGCGATCGCTGCGATCCCGCTGCTGGCCGAGGGCGGTGGCCGCGAGGCCTATCCCTGGCTCGATCGCATCCTGGTGGTCGACGTGCCCGCCGAAACGCAACTTGCGCGCCTGCTGCAACGCGACGGCATCGATGCCGGGCTCGCCGGACGGATGCTCGCCGCGCAGGCCGATCGCCGCGAACGGCTGGCGATCGCCGACGACGTGATCGTCAATACCGGCCCGCTGGACGCGCTGGACGCGCACGTGGCGGCGCTGGATGCGCAGTACCGCGCTCTCGCGGCGGCTCCTGCACGCCCGAATCGCTCCCTGTAGGAGCGGCTTCAGCCGCGACAACCCGTTCGTCCGCGCACCGCCCCGCTTGCTTCCGTAGCAGCGGCGCAAGCCGCGATCCGCCGCGCAAGAGCATCGCGTCTTGCGCCGCTCCCGCGAAGAGACATGGCACTCAACCAGCGGTCGCGGCTGAAGCCGCTCCTACAGGGAGAGATTTCTACTGCAGGGGCGCGGGCCACAGCGCGCGGATGGCGGCGATGCCTTGTGCGCCGTGGGCGCGGGCTTCGTCGATGTCGGTGGGCGCCAGGCCACCGATCGCGTACAGCGGCAGCGACGCCTGCTCGCGCAACGCGGCGAAGCGTGCCCAGCCGATGCCCGTGGCTTGTGGGTGCGTGGGCGTCGGCCGCAGCGGGCCGAGCACGGCGAAGTCGCAGCCCAGCCGCTCGGCGTGGCGCAGGTCGGCGGCGTCATGGCATGAAGCGGCCACGGCGCGGCCCGCGGGCAGCGGACGCCGGTCCAGTTGCGGGAATTGCGCGGCCCGCAGGTGCACGCCGGCATCCAGCTCGCGCGCCAGCGCGATGTCGCCGTTGACCAGGACATCGGCCCCGGCCTGGCGGCAGCAGTCGGCCGCCCGCGCCGCCAGCGCGCGCCAGCGCGCGGGATCGATGCCCTCGCCCGCCCGCAGCTGCACGCGGCGCGCGCCCTGCGCCAGGGCGAGCTCCAGCGCCTGCAGCCATGCCCCGTCGTCGCCGGCCGGCGCGGGCGTGACCAGGTAGCGATCCGGCTGCAGCAGCGCCGCGACCACCGGCCGGTCGGCGGGAGGCATCGCATAGCTGGCCAGCTTGTGTGGCGGCACCCAGGCCAGCGCCTGGCCGTCGAGGCCCTTGGGCGTGCCCCGCCAGGCGCTGATCCGGCGCACGTCCAGGCGCAGGCGCTTGTGCGGGTATTGCTGCGGCACCGCGATCAGCGGCGCGCCGATTTCGACGGCGATCCCGAGCTCCTCGTGCAACTCGCGCGCGAGCGCGGCCTCCGGCGATTCGCCGGGCTCGCGCTTGCCGCCGGGAAATTCCCACAAGCCGGCGAGGTCGCGGCCTTCGGTGCGGCGGGCGAGCAGGATGCGGCCGCGGGCGTCGGTGATGGCGCCGGCGACGACCTCGACGACGGGCTCAGGCACGCACGTCGCCGCGGGGACTGGCGTCGCTCCGCCGGCCCCTCATCCGCCCTGCGGGCACCTTCTCCCCGCAAGCGGGGAGAAGGAAAAGCCCAGGCCTTGCCCCGCAAGCGGGGAGAAGGAAAAGCCCAGGCCTTGCCCCGCAGGCGGGGAGAAGGAAAAGCCCAGGCCTAGCTCCGCGGGCGTGCCTTGCCCTCGCCCCGCTTGCGGGGAGAGGGACAGCCGCGCGCAGCGCGGCAGGGTGCGGGGTGCGTGGCGCGACCGCGGATGGCACGTCGCCATCGGACGGCGGCCATTCCGCTTGCCCCTCATCCGCCTTCGGCACCTTCTCCCCGCAGGCGGGGAGAAGGAAAAGCCCAGGCCTAGCTCCGCGGGCGTGCCTTGCCCTCGCCCCGCTTGCGGGGAGAGGGACAGCCGCGCGCAGCGCGGCAGGGTGCGGGGTGCGTGGCGTGACCGCGGACGGCACGTCGCCATCGGATGGCGGCCATTCCGCTTGCCCCTCATCCGCCTTCGGCACCTTCTCCCCGCAGGCGGGGAGAAGGAAAAGCCCAGGCCTTGCTCCGCGGGCGGGGAGAAGGAAAAGCCCAGGCCTTGCTCCGCGGGCGGGGAGAAGGAAAAGCCCGGGTCCCGCGCCGCGGGACAACGCTGGGTCAGGCCAGCTGCCCATGGCAATGCTTGAACTTCTTGCCGCTGCCGCAGGGGCAGGGGTCGTTGCGGCCCACCTTGGGCATGTTCGATTGCAGCGCCGTGGCCATGGCCTGCGCCTGCGCGGCTTCCTCGTCGGCGCCGAGGCCGCCGGCGTCGGCGTGCTGGAACTGCATCCGCTGCGCCTGCGCCTGCGCCTGCGCGCGCTCGGCCGCCTCCATCGCCGCGACCTCTTCCTCGCTGCGGATGCGCACCCGCGCCAGCATCGTCACCACTTCGCGCTTGACCTTCTCGAGCATCTCGCCGAACAGTTCGAAGGCCTCGTGCTTGTATTCCTGCTTGGGCTGCTTCTGCGCGTAGCCGCGCAGGTGGATGCCCTGGCGCAGGTAGTCCATGCGCGCCAGGTGCTGCTTCCAGTTGTCGTCGAGCACGCTGAGCATGATGTGCTTCTCGATCATGCGCATGGTCTCGGGGCCGACTTGCGCCTCCTTGTCGGTGAACACGCGCTCGACTTCCTGCTGCACTTCGGCCGCGATCTTCTCGGCGTCGATCTCGGTGGCCCTGGCGACCATGTCGGCCAGCGCCGGCCGTACCCCGAACTCGCTCGCCAGTTCGGATTCCAGGCCCTGCAGGTCCCATTGCTCGTCGATCGAGTTCGGCGGCACGAACCGCGCCACCGTCTCGGCGACCACGTCCTCGCGGATCCCCAGGATGTTGTCCTGCACGCTGTCGGCTTCCAGCAGCTCGTTGCGCTGCTGGTAGATCACCTTGCGCTGGTCGTTGTTGACGTCGTCGAAGTCGAGCAGGTTCTTGCGGATGTCGAAGTTGTGCGCCTCGACCTTGCGCTGCGCGTTGGCGATCTGCTTGCTGACCAGCGGGCTCTCGATGATGTCGTCTTCCTTCAGGCCCATGCGCGCCATCACCCGCTGCACCCAGTCGGCGGCGAAGATCCGCATCAGGTTGTCTTCCAGCGACAGGTAGAAGCGGCTGGAACCCGGGTCGCCCTGGCGGCCGGAGCGGCCGCGCAGCTGGTTGTCGATGCGCCGCGACTCGTGGCGCTCGGTGCCGACGATGTGCAGGCCGCCGGCGGCCTTGACCGCGTCGTGGCGCTGCTGCCATTCGGCCTTGAGGCGCGCGCGGGTGTCGGCGTCGACCTCCGCGCCGGTCTGCGCCTCGAGCTCGGCCAGTTCGGCCTCCAGCGAACCGCCCAGCACGATGTCGGTGCCGCGGCCGGCCATGTTGGTGGCGATGGTGACCGCGCCCGGGCGGCCGGCCTGGGCGACGATGGTCGCCTCGCGCTCGTGCTGCTTGGCGTTGAGCACCTCGTGGTGG
>JAKFDF010000270.1:0-7597 GCA_036676275.1 Lysobacter sp.
GTGGCCGGGCAGCAGCGCTTCGGCGTAGTCGGCCTTGCCGCCCGCGCCCTTGCCGGGGTGCAGCACCACGTCGGGCTCGATGCCGCGCGCCTGGATCGACTTGCCGCTGGGCGTGTAGTAGCGCGCGGTGGTGAGCTTGACCGAGTCGCCGTTGTCCAGCGGCAGCAGGGTCTGCACCGAGCCCTTGCCGAAGGTGCGGCTGCCGACGATGCGCGCGCGGTTGTTGTCGTCGAGCGCGCCGGCCAGCACTTCGGCGGCGCTCGCCGAACCGGCGTCGACCAGCACCACCAGCGGCGCGCCCTGCAGGCGGTCGCCGGGGGTGGCGCCGAATTGCGCGTCGCTGATCGGGATGCGGCCGCGGGTGCTGACGATGGCGCCCTTGTCGAGCAGGTCGTCGGCGATCTGCACCGCCGAGACCAGCAGGCCGCCGGGATTGCTGCGCAGGTCCAGCACCAGGCCGCGCAGACGGTTGCCGGGCTTGCCGCCGCCGGCCTCGCCCTGCAGCCGCGCCAGCACCTGCTCGAAGTCGGCGGCGGTGTCGGCCTGGAACGCGGCCACGCGCACATAGCCGTAACCGGGCTCGAGCATGCGCCCGCGCACGCTGGCGACGCGGATGGTCTCGCGCATCACCGGCACGTCGAACGGCTTGGGCGTGCCTTCGCGCACCAGCGTCAGCACCACCGTGGTGCCGGGCTTGCCGCGCAACGGGCCCTGGTCGTCGCCGCCGGGCTGCAGCGGCTTGCCGTCAACCGCGACGATCACGTCGCCTGAGCGGAGCCCGGCGCGCGCGGCCGGGGTGTCGTCGATCGGCGCGATCACCATGATGGTGCCGTCGGCCTGCGGCTGCACTTCCACGCCGATGCCGTCGTAGGCGCCGCTGGTCTCCTCGTCGAAGGCCTGGGCGTCGTCCTTGTCGAAATAGGTGCTGTGCGGGTCGAGGTCGAGCAGCAAGCCCTTGATAGCCGAATGCATCAGCTTGTCGTCGTCGACCGGATCGACGTAGGCCTCGCGCACCGCGTTGTAGACGGCGACGAAACGCTTGATCTCGTCCAGCGGCACCTTGCTGGCGGCGCTTTCGGCGGCGTCGGGGTCGTCGCTGGGGGCGACCTCGGGCGCGTCCTGTGCCTGCCCTTCTTCTTGCGCGGGCTGCATCGGTTCGTCCGCCTGCGCCGGCGGCGCTTCCTGCGCAGGCGGTTGCGTTTGCGCCGGCACGTCCTGCACCGGCGCCTGCTGCGTTTCCTGGGCATGGACGGGTGCCAGCAACGCGGTGGCGAGCAGCAGGGACAAGGGGGCGATGCGCATGCGGGGACTCCTGGGGCGGTTGCGCGGCGGGTACGTCTGCAGGCAGGTGCCTGGCTGCGCTCGGGACGACATCATCTGACCACGCAGCGGGTGAACGGGTTCGCAGCGGCATGCGGCGGCGAGGCAGCGATCACTGCTTCTGCAGCCAGGTGTTGGGATTGACCGGGTCGCCATTGCGACGCAGCTCGAAATACAGCGCCGGCGGCCCGGCGCCGCCGGAACTGCCGACGCTGGCGACCGCATCGCCGCGCCTGACGTCGTCGCCGGCGTCGCGCAGCAGCGCTTCGTTGCGCGCGTACAGGCTCATGTAGCCGTTGCCGTGGTCGATGATCAGGATCAGGCCGTAGCCGTTCATCCAGTCGGCGAACACCACCTTGCCGTTGGCGACCGCCTTGACGGTGGCGCCGGTCGGCGCGCCGATCAGCAGGCCCGAACTGCTGCCGCCGTCGGGCAGGGTACCGCCGTAGCCGGCGAGCAGGTTGCCCGACAGCGGCCAGCCGAGGCCGCCGACATGGATCGGCGCGGCGTTGGCGACCAGCGGCGGCTTCGGGCGCGGCTGTCCCGGCTTGCCTGCATCGCGCGCTGCCCGCGCCGCGCGTTCCGCGGCGGCGCGGCGTTCTGCCTCGGCGCGCGCGGCGGCGGCGCGCAGCTGCGCCAGCAGTTTCTTGAGCCCGGCGACGTCGCTGCCCAGCGCCTTCTCGCGGCTGCGCTTGTCCTGGTAGCGCGTGTCCAGCTTGGCAACGGTGCGCGCGCGCTGTTCGCGGTCGCTTTGCAGTTGCGCCAGTTGCGCGCGCTGGCGTTCGCGCGCGGCATCCAGGGCGCGCTGCTGTTCGGCGATCCGTTGCTCCAGGGTTTCCAGTTCCTGCAGCTCCGCGGCCAGGACGGCGATGCGGCGGGCGCGGTCGCGCTGCAGGTAGCGGTGCCAGGTCAGCACGCGGCTGGCGTCGGCGACGCGGTCCTGCGCCAGCAGCAGCTTCAGCGGCGCGTCGCTGCCGACGGTGTAGGCCGCGCGCAGCAGCGCCGCCAGTTCCTGGCGCTGTGCCTCGAGCCTGGATGCCATGTCGGCGCGCCGCTGCTGCAGCTGCGCCAGCGCGGCGCGCTCGCGCGCGAGTTGCGCCTCGGTGTCGTGCAGCGCGCGGCTGGAGTGGCCGAGCTGTTCGTCGACGGCGCGCAGCTGTTTCGAGGCGTCGCCGCGCTGGTTCTCGATCTTGCGGCGCTCGGCGGCGACCGCCTTGAGTTCGCGCTGGGCCTTGTCGAGCTTGCGTTGCGCGTCGCGGCTGTCCTGCGCGCCGGCCGCGAACGCCAGCAGCAGCGTGGCCAGCGCGGTCGCGATCGCCAGGCCGGTGCGCGCGCGCGCCATCAGTCGCCGGCCGTCGTGCCGGCGCACAGCAGGCTGGCGCCGGTCATCTCGGCCGGTTGCGGCAGGCCGAGCAGGTCGAGCAGGGTCGGGGCGACGTCGCGCAGCGCGCCGCCATCGCGCAACCGCACGTCGCGCTCGCCGACATACAGCAGCGGCACGGGCCCGACGGTGTGCGCGGTATGCGGCTGGCCGGTGGCGGGATCGCGCATCATCTCGAGGTTGCCGTGGTCGGCGGTGACGAGCAGTGCGCCGCCGACGGCCCGTACCGCCTCGCTGACCGCGCCGATCGCGATGTCGACCGCTTCGGCGGCCTGGATCGCGGCGGCCAGGTCGCCGGTATGCCCGACCATGTCGGGGTTGGCGATGTTGCAGACGATCACGTCGAAACGCCGCGCGCGGATCGCATCGACCAGCTTCGCGGTCACTTCCGGGCAACTCATCTGCGGTTGCTGGTCGTAGGTGGCCACGCGCGGGCTCGGCACCAGGATCCGCTCCTCGCCCGGATACGGCGCCTCGCGGCCGCCGCTGAAGAAGAAGGTGACGTGCGCGTACTTCTCGGTCTCTGCGATCCGCAGCTGGGTCAGGCCGCGCCCGGCCAGCAATTCGCCGAGCGTGTGCGCGAGGTTGTCGGGCGCGAACGCCACCGGCGCCGGCAAGGTCGCGTCGTACTCGGCCAGGCAGACAAAACGCGACAGTCGCGGCCGCCGCGCCTGGAAGCCGGCGAAGCCGGGATCCACGAACGCCGCGGCCAGCTGGCGCGCGCGGTCGGCGCGGAAATTCATGAACACCACCGCATCGCCGTCGGCCATCGGCCGCGGCTCGCCTACGGCCGGCGCGATCACGGTCGGGGCGACGAATTCGTCGCTCTCGCCGCGGGCATAGGCCGCGTCGAGCGCCGCCTGCGCGTCGAGCGCGCGATAATCGGCGCGCGCCTCGACGATCGCATCCCAGGCGCGATGCAGGCGTTCCCAGCGCTGGTCGCGATCCATCGCGTAGTAACGTCCGCCGATGCTGGCGATGCGGGCGTTGCCGAGCTCCACGCACCTGGCCTGCAAGGCGGCGAGGCTGGGCTGCGCGGATCGGGGCGGCATGTCCCGGCCGTCGAGGAAGGCATGCACCGCGACGCGTTCCACGCCGGCGCGTTTGGCCAGTTCCAGCATCGCGAACAGGTGCCGTTCGTGGCTGTGCACCCCGCCCGGCGACAGCAGTCCCATCAGGTGCAGGGTGCCGCCATCGGCGACGACCGCGGCGCAGGCGGCGCGCAGTTCGGCGTTGTCGAAGAAGCTGCCGTCCTCGATCGCGGCATCGATCCGGGTCAGGTCCTGGTAGACGATGCGGCCGGCGCCCAGGTTCATGTGCCCGACTTCGGAGTTGCCCATCTGCCCGTCCGGCAGGCCGACGTGGCGGCCGGAGGTCTCGACCAGCGTATGCGGGCACGACGCCCACAGCCGCCGCCAGTGCGGCAGCTCGGCCTGGGCCAGGGCGTTGTCGCGTGGATCGTCGCGATGGCCCCAGCCGTCCAGGATCAGCAGCACGACGGGCTTGGGCGGGGCGATCGGGGCAGGCGCGGTGCTGGACAAGGCGGTCGACCCGGTGACTTCGGACAGGGGTCGATTGTAGCGAAGCGTTGCATGCCCCCCCCGCGTCCCCCGGGCCGCCCACTGCAACCGCGGCCGCCGGCGCTTAAACCGTCGCCGCCTTGGCCGCATCCCAGCTGGACCCATCGTTTCCCGGAACCGACCATGATCCGCACCCGCCTCGCCCTCGCGCTCGCCCTGCTCGCCGCCGCGTCCACCCCGGCCTTCGCCCAGGGCCAGGACATCGACAAGGTCAACGGCAGCATCACCGCCGAAGCCGGCCAGCAGTACGGCGACCTGGAGACCGTCAACGGCAGCATCCGCCTGGAAGCCAGGGCGCAACTTGGCGACGCCGAAACCGTCAACGGCAGCATCAAGGGCGGGGACGACGTCCGCTCGCGCGACCTGTCGACCGTCAACGGCGGCATCCGCCTGGGCGAGCGCGCCCAGGTCGACGGCAGCGTCGAGACCGTCAATGGCGCGGTGTTCGTCGACCGCGGCAGCCGCATCGCCGGCGACGTGTCCACCGTCAACGGCGCGATCGGCCTGGTCGACACCGACCTGGGCGGCGGCATCGAGACGGTCAGCGGCGACATCACCGTGGGCATCGGCTCGCACGTCAAGGGCGGGATCCGCGTCGAGAAGCCCAACCGCAACGGGTTCTCGCTGCACATGGGCAAGCGGCAGCCGCCCAGGATCGTGATCGGGCCGAACGCGGTGGTCGAAGGCGCGCTGGTGTTCGAGCGCGAAGTGACCCTGTACGTGCACGACAGCGCCCGCATCGGCAAGGTCACCGGCGCGACCGCGGTGCGCTTCTCCACGCCGACGCCGCCGGAGCGGTAAAGCGCGACAGCGGGGGCGGAGGGAGTCGGGGGGCTGGGACAATCGGATGTGCCTGTGCGGCGTTCGATTGCGCGGCGTTGCCCCGACTCCCTTCGTCGCCTGCCAGGATCGCGGCTGCTAGGATCGGGATTCCATCGATTCCGGAATCCCGCGATGCCGCGTCCGCGCCCGTCCTGCCCGCTCTTCTTCGCACTGGCTGCCGCCGCGACGCTGGCCGCCTGCGATCGCCAGCCGTCGCCCCCAGCCGCGGCTCCCGCCGCCTCCACGCCAGCCCCCACTGCCTACGCGTTCCACGACGCGATCGACGCCGGCGACTTCGCGCAGCACGTCAAGGCGCTGTCGTCCGACGCCTTCGAGGGCCGCGGCCCGGGCACGCCCGGCGAAGAGAAAACCGTGGCGTACATCCAGGCGCAGATGCAGCGCATCGGCCTCAAGCCCGGCAACCACGGGCAGTGGTTCCAGACCGTGCCGATGGTGGAGACCACCGCCGACGCGGCCACGGCGCTGGACATCGACGTCGCCGGCAAACCGCACCTGCTGCGGTTCGGCGACGACATGGTGATCGGCACCCGCAGCGGCCAGCCCGAAGTGAAGATCGATGCCAGCAAGCTGGTGTTCGTCGGCTACGGCGTCGATGCGCCAGAACAGCGGTGGAACGATTACGCCGGCATCGACGTCAAGGGCAAGACCGTGGTGATGCTGGTCAACGATCCCGGCTTCCACGCCAACGACGCATCCTTGTTCGAAGGCAAGCGGATGACCTATTACGGCCGCTGGACCTACAAGTTCGAGGAGGCCGCGCGCAAGGGCGCCGCCGCAGCGCTGATCATCCACGACACCGCCGGCGCGTCCTACGGCTGGGACGTGGTGCGCAGTTCCTGGTCCGGCACCCAGTACGACCTGCCCGCCGCCAGCGACCCCGCGCCGCGGCTGCCGGCGCAGGGCTGGATCACCGGCGAGGCCGCCAACGCGCTGTTCGCCGATGCCGGGCTGGACCTGGAGAAACTCCGCGCCGCCGCCAACAGGCGCGGCTTCAAGCCGGTGCCGATGGACGCGACCCTGTCGCTGGACCTGAAAAGCACGATCGCCGAGAAGTCCTCGCGCAACGTCGTCGGCCTGCTGCCGGGCAGCACCCACCCCGACGAAGCGGTGCTGTACATGGCGCACTGGGACCACCTGGGCAAGCACGACGGCGAGGCGGGCGACAACATTTATAACGGCGCGGTCGACAACGCCACCGGCGTCGCCGGCATCCTCGAAGTCGCCGAAGCCTTCGCCCACCAGCAACCCAAACCGGAACGCTCGCTGCTGTTCGTCGCGGTGACGCTGGAGGAATCCGGCCTGCTCGGCTCGCAGTACTACGTCGCGCATCCGGCGATCCCGCTGGACAAGACCGTTGCGGTATTCAACATCGACGCGATGGGCGTCTACGGCCGCACCCGCGACATCACCGTGGTCGGCAAGGGCAGCTCGCAACTGGAGGACCTGCTCGAGCCGGTCGCCGCGGCGCAGGGGCGCACCCTGCACGCCGAATCGCATCCGGAGGCCGGTGGCTATTTCCGCTCCGACCACTTCAACTTCGCCAAGGCCGGCGTGCCGGCGCTGTACATCGACGGCGGCGAGGACCTGGTCGACGGCGGCAAGGCGGCGGGCGAGGCCGCGTCCAAGGACTACAACGACAACCGCTACCACAAGCCCGGCGACGAATACGACGCCGCGACCTGGAAGCTCGACGGCATCATGCAGGACCTGGCCGTGGTGCATGACATCGGCCGCACCCTGGCCGGCTCGCGGCAATGGCCGAACTGGTACGACGGCAACCCGTTCAAGGCCGCGCGCGACCAGGCGCTGGCCGGCCGGCAGCCGTCATCGCCGGCGAAGTAACGGCGCACATCTGCAGGTCCCGCGAACGGCGCCGCGAGGCGCCGTTCGTGTTCCAGGCCCGCATGACGCAGGCGCGCTGCCTCCCCGGGGACTGGTGTCATCCCGAGCGCAGCGAGGGATCTGTTTTCCGATGCAGGAAAATCGACAGCAGATCCCTCGCTGCGCTCGGGATGACAAAGGGTAGGCGCTTGTGCAGGGCGTCATTCGACTAAGCTGCCGCCATCTATCCCGAGAACGAACCATGGCCACTGCCTACTGGTGCATCCTGATCGCCGCGTTCCTGCCTTACGCCTGGGTCACCGTCGCCAAGGCCAGCGGCCGGCGCTACGACAACCGCGACCCGCGCGCCTGGCTGGCGAAGCAGGACAACCCGCGCGTGCATCGCGCCAACGGCGCGCAGCTCAACGCCTTCGAGGCGTTCGCACCGTTCGCCGCGGGCGTGCTGATGGCGCAGTTCGCAGGCGTCGACCCGCAACGGATCGGGATGCTCGCGATCGCGTTCGTGGTGCTGCGCGTGCTGCACGGCGCGTTCTACGTCGCCGGCGTGCATGCGTTGCGCAGCCTGGCGTGGTTCGGCGGCTATGCCTGCGTGCTGTGGCTGATGTTGCAGGCGGCGCTGAAGATCGCCTGA
>JAKFDF010000271.1:0-10966 GCA_036676275.1 Lysobacter sp.
CGCAGCATCCTCGTCGCGCTGGCGATCGAGG
Source organism: Lysobacter sp. (assembly GCA_036676275.1). GTDB lineage: Bacteria > Pseudomonadota > Gammaproteobacteria > Xanthomonadales > Xanthomonadaceae > Cognatiluteimonas. Next base: position 32 of record JAKFDF010000271.1, read on the forward strand.
CGGTAGCCACCGCGCTGGCCTTCGTGACCAGCGGCGGCGCCGGGCTGCCGGTCATCATCGCCTGCACGATCCTGATGACCGCGGTGCTGGTCGCCTTCGCGATCCTGGTGAAGGCGCCGACGCCGGACGGGCGCAAGCTGCTGGACGAGGTCGAAGGGCTGAAGCTGTACCTGGGGGTCGCCGAACGCGACGAGCTCGCGCGCCTGCCCGGTCCCGACGCACCGCCTCCGCTCGACGCCGACCGTTACCAGCGCCTGCTGCCCCATGCCGTCGCGCTGGATGTCGAGGAGGCGTGGACGAAGCAGTTCACGCTCGCGGTCGGCGCGGCCGCCGCGGCTGCGGCCACCGCGGCGATGTCCTGGTACAGCGGCGCCCGCGCCGGCGACCTCGGCAGTTTCGCCAGTTCGATCGGCAGCAGCCTGAGTTCGCAGATCGCGTCGTCATCCAGCCCGCCGGGAAGCTCTTCGGGCGGTGGCGGCTTTTCCGGTGGTGGTGGCGGCGGCGGCGGCGGCGGCGGACGTTGAATCAGCGCTCAGGCGCACCGGGCCTGCGCGCGATCTTCGATCGGTACGTCGCCAACCGATGCGATCGACTACAGGCGCGAGTATCGTCCGGGCTCAGCCACCGTTCTCCTGCAACCACGCATCGATCTGCGGCAACCGCTTCTCGATCACTTCACGACGGTACTGGATGCTGGCGATCGCCGTGTCGGTGGCGCGACGCGAACTCCTGGCGATGTGCGCGTCGGCGAAGGCGTTGAGCTTGTCGATCATCGCCGGGTCGCGCGAGCCGCTGCCCAGGCCGGGGTAATAGCGGCTGCGTGAGGTGGAATCGACCAGCTTGTCGACCTGCCCGCGATGGGCGGCGGCGAAGTCGAACGCCAGGTCCGGGTGCTCGCCGGACACGATCGAGATCATGCCGGCGCTGTTGGTGGCGCCGGGTTCGTCGCTCAGCGCGAGTTGCAGCGCGCGCCTGGCCAGCGCCTCGTCGCGGCTGGCCGCGAGCAGCGAATACAGCTGGTCCTTGATCAATGGCGTGGTCTCGGCCCTGGCCATCGCATGCAGCTTGTCCCAGGTGGCGGCATCGGCGTTGCGCGCGACGATCGCGTACACGGTGCGCCGCAGCGCCACCGGGATCGCGTCCGTGCCTGCGGCGAAGCGGCGTTGCGCCTCGGCGACCACGGCCCGGTCGCCCAGTTCGCTCAGCGTGCCGAGCAGGTTGGTGCGCAGGTTCTTGACCGGGTCGGCTTCGCCTTCCTTCGCTTCCCAGCCCACGCGCGCGAACACCGGTTGCAGCGTGGCCAGCGCGTACCTGCGGAATGCCGCCTGCCGCGGAGCATCGCCCTGGTAGTAGGCGTCGAGCGAGGCCAGGCTGCCGACGACATCGTCCCAGACCTGCGGGTCGGCATCGGCCGGCAGCTGCCGCGCGATGTCGAGGTACTCCGAAGCCGGCTGCAGCCCGGCCATGCCCAGCGCCCAGGCATCGTTCATCAGGCCGAGCTGGTCGATCGCCGCCAGCTTGCCGAAATCGTCGCGGATCGCCGCCAGCTGGTCCGGCGCATACAGCGTGCGGTAGTAGCCGCTCTGGCCGGCGTTGACCAGCACCGGGCCGCAACCGGGCACCTGCAGCGTGGCCTTGCCGCCTTCGACCACGGTGCGCGCGGGCGTGCCGCCGATGGCCTGCGCGACCACCGGCACGTGCCAGGACAGCGGCACCTTGGCGGGACGGTCGCGGGTGAACTCGCCCTGCGCCAGTTGCAGCGTGGTGTTGCCGTCCACGCAGCGCGCGGACTCGACCCGGATCAGCGGGATGCCCGGCTGCAGGGTGAAATCGTGCGCGATCCGGGTGATCGGCTTGTCCGACGCCGAATCCACCGCCTGCCACAGGAAATCGGACACGCTGTTGCCGTAGGCGTGCGCCTTGATGTACTTGCGCACGCCGTCGCGCCAGGCGTCGCTGCCGACGTAGGCCTCGAGCATGCGGATCACGGCCTCGCCCTTGGAATAGGTGATCGAGTCGAAGGCCTGGCTGGCCTGCTCCACCGTCTCCACGTGCTGCACCACCGGGTGGGTGGTGGCGACCGCGTCGCGAGCCATCGCCGCCTCGCGCACGCCGACCGCCGACAACGCCGTGTTCCATTCCGGATGCAGCTTCTCGGTGGTGCGCCCCTCCATCCACGAGGCGAAGCCCTCGTTGAGCCACAGGTCGTCCCACCAGCTCATCGTCACCAGGTCGCCGAACCACTGGTGCGCGATCTCGTGCGCGGCGGTGGTGAACACGTTCTGCATGTCGCGCTGGGTGGAGATGCCGGGGTCGAGCAGCTGCGCGTATTCGAAGGTGTAGATCGCGCCCCAGTTCTCCATCGCGCTGAAGAACTGGCTGCGGCCCGGCGACGCGATGTTGTCGAGCTTGGGCAGCGGATACGGCACGCCGAAGTAGTCGTTGTATTCCTTGAGCACCGCCGCGGCGGAGTCGAGCGCGAACTTCGACTGGTCGGCCTTGCCCTTCTGCGTGACCACGCCGACCTCGACCCCGTCGGCCATGGTGGTGGCGCGGTCGAAGTCGCCGAGGCCGAAGAACAGCAGGTAGGTCGACATCCTCGGCGACGGCGCGAAGCGCACGCGCTTGAGGCCGTTGCCCAGGTCGGTGGTTTCGGCGGCCGGCATGTTGCTGACCGCCATCTGCGCGGCCGGCACGGTGGCGGTCAGCGCGAAGGTCGCCTTGTAGTTGGGCTCGTCCCAGGACGGGATGAAGCGGCGCGCGTCGGAGTTCTCGAACTGGGTGTACAGCGCACGCTTCTTGCCCGCCGGGGTGTCGTAGTCGATCGCGAACAGGCCGTTGGCCTGGGTGCCGATCCTGCCGGTGTAATCCAGCGCCAGCCGGTAGCTGCCCACGGCCAGCGGCTGGGCGAAGGTGAAGGTCGCGGTCTGCGCCGCGGCGTCGATCGCCACCTCCGGCGCCGGCAATGGCGCGCCACCGGACGCTGGAGCCAAGGTGGCCGACGGGAACGTCATGTCGATCGCATTGAGGACGATGCGATCGGTCGGCGCCAGCACGTCGAGCGTGATCGTCGCCCGGCCGTCGAAGCCCAGCGTGTCGGCATGCGGCACCACGGCGACGTCGTAATGGGTCGGGCGCACGTCGCGCGGCAACTGGGTGGTGGCGTCGGCCACGGCCGGCGCCTGCGCCTGCGCCTGCGCCGAAGCGTTCAAGCCCATGCCGGCGAGCGCCAGCGCGATAGCGGAAACCAGGATGCGGCGCATGTCGTTCCTCGGAAGTGTCGGCCCATTGGCCGCAAGCCGGCGCGGAGGCGGCGGTCGCGGGCTCCAGGGCATCGATAGTGCTGGCCCGGTGGCCGGCCAGACACCCCCGGAAGTCATGGCGCGCAAGGTTGATGCTTGCTTTGCGATGCAGCCCCGACGCGCCGCCGCGCGCGGCAGGGACACGCCTGCGGTGGATCCCGGGCATCAACCCGGGAGCGGCCGCGACCGTTGCCGCGGAAACTCAGTCGTATTCGGACAACGGACTCTGGTCCGGGCACCTGCGATCCGGGAACCCGTAGCGCTGGCGCAGTTCCACGCCGCAATCGCTCATCTTCCCGACGTCGTCGCCGGAGGCCGCGCACTTGCGCTCGAAGGCATGCATGAAGGCTTCCTTGCGGTGCACGAAATCCTCGCCGCACTTGCGCGCCAGGCCGATCCGCTCCAGGTCGTCCTGCACCGGATTGCTGCCCGACAAGCCGTACATGCGCAATTCGTCGGCCGTCAGCAGCCTCAGGTCGCGGCTGGGCACGCTCATCATCATGTCGGCGACGGCGATGTCGACGCCGTTGCGCGCCAGGTAATCCTTGATCTGGTCGTGCACCGAACGCAGTTCCTGCTCGAGCTCGGCGCGCGTGGTGGCATCCGAATGCAGGCGGATGATGCGATGGATGCCGACCCGGCCCGACACCAGGCGGTTGTCGCCGGCGGCGAGGATGAACACGCAGGCGCTGTGGCAGACGCTGCCCTCGCGCACCCAGACGGTCCAGTGCGTGGCGCCGATGGAATCGCCGGCGCGGATGCCGTCCTCGACCTGGCCACCGGTGGAATCGAGGTCTAGGATCCGCTTGCCGATGTCCATGCGCTCGGCCATCGCCGCCACGCGCTGCACCAGGTCCGCGAAATCGGCGGAGATCTTGCCGTGGTAGTGCAGCCGGACCACGCCGCTTTCGCGGCAACCGTCCATGGCGTCGAGCACGCTGAAATATTCCAGGTTGACCAGCGGCGCGCCGTCGCCGGCAGTGGCGTAATCGGTGTCGCAGCTGATCGTCGCCTCGCCGGAGGTCACCGTGGCCGGCGGCCACTTGGTGCCTTCGAGCATGTCGGCCGTCAGCGGCTTGCTGGCGACCGCGGGCGAGCTGATCGCGCCGCCGTTGTCGGCGCTGGTCACCGTCGCGTGCACGGCCGCGGATTCGACTGCCGGCGATTGCCGGTTGCAGGCCGCCAGTACAAGGCACAGGGCCACGATTGACCAGGTTCTGGACATGTTCCACACGATGAGCGAGGGGTCGCCGGGCGCGCGGGAGAGAGCAATGAAGTCGCGGTACGGCCGAACCCTAGTCTAGGCGTTGGCGCCGGTGGCGGGCCCAACCGGCGATGAATGTTGCGGCCGGGCGCAGCCGGAATCCGGGCGCCGGATCATGCGCCCGTCCCGGGTCGCAGGAGCACGCCCCGGGTCGGCAGCGACAGCAACGCGGCCACCGCCGCCACCGCCGCGCCGGCCCAGAACGCGACCGCCGGGTCGTAGCGGTCCCACAGCGCCCCGGCCGCGCCGCTGGCGAGCAGCAGGGCGACGCCCGAGACCAGGTTGAACATGCCGAAGGCGGTGGCGCGGTAGGCGGCCGGCACGCGGTCGGCGATCAGGGTCGCGAGGATGCCCTGGGTCAGGCCCATGTGCAGCCCCCACAGCGCGATGCCGACGAACAGCAACACTTCGCCGCGTGCCAGCGCCAGCGCGATGTCCGCCAGCACCAGCATCGCCATGCCCAGCGCCAGCACCCGCTGGCGCGGCATGCGGTCGGACAGCTTGCCCGCCGGATACGCGCTCAGCGCGTACACCACGCTCATCACCACCAGCACCATCGGCACCCAGGTCAACGGCAGCCCGCGGTCGGTCGCGCGCAGCACCAGGAACGCTTCGCTGAAGCGCGCCAGCGAGATCACCGCGCCCAGCGCCACCAGCCGCCAGAACGGCGCGCCCAGCCGCGCCAGGCCCTCGCGCGTGATCGGCAGCCGCGCCGCGCGCCTGGCGACGTCCGGCGGTTCGCGCACGGTCGTGGCCAGCAGCAGCACCGCGACCACGCCGGGGATCACCGCCACCCACAGCACCGCGCGGACGTCGTCGGCCAGCAGCCACAGCAGCACGACCGCGAGCAACGGGCCGAGCACCGCGCCGACGGTGTCCATCGACTGCCGCAGGCCGAACGCCGCGCCGCGGATTTCCGGCGGCGCGATGTCGCCGACCAGGGCGTCGCGCGGCGCGCCGCGGATGCCCTTGCCGAAGCGGTCCAGCAGCCGCGCGGTGGTCACCGCCGCAACCGATTCGGCCAGCGGGAACAATGGCTTCACCGCCGTCGCCAGGCCATAGCCGAGCAGCACCAGCGGCTTGCGCTTGCCCAGCGCATCGCTGGCCCACCCGGAGAACACCTTGGTGACCAGCACCGTCGCCTCGGCCGCGCCCTCGATCAGGCCGATGGCCAGCGCGCTTGCGCCGAGCGTGGTCGACAGCAGCACCGGCAGCAGGCTGTGCACCATCTCCGAGCCCATGTCGGTGAACAGGCTGACGAAACCCAGCGCCCAGATCGTGCGCGGGATCGGCGGACGGCCGCGGGTCGGCGCTGCCTGGGAAGCATCCATCGGCCGATCCTAAACCGACTTGGCGGGGTTCTCAGGCCGATGTGAATGCTGGGCGCAAGGCATGCCGCCGCGCATCGTCCCGCCTTCGAGAATGCGGCGCGCCACACGCAGCGGCCACATGGCCGCGGGTGGCGTGCGGAACAGGCTGCTGCCAACTGCGCGTCGATTTTGGCAACGTCACCGGCCCACCGGCCCGACGCGCCCGCACCCACCAGCCACCCGCGTCACGGCGCCGGCGGCGCACGTACCCGGAAGGCTCAGCCCAACAGCGCGTTGAGGCTGAACGGCGCGCTTTCGCCCTGGACCAGCGCCCAGATGACGCCGACGACCAGGGCCAGCGTCAGTATCGTCCCGGTCGCCCTTTCGACCCGATCCGGGCGGTTGCTCATTCCTGCGTTCATGGTGTCCCCCTGCCGATCCATGAAACCGCGGTGGATGATCCCTGTCTGCGATGCCCGTCACGAAAACCGGGTGATGGGGATGGAAGGCATGGACGAGCTTGATCCGCGCGGGACCGCGGCCGATCGCGGTCCGGTCGCCCCGGCAGCGGACCGGCGTGGCTGGCTCCGGACACCGGCATCCACAAGCGCCGTGGCAAGGTCGCCGGAGGTCGATGGCGGATGCATCGTGCCGGGGTCCTCGCCGTGGTGGCGAGTCCGGTATCGGCGGCGCGTCGGCGCATGGCGACGCGCATCCCGATCCATCGCGCCCCGCTACACTCGGCGCATGTCCCGCTGGTACGTCTACCTGCTCGAATGCCGCGACGGCAGCCTGTACACCGGCATCGCCACCGACGTCGACCGCCGCTACGCCGAGCACGCCGCCGGCAAGGGCGCGCGCTACACCCGCGCGCATCCGCCGCTGCGGCTGCTGGCCCGCTTCGAACATCCCGACCGCGCCGCCGCGAGCCGCGCCGAACATGCGATCAAGCAACTGACGCCGGCGCGCAAGCGCGCGCTATGCGCGGGCTGACCCGGTAAACGGGGCGACCTCGCATCCCCGGGCCAGGCTGCAATTGCCCAGGGATCGCGGGTCTTGCTCCCGCAGGCTGTCGATTCCCGGCCCGTCCACTCGTCTGCCAGGTGAGGACCCGTCCTCCGCAAAGGAAACCGCCATGGCCAACAATACCGTCCGCCTGCATCGCGTCCTGGCCGCCCCGCCCGAACGCGTCTACCGCGCCTTCCTCGATGCCGATGCGCTATGCAAGTGGCTGCCGCCCTACGGCTTCACCTGCAGGGTCCACGAACTCGACGCCAGGGTCGGCGGCAGCTATCGCATGTCGTTCACCAACTTCGCCAGCGGCAACAGCCACGGCTTCGGCGGCACCTACCACGAGCTCGTGGCGGGCGAGCGCATCAGGTACAGCGACCGCTTCGAGGATCCGGGCCTGCCCGGCGAGATGACCACCACCATCACGCTGCGGGCCAACGCCGTCGGCACCGAACTGCAGATCGTGCAGGAGGGCATTCCGGACGCAATCCCGGTGGAAGCGTGTTACCTGGGCTGGCAGCAATCGCTGCTGTTGCTGGGCAAGGTCGTCGAACCGGAAATCCCGGATTGACCATGCCCCGGCCCGGCGCTGCGGGTCGCCGGGCCTCCATTCATTGCCGCAGACCGGGCGACGCAAACGGGGCAGAACAACGCAGCCCCGTTTCGCGTGCGCGGCTCAGTCGCCCTGTTGCTCCAGCTTGCGCATGCGCTCGGCATCGCGTTCGTCCTGGGCACCATCCCTGGCATGCGCCAGGCCTTCGCGTTCCGCGGCCGTCGGCTGGTCGGTTGCCTCTTCGGCGTTGCCCTTGATGGTCTTGCCGCCTTTCGTGTGTTCTTCCACGAACTGCCTGGCATCGTCCTGGTAGCGGCGAGCCGACGCATAGTCGCCCTCGCCCTGGATCTTCTTGTCGTTGCCCATCGCCATTCTCCTGCCGTTGCGCGCAAATCCCGCCATGGACGGCGGGATGTAGCAAACATCGCGTGACCGATGCGTGCAAGCGCAAGGACCGCGCGGCGGACAACTCCCGGCGGCCGCCGTGGCGGTGCCGGCGATCCGCGAGCCGCCCTGCCACGCATTCCGTGGTCGCACGGGCCGGAGCATGTGCGCCCTCCGGCATCGTGGTCGATAATCACCGCATCGCCTTCTCCCGCATGGGGCCCGCATGTTCCGATCGCTTTCGCTCGCCTGCCTGTTGCTGCCTGCCTGTGGCATCGCCCATGCCGCCGATCCGGTGTTGCCGCAGGGCAAGGCCTACGAAACGCCGGAGGCATGGCGGCAACCCGTGGCGCCGGTGCGGATCGCCGACCACACCTGGCAGATCGGCACGGCGGGAATCACCGCGCTGTTGTTGAAGACCGACGATGGCGCGCTGCTGATCGACGGCGGCCTGCCACAGGCGGCGGACATGTTGCTGGCGCACATGCGCGCGCTCGGCGTCGCGCCGGGCGAGCTGGAATTCATCCTGTCCAGCCACGCCCACGGCGACCATGCCGGTCCGATCGCCGCAATCAAGCGCGCGACCGGTGCGCGGGTGCTCAACAACGCCGAATCCGCCGTGCTGATGGCGGGCGGCGGCAGCGACGACATCCATTTCGGCGACGGGATCCTGTATCCCCCGGTGCGGACCGACCGCCTCCTGCACGACGGCGAAGTCGTGGTACTGGGCAAGCTGCGCCTCACCGCGCACTTCATCCCCGGCCACACGCCCGGCAGCATCGCCTGGAGCTGGGATGACAGCCGCGATGGCAAGGCGCTGCGCATCGCCTATGTCGACAGCCTGACCGCGCCCGGCTACCGGCTGGCCGGCAACCCGCGTTACCCGCGCATCGTCGAGGACTACACCCGCAGCTTCGCCAGCGTGCGCGCGCTGCCCTGCGACGTGCTGGTCACGCCGCATGCCGATGCCAGCGGCTGGGATTTCGCCGCGGCCAGGCCACATGCCAAGCCGATGACCTGCGGCGAGTACGCCGATGCGGCCGAAGCGAAGTTGCATGCCCAACTCCTGGCCGAGAAGCCGTAGCCGTCATTCCCTGCCTTGCCCTGGCTGTGAAGCAGATCCCTCGCTGCGCTCGGGATGACAGCCGAGGCCTTCGTTGTCCCGAGGCCTTCGCTGGCCCGATGCCTTCGGTGGCCCGAGGCCTTCGCTGCGCCTTTCACGGCCGCGTCGACTATGCTCCCGGCACGGAGGACGCATGGCCCGGATCCTGCTGGTCGAAGACGAAGGCGCGATCGCGCAGACCATCGAGTTCGCGCTGCGCGCGGACGGGTTCGAAAGCGCGCACGCGCTGACTGGCCATGACGCGCTGCGGCTGGCGGCCACCACCACTTTCGACCTCGCGATCCTCGACATCGGCCTGCCCGACATCGGCGGCTTCGCGCTGTGCCGCGAATTGCGGCGCGGGCGCGACCTGCCGGTGATCTTCCTGACCGCGCACGACGCCGAGGCCGAGCGCGTGCTCGGCCTGGAGCTTGGCGCCGACGATTACGTCTCCAAGCCATTCTCGCCGCGCGAACTGGTGGCGCGGGTGCGCGCGGTGCTGCGGCGCAGCCAGGGCGCCACCGCCGCCGCGACCGCGGGTGGTGCCTTCGCGCACGATCCCGATGGCCACCGCGTGCATTTCCGCGGCCAGCTGCTCGACCTCACCCGCTACGAATACGGCCTGCTCGCCGCGCTGCTGCAGCGGCCCGGCGCGATCCTCTCGCGCGCGCAGCTGATGGATCGCGTCTGGGGCACCGACAGCGACAGCAGCGACCGCACCGTCGACACCCACGTCAAGACCCTGCGCGCGAAACTGCACGCGATCGACCCGCACGCCGAGCCGATCCGCACCCAGCGCGGGCTCGGCTACTGGCTGCAGGCCGACTGAAACGATGCGGATCGGCCTGCGCATCCTGCTCGGCACCTTCGCCATCGTCGCGTTGGCGGCGCTGCTGCTCACCCAGGTGTTCGTCGCGCAGGTGAAGCCGGGCGTGCGCCAGGCGATGGAGGACACGATGGTCGACACCGCCAATGTGCTGGCCGAACTGGCCAGCGACGACATGCTGGCCGGCCATATCGCCGACGGCCGCTTCGCCACGCGCGTGCGGCGGATGCGCGGGCGCGATCCGGGCGCGGAGATCTGGGGCTTCCCCAAGCGCGAGACCAACTACCGCATCTACGTCACCGACGCCCGCGGCATCGTCGTGTTCGACAGCAGCGGCCGCGACGTCGGCCGCGACTACTCGCGCTGGAACGACGTCGCCCGCACGCTGCGCGGCCAGTATGGCGCGCGCTCCACCGCGGAAGATCCGGACGACCCGGATTCGACGGTGATGCACGTCGCCGCGCCGATCCGCGACGCGAACGGCCGCATCGCCGGCGTGTTGACGGTCGCCAAGCCCAACCGCGCCATCGCCCCGTTCATCGCCCGCAGCCAGGCCACGGTGCTGTGGTGGGGCGCGGTGCTGCTCGGCGTCGCGTTGCTGGTCGGCGGGGTCGCGGCGACCTGGCTGTCGCGCCAGCTCGGCGCGTTGCGCCGCTACGCGCAGGCGGTCACCGCCGGCGAGCGCGCGACGCTGCCGCACGCGGCCGGCGAGTTCGCCGAGCTCGGCCAGTCGCTGGAGGCGATGCGCGCGCAGCTGGAAGGCAAGCAGTACGTCGAGCGCTACGTGCACGCGCTGACGCACGAGATGAAGAGTCCGCTCGCGGCGATCCGCGCCAGCGCCGAACTCCTCGAACGCCCGTTGCCGGACGAAGACCGGGCGCGTTTCGCCGCCACCATCCGCGCGCAGAGCGAGCGCCTGGCATCGATGATCGAGCGGATGCTGGCGCTGGCCGCGGTCGAGCACCGCCAGCGCCTCGACGCGCCGCTGCCGGTGGCGGTGCCGGAACTGCTGGCGGCGGTGGCGGGTGACAGCCGTCCGCGACTGGCGGCCAGGGCGCAGGCGCTCGCCATCGATGCGGACGATGCGCTGCGCGTGAGCGGCGACGCCTTCCTGCTGCGGCAGGCGCTGGACAACCTGGTCGAGAACGCCTCGGACTTCGCCCCGGCCGGCAGCACGATCCAG
>JAKFDF010000272.1:0-1756 GCA_036676275.1 Lysobacter sp.
CCGTTGCTGCCGCTGGCGGTGATGCCCTCCGGATCGGCGCTGTCGGGCAGCGCGAAGCGCCGGTGGAAGCTGCCGTGCAGGCGCTCCACCCGCGAATAGCGTTCGTTCTGCACGCTGCGTTCGGCGCGGCGTTCGCCCTTGATGGTGAGCATGCCCTTGTCCATCTGCACTTCGATGTCCTGCGGATCGACGCCGGGGATGTCGGCGTGCAGCACGAAACGGTCCTGCTCCTCGCGGATGTCGACCAGCGGCATCCACTGGCTGGTCACCACCGACGATTCGTCGTTGTTGGTTCCCAGGAACAGGCTGCCTTCCAGCAGCCGGTCGAACAGCTGCCGCATCGGATCCTGGCGGCCGGACGGGACCGCGGGCTGCGAGTAACGGGTCATCTTGTCGTTCATGGCTGATTGGTTCCTCCGGGTTGCGTGGGACGCGAGGCGTCCAGCCAGCAACTAGGGCAGCCCTGCCATGTTTCAAGCGGCAGCCGGCAGGCGTCCTGCCGCCGTTGGCGAATTTTCAGGGTCGTGAAAAAACGCCGCGCGACGGCTTCCGTGCCGGTCCAGGCGCAACGCGCAGCTCCCGCATCACGCCTGCCGCCATTGCGGCGGCCGCACCCGGAACACCACGCTGATCCGCGGTCCGACCGCGCGCGCGGTCTTGGCGATGCCATGTTCGTGGCTGAGTTGCGAGGCGTGGCTCATCACCAGCAGGCTGCCCGGGGTGAGGTCGATGCCGATGCCCGCGCGCGATCCATCCTTGGCGCGGATCCGCATCCGCCGGGTCGCGCCCAGCGACAGCAGCGCGATGGGTTGCCCGGCGACGATGGTGTGCAGCTTGTCGTTGTGCATCGCCACGCTGTCGCGGCCATCGCGATACAGGTTGAGCCCGACCGCGTTGTACGGCGCCGGAGCCGTGGCCTGCACGCGTTGCAGCATCGCCGCCAGCGGCAGTTCGGCGGGCAAGGCGTCGCCGCGATACGCGGCCAGCAAGCGGGGCACGTCGACCACCCGGTCGTACATCGGCCGGCGCTGGCGCTCCCAGTGCGCGCCGGCGAGCAATGCCTCGAACCACGCTTCCGCCAGCGGGCCGGGCACCCAGTCCGGCCAACAGGCGATGCCGCCTTCGGCATCCTCGATCAACTGCAGCGGCGCGGCGGCGAACAGGCTCATCGCTGCGCGATGGGGCCCCGGCGGGTGCATTGCAAGATCTCGACCCTGTTCCTGCGTGGCACCGAGTCCGACCACACGCTGTTGCTGGTCGATGGCGCCTGCGCGGCTTCGCGCCACGTCGACCGCGCGTGCTTACGCTGGCAGTCCCCGGCCAGGACGCCCCGCATGCCCTTCCTCCTTGCGCCGGCGGCGCCACGGCGATGAACACGGCACGCAAGCCGCCGCGCATCGCCAGCGCCGGCTGGTCGATCCCGGCCGCGCAGCGCGCGCGGTTCGGCGCCGGCGACAGGGTGCTGGCGCGCTACGCGACCGTGTTCGATGCGGTCGAGATCAATTCCTCGTTCCATCGGCCGCACCAGCGCGCGACCTATGCGCGCTGGGCGGCGTCGACCATCGCCATGTCGTGCGCGGCGGCCGGCTTCTGGAAGAACACGTCGGTGCGCGCGTTGAGGTACATCGCGATGCCCGCGGCGTCCGCGGCCTTGCGCGCGGCAGCGAGGCGCGCGACCTGGCCGGCGGCTTCGCGCAGCGAGCCGTCGGCGGGGAAGCTGTCCTCGAGGTTGCAGCCGACCGCACCGGCGTCCAGC
>JAKFDF010000273.1:0-10348 GCA_036676275.1 Lysobacter sp.
CACCGACCATGCCGATGCGGCGGCGCGCGGCGCCGCGGCATCGGCGGCGCGCGACGGTTATCGCGTGTCCGTGCTCGGGCTCGGGACCGCAGGCGGCGCGGCCTATCGCGATGGCGACGGCCGTATCGCGCAAGCCCGGCTGGATGCCGGCTCCCTGCGCGCGCTCGCGAGCGCCGGTGGTGGTGCATACGCCGCGCTCGCAGCCGGCGATGGTGATCTCGCCGCCTTGGGCGTCCTCGATCCGCGACAGGCCGGCACCATCGCCAGCCATGGCGAGAAGACTTCCCTGTGGCTCGACCAGGGGTACTGGCTGCTGTTGCCCTTGCTGTTGCTGGCCCTGTTCGCCTTCCGCCGTGGCGGCGCGCTGGCCGCGGTGCTGCTGTGCGCATGGTGGCCGATGCAACCCGTGCATGCGGCCGGCAACGACTGGTGGCAGCGCGCCGACCAGCAGGCCCACCAGCGCCTCGAACAGGGAGCGCAGGCCTACCGGGAGAAGGATTTCGCCGCCGCCGAAAAACACTGGGAAGGCCTGCCCGGCGCCGATGCGGCCTACAACCGCGGCAATGCACTGGCCAAACAGGGCGACTACGACGCGGCGATCGCCGCCTACGACGAGGCATTGCGGCTGCAGCCGGGCATGGCCGATGCGATCGCCAACAGGAAGGCCGTGGAAGCGGCGAAGAAGCGCAAGCCGCCGCCGGGCGGCCAGCCGGGCAACAAACCCGACCACAAACCCGGCAAGGGCCAGTCGGGGCAATCCGGAGGACGGCAACAAGCACAGGACGGAAAGTCGCCGCACGACGGCAAGCCCGACCCTGCCGGGCAAAGCGCCACGCAAGCGCGTGCGCCGACCGACCCCGGATCCCCCGAGAACGGCGATGCCCGACCCGGCAACCCGGCGGACGCCGAAGCGCAACGTGCCGCGGACGCCGCGCAACGCGCGCGCATGCAGCAGGCGTTGCGCGATGCCGGGCAGGCGGAGGGCGCGCAACCGGCGCAGGCGCAGCAATCCTCCGGCAAGCGCGCCGAAACGCCCGCCGAACGCGAACGCCGGCTCGCCAACGAAGCCTGGCTGCGGCGCGTGCCCGACGACCCCGGCGGCCTGCTGCGCGCGCGCTTCCGGCTCGAATACGAACGCCGCCAGCAAGGAGGCGACTGATGCCCCGTCCGTTCCCCGCGTTCGCCATGGCCCTGCTGTTGTCGGCGTTGTCGTTGCTGGCGCCGCCCGCGCAGGCGCAACAACTGCGTGCCTGGCTCGATCGCGATCGCATCGCCCTCGGCGAGACCGTGACCCTGAACATCGAGGTCGAACAGGTCGATGCCGACGCCCCCGACTATTCGCCACTGCTCGGCGAGTTCCGGCTCAGCGGCAATACCAGCAGCCGCAGTTTCCAGAGCGTCAACGGCGTCAGCAGCGCCCGCACGCTGTTCGCGGTCGCGTTGCAGCCGCGGCGCGAGGGCGTGATCGGCATCCCCGGCCTGCTGGTCGGTGGCCAGCGCACGCAGCCGATGACGCTGACGGTGACGCCCTCGTCCACCGTCCCGGCGCATGCCGGCGATGCGGTGTTCATCGAATCCGAAGCCGACGCCCAGCAACCCTACGTGCAGCAGGCCGTCGGCTACACGGTACGGTTGTATTCCGCGACGCCGCTGGTCTCCGGCCAGCTCGACCAGGCCGAACCCGACGGCGCATCGCTGCAGCGGATCGGCGAGGACGTGCAGTACTCGCGCGAGATCTCCGGCCGCCGCTACACCGTGGTCGAGCGCCATTACCTGCTGATCCCGGAACGCAGCGGCACGCTGGCCATCCCCGGCGCGCGCTTCCGCGGCCGCGGCGCCGGCGGTTTCTTCGACGACCTGTTCGGCGATGGCCAGCGCGAGTTGCAGGCCGGGGGCGCGCCGCGGGTACTGGACGTGCGCGCGATCCCCGCGGGCGCGGCGCAGCCATGGCTGCCCCTTCGCGCACTCACCCTGCGCTGGCTCGCCACGCCGCGGGACGCTCGCGCCGGTGAAGCCGTAACGGTGACCGTGGAGGCCACTGCCGACGGCGCCACCGCCGCGCAGCTGCCGGAGCTGCAGTTGCCGGCGGTTCCCGGTGCGCAGACCTTCGCCGATCCGCCGCAATCCGACGAAACCTTCGTCGACGGCCGTCCGCAGGTGAAGCTGGTGCGCCGCTTCTCGATCGTGCCGTCGCAGGCGGGCAGGCTGCGCATCGCCGGGCCCCGGCTGCCCTGGTGGGACGTGCGCGCAGGCAGCGCGCGGATCGCTTCGCTACCCGACCTCGACCTGCAGGTGGCGGCAGGCGCCAACGGCGCCGGCGCGATACCCGCAACGCCGGCGCCGGCAGCCGGCGCGGGCGACGACCGGGGCTGGATGCGCGTGCCGGGCGTGCAGGGCGAAGTGCGACCCTGGGCGTTCGCGGCGGTGGTGTTCGCGTTGCTGTGGCTGGTCACCTTCATGTGGGGATTGCACCGGCATCCGCAGGCGATGCCGGCAGCGGTCGATGCCAAGGCGGCGGGCCGGCCGGCCGCGGCATCGCCGCTGCCGCTCAAGCGCGCGCTGGACAATGGCGACCTGGGCGATGTCGCCGAGGCGCTCCTGGCGATGGCGGTGCCGCGGGTGCCCGACCTGGATGCGCTGAAGCCGCGGCTGGCCGATGCGGCCCAGCGCGATGCGGTCGATGCGCTGCAACGTGCGCGTTGGGGCGATGGCGATGGAGTGGTCGCGCGTGCCGCGCTGCGCAGCGCCTTCAGGCATGGGCCGCGATGGCGCCAGTCGGGGACCGCGCCGGAGGCGCCCCTGCCACCGCTGTATCCACGGCGCTAGCCGCGTTTGCCGGGCCGTTCAGCCGGCCAGCGGCAGCTCGCAACGCAGGCGCAGGCGGTTGTCCTCGACAACGGCCTCGAGTTCGCCGCCGTGCGCCAGCGCGATCGCGCGTGCGATCAACAGGCGCAGGCCCAGGCCTTCGTCGAACGGTTCGGCCTGCGGTTGCCGCAGCAGCGCCGCCAGTTGCACCGGGTCCGGCGCCGGGCCCGGGACCCGCACCTCGATGCGGACGCTGCCGTTGCCGCTGCGCAACGACAGCACCGGCGGGGTGCCGCGATTGCCGGCGTATTCGAGCAGGGCGCGCAGCAGTTGCGTCAGTCTGTGCGGATCGCCGTCGACGACCGCAATGTTGCCGTCCTCGTCCACCGCGGTCCCCGCCAGGCCGCTCCCGACCAGTGCGTGATCCAGCAACAAGGCCGGTTCGCAATGCTCGCGCGGGCCGAGCAGGCGTTGCTGGCCGGCACGGATCCAGTCGTTCAATTCGTCGAGCATGCCGCCCAGGCGCCGGGTCTGGCGTTCGACCATCGCCAACAGTTCCTGGCGGCGCGCCGGATCCAGGTCGTCGCGTTGCAGCAGGTAGCTGGCGGTCTGCAGCGGCGCCAGCGGTCCGCGCAGGTCGTGCGCGAGGCGGTCCAGCCAGGGGACATCGGCCATCGACGCTTCCAGGATCGTGGTCTTCACGCGACGCTGTCCCGCGTGGTGTCGAGCAGCAGCCGACAGATCGCCTGGATCGCCGGCAGTTCCGGTGGCTTGACCAGGTGCCGGTCGAAGCCGGCTTCCTGGGTGCGGCGGCGATCCTCGGGCTGGCCCCAGCCGGTGACGGCCACCAGCAGCACCTCGTTGCCGCGCGGCGCGGCGCGCAACGCCGCCGCGACGTCGTAACCGCTGCGGCCGGGCATGCCGACATCCAGGAACACCACGTCCGGCGCGAACTCGGCGAAATTGGCTTCGAACGCGGTCGGATCGTACAGCGTGCGTACTTCCAGCCCGAGCAGTTCCAGCATCATCGCCAGGGTGTCGGCGGCATCGCGGTTGTCGTCGAGCACCAGCGCGCGGTGGCCATGCCCGCTGGGCTCCATGACGCCGGATCGGGATCCGGATGCGGATTCGGAAACGGATTCGGAAACGGATGCGGGTTCGCCCTCGGTCGGCGCCAGGTCCAGCGGTTGCGCGCGCGGCAGGCGCACGCGGAACTCGCTGCCGCGCCCGAGGCCGTCGCTGTGCACGCTGACTTCGCCGTCGTGCATCTCGGTCAGCCGCTGCGCCAGCGTCAGGCCGATGCCCAGCCCGCCGCGGGCGCGTTCGATCGTGGTATCGGCCTGGGTGAACAGTTCGAAGATGCCTTGCGCCTGTTCGGAACTCAGGCCGATGCCGCTGTCGCGCACCCGCACCTCGATCCGGTCGTCGTCGGCGCTGGCGTGCAGTTCGATTCGTCCGCCGGCGTCGGAATACTTGGCGGCGTTGTTGAGCAGGTTGGCGAACACCTGCGCCAGCCGCACGTGGTCCACGAACAACGGCACCGGCTGCGGCGGCAGTTGCAGATGCAGCTCGTGGTGGCCCTGCTCGATCAGCGGCTGCGCGATCTCGATCGCCGACTGCAGGACGTCCTGCAGCGTGGTCTCCTGCCGGCGCAACACCAGCTTGCCGCGGGTGATGCGGGCGACATCGAGCAGGTCGTCGATCAGCCGCACCAGCAGCGCAAGCTGGCGCTCCATCAGGCCCTGCAGCGGGTCGGCGGCGGCGGCGGGCGCGGACAACCGGCGCACGTTGAGCGCATTGAGCAGCGGCGCCAGCGGGTTGCGCAGTTCGTGGGCCAGGGTGGCGAGGAATTCGTCCTTGCGCCGGTCCGCCTCGCGCAAGCGCGCCTCGGCCTGCGTGCGTTCGCCGATTTCGATGCGCAGCTCCATGTTGCGCGCGGCCAGTTCGGCATTGGCGGCACGCAACGAGGCGTTGAGGCGGTCGAGCTCGCGCGCCTTCTCCGCTTCCAGCGCGGCGTTGGCCTGCTGCAGTTCGCGGCGCTTGCGGTACAGCTCGGCCAGCACCATCACCTTGCTGCGCAGGATCTCCGGGATCACCGGCACCATCACGTAGTCGACCGCGCCGAGCTTGTAGCCGCGCAGCCGGTCCATGTCGGTCACGTTCACGGCGGTCACGAAGATGATCGGGGTCTTCTCGAAGCGCGGATGCTGGTGGATCAGGCTCGCGGTCTCGAATCCGTCCATGCCCGGCATGTTGACGTCGAGCAGGATCACCGCGTACTCATCCTCCATCAGCAGCTTCAGCGCCTGCTCGCCGGAGGATGCCTCGACCAGGCGTTCGCCCAGGGGTTCGAGGATGGCGCGGTACGTCAGCAGGCGTCCCGGCTGGTCGTCGACCAGCAGGATGTTGACCGGCGCTTCGGGCGCCGGTGCGGCATCGGCTTGCGGCTGGTTCACCGGTGCAGCCATTGCCGCAGTACACCCAGCAACTGGTCGGTGACCACGGGCTTGGCGAGGTAGTCGGAAGCGCCGGCCTCCAGGCATTTCTCGCGGTCGCCCTTCATCGCCTTGGCGGTCAGCGCCACGATCGGCAAGGCGCGCGAATCCGGGTCGCCGCGGATCGCGCGCATGGTGTCGTAGCCGTCCATGCCCGGCATCATGATGTCCATCAGCACCAGGTCGATCCCGGGATCGCCCGCGACCTTCTCGATCGCTTCCTGGCCGGTGCCGGCGGTGACCACCGCCATGCCGTGGCGCTCGAGCACGCTGGACAGGGCGAAGATGTTGCGTACGTCGTCGTCGACCACGAGGACGCGCTTGTCGCGCAGGGTTTCGTCCGACTCGTGCAGGCGCTGCACCATGCGCCGCTTGGCCGGCGGCAGGTCGGCGATGACCCGGTGCAGGAACAGCGCGGTCTCGTCGAGCAGGCGCTCGGGCGACTCGACGCCCTTGATCACCACCGACTTGGCCGCCTTCTTCAGCCGCTGGTCCTCTTCGCTGCTGAGATCCTTGCCGGTGAACACCACGATGGGAAGCTCCTGCAGACCGGGCATGGCCTGGATCCTGTCGAGCAGCTCGAAGCCGCTCATGTCCGGCAGGCGCAGGTCGAGCACCACGCAGTCGTAGCCGCCCTCGGCGAGCGCGGCCAGCGCATCGGCGCCGCTGCCGGCGGTGTCGATGGCGACGTCGTCATGGCGTATCAGCTCTTCGATGCTCATGCGTTCGACGGCGTCGTCCTCGACCACCAGCAGGCGCTTGACCCGCGGCAGCGTGTACTCCTTGATCCGCTGCAGGGCCGCGCCGATGGTCTCGGTGGTCGCCGGCTTGGCGAGGTAGGCGAACGCGCCCCGCTCGATGCTGTGGTGGCGTTCTTCCTCGATGGTGACGATCTGCACCGGGATGTGGCGGGTGGCCGAATCCTGCTTCAACCGCGCCAGCACCGTCCAGCCGAGCATGTCGGGCAGGAAGATGTCGAGCGAGATCGCGCTGGGCTTGTATTCGCGCACCAGGCGCAGCGCCTCGCTGCCGCGGTTGGCGACCAGCACCTTGAAGCCCTGCGAGCGGGCGTGGTCGCGCAGTACCGCGGCGTAACGCGGGTCATCCTCGACCACCAGCAGCGAGGGTACGCCTGGCACGAGGCTGGCGCGGTCGTCGGCGATTCCCTCGACGGGTTCGGCCGGGGCCTGGCCGCCGATGGCCGGCGCCTGCATCAGCTCCGCATGCGTGCGTTCCCGGGCCGTGACTTCGCCGGCACCGGCATAGTTCAACGGCAGGTACAGGACGAACGTGCTGCCCTTGCCGGGGGCGCTGTGCAGCTTGAGTTCGCCGCCCAGCAGCCCCGCGATCTCGCGGCTGATCGCCAGGCCCAGCCCGGTGCCGCCGTACTTGCGCGAGGTGCCGGCGTCGGCCTGCTGGAACGCCTCGAACACGATCCGCTGCTTCTCCGGGGAAATGCCGATGCCGGTGTCGCTGACCTCGAACGCGACCACGGTCGGCGCCTGCCCGAGGATCGCGTGCTCGTGCGACCAGCCGCTGCGGGCGACCTTCGCCGACAGCCGCACGCTGCCTTGCTCGGTGAACTTGAAGGCATTCGACAGCAGGTTCTTGAGGATCTGCTGCAGCCGCTTGGGGTCCGAATTGAAGGTGTTGCCGAGCTCCGGCGCGAAGTCGACCGAGAAGTCCAGGTGCCGGCGCTCGGCCTCGTGGCGGAAGGCGCGTTCCATGTTCTCGCGCAGGTGGGCGAAGGAGATGTCCTCGCTGTCGACCGTGACGGTGCCGGACTCGATCTTGGACAGGTCGAGGATGTCGCTGATCAGGTGCAGCAGGTCGGTACCGGCGGCATGGATGGTCTTGGCGAATTCGACCTGGCGCGGGTTGAGGTTGGTCTCCGGATTCTCGGCCAGCTGCTGGCCCAGGATCAGGATCGAATTCAGCGGCGTGCGCAACTCGTGCGACATGTTGGCCAGGAACTCTGACTTGTAGCGCGAGGTCAGCGCCAGTTCCGCCGCCTTTTCCTCGAGTGCGCGGCGGGCGTGCTCGATCTGCTGGTTCTTCTGTTCGACCTCGGCCTTCTGCTCGGCCAGCAGGGCCGCCTTCTGCGCGATTTCCTCGTTTGTTTCCTGCAGTTCGTTCTGCTGGGTCTGCAGTTCCACGGCGAGCTGCTGGGACTGCGACAGCAGGTGCTCGGTGCGCATCGTCGCCTCGATCGTGTTGAGCACGATGCCGATGCTGCCGGAGAGCTGCTGCAGGAAGGTGCGCTGGGTGGCGGTGAACTCCGACAGCGAGGCCAGTTCGATCACCGCCTTGACCTGGTCCTCGAACAGCACCGGCAGCACGATCACGCTGCGCGGCACGGCGTTCAACAGGCCGGACTCGATCTGCACCGTGTCGGCCGGCACGTCCTCGACCAGGATCAATCGCGCCTGCGCGGCGCACTGGCCGACCAGGCCTTCGCCGAAATGCAGCGTGCGCGCCGTTGGCGAATGCTCGGCGTCGGCGTAGCCGGCCAGCTGGCGCAGGCGGCGGCCGTCGGGGCCGGCGCCGTGCTCCTCCACCACGTACATCAGGCCCTGCTGCGCCTCGACCAGCGGCGCCAGTTCCGACAGCAGGTTGCGCCCGAGGGTGAGCAGGTCGCGCTGGCCCTGCATCATGTCGCTGAACTTGGCCAGGTTGGTCTTCAGCCAGTCCTGTTCGCGGTTGCTCTCGGTGGTCGCACGCAGGGTGCCGATCATCGAGTTCATGTTGTCCTTCAGGTCGGCCAGCTCGCCGCGGACGTCCACGGTGATCGAACGCGTCAGGTCGCCCTGGGTCACCGCGGTGGCGACCTCGGCGATCGCGCGCACCTGGGTGGTGAGGTTGGCGGCGAGCTGGTTGACGTTGGCGGTGAGGTCCTTCCAGATGCCGGCGGTGCCGGGCACGTTGGCCTGGCCGCCGAGGCGGCCCTCGACGCCGACCTCGCGCGCCACCGTGGTCACCTGGTCGGCGAAGATCGCCAGGGTGTCGGTCATGCCGTTGATGGTTTCGGCAAGTTCGGCGATCTCGCCCGCGGCCTCCACCGTCAGCTTCTTGTGCAGGTCGCCGTTGGCGACCGCGGTGACCACCTTGGCGATGCCGCGCACCTGCGCGGTGAGGTTGGTCGCCATCGAGTTGACGTTGTCGGTCAGGTCCTTCCACGTGCCCGCGACCCCCGGCACCTTGGCCTGGCCGCCGAGCTTGCCTTCGGTGCCGACCTCGCGCGCCACGCGGGTGACCTCGGCGGCGAAGCCGTTGAGCTGGTCCACCATCGTGTTGAGGGTGTCCTTGAGCTGCGCGATCTCGCCCTGCGCATCGACCGCGATCTTGCGCGACAGGTCGCCCTTGGCCACCGAGGTCGCGACCTCGGCGATGTTGCGCACCTGGGTGGTCAGGTTGGACGCCATCGAGTTGACGTTGTCGGTCAGGTCCTTCCACGTTCCCGCGACACCGGGCACCTGCGCCTGGCCGCCGAGCTTGCCCTCGGTGCCGACCTCGCGCGCCACGCGCGTGACCTCGGCGGCGAAGCCGTTGAGCTGGTCGACCATCGTGTTGATGGTGTCCTTGAGCTCGAGGATCTCGCCCTTGACGTCGACGCCGATCTTGCGCGACAGGTCGCCCTTGGCCACCGCGGTGGTCACCTCGGCGATGTTGCGCACCTGCGCGGTGAGGTTGGACGCCATCGAGTTGACGTTGTCGGTCAGGTCCTTCCAGGTTCCCGCGACACCGGGCACCTGCGCCTGGCCGCCGAGCTTGCCCTCGGTGCCGACCTCGCGCGCCACGCGCGTGACCTCGGCGGCGAAGCCGTTGAGCTGGTCGACCATCGTGTTGAGGGTGTCCTTCAGCGCCAGGATCTCGCCGCGCACGTCGACCGTGATCTTGCGCGACAGGTCGCCCTTGGCGACCGCGGTCGCGACTTCGGCGATGTTGCGCACCTGGGTGGTCAGGTTGGACGCCATCGAGTTGACCGAGTCGGTGAGGTCGGCCCAGGTGCCGGCGACGCCGGGCACGACCGCCTGGCCGCCGAGCTTGCCCTCGGTGCCGACCTCGCGCGCCACGCGCGTGACTTCCGCGGCGAAGCCGTTGAGCTGGTCGACCATCGTGTTGATGGTGTTCTTGAGTTCCAGGATCTCGCCGCGCACGTCGACCGTGATCTTGCGCGACAGGTCGCCCTTGGCGACCGCGGTGGTGACGTCGGCGATGTTGCGCACCTGCAGGGTCAGGTTGGACGCCATCGAGTTGACGTGGTCGGTGAGGTCCTTCCAGGTGCCGGCGACGTCGGGCACTTCGGCCTGGCCGCCGAGCTTGCCCTCGGTGCCGACCTCGCGCGCCACGCGCGTGACCTCGGCGGCGAAGCCGTTGAGCTGGTCGACCATCGTGTTGATGGTTTCCTTGAGCTGCAGGATCTCGCCGCGCACGTCGACCGTGATCTTGCGCGACAGGTCGCCCTTGGCGACCGCGGTGGTCACTTCCGCGATGTTGCGGACCTGGCTGGTCAGGTTGGACGCCATCGCGTTGACCGAGTCGGTCAGGTCCTTCCAGGTGCCGGCCACGCCGGGCACGATCGCCTGGCCGCCGAGCTTGCCCTCGGTGCCGACCTCGCGCGCCACGCGCGTGACCTCCGATGCGAAGCCGCGCAGCTGGTCGACCATCGTGTTGATGGCTTCCTTGAGCTGCAGGATCTCGCCGCGCACGTCGACCGTGATCTTGCGCGAGAGGTCGCCGTTGGCGACCGCGATCGTCACCTCGGCGATGTTGCGCACCTGCGCCGTGAGGTTGCTGGCCATCTGGTTGACCGAGTCGGTCAGGTCCTTCCACACGCCCGACACGCCCTTGACCTTGGCCTGGCCGCCGAGCAGGCCGGCGGTGCCGACCTCCAGCGCGACGCGCGTGACCTCGGACGAGAACTCGCCCATCTGCTCGATCATGCGGTTGACGATGTTGGCCGAGCGCAGGAACTCGCCCTGCAGCGGGCGGCCGTCGGCCTCCAGCGGCACGGTGCGGGTGAGGTCGCCCTTGGCGACGCCGGCCAT
>JAKFDF010000274.1:0-11404 GCA_036676275.1 Lysobacter sp.
TAGGCGATGCCCATGTCGCGGAAGGTCTCGTAGGTGATCTGCCATTCGCCGTCCCACTTGACCGCGAACCGGCTGCTGTCTTGCGGCTGGCCGATGAACGTCTGTTCGAGTTCGTGGCCGCCGACGGGTTGCCGGCGCAGCTGCCCGACCAGGTCGAACATGCCGTACAGCGGGCTGTCGAGCCGGCCGGCCTCGTCGCCCGTGACGTAAACGACCGGCAGCAGGTCCTTGTGGTGGATGGCGCCGTCCCACGGCGCCTCCCGCACCGCCACCAGCTCCGACAGCGGAACGAGCTGGCCTTCGCCGCCACGCACCTGCAACGCGAGCAGGCGCTGCATCGTGGCCTGGTCGCCCGCGGGCAGGCGCAGGCGCACCGGGCGCGGGTATTTCGACGCGCCATCGTGCACATAGGTGGCGTCCAGGCCGGTCAACGCCGCGGCCAGCGCGTCGGCGATCGCCGACTGCGGCACGCCCAGGCGCGCGGCGCGCGCGCGATCGACCACCAGCACCTCGCGCGGGGCATCGCTTTCGACGCTGGTATCGACGTCGACGATGCCTTCGGTGGCGCGGAAACGCTGTTCCAGCGCCTTGGCCAGCCTGCGGCTGGTGGCGTAGTCCGGGCCGTACAGCTCGGCGACCAGCGGCGCCAGCACCGGCGGCCCCGGCGGCACTTCGACCACTTTCACCGACGCGTCGTGGCGGCGCCCGATCGCATCCAGTTGCGGCCGCAGCGCGCGCGCGATGTCGTGGCTCTGGCGTTCGCGCTGGTGCTTGTCGACCAGGTTGACCTGCAGGTCGCCGACGTTGCCGCCGCTGCGCAGGAAGTACTGCCGCACCAGGCCGTTGAAGTTGATCGGCGCGGCGGTGCCGGCATAGCCCTGGTAATCCAGCACCTCGGGCACCTTGTCCACGGCCGCGGCCAGTTCCACCAGCAGCGCATCGGTGGCTTCCAGGGTGCGGCCTTCGGGCAGGTCCACCACCACCTGCAGCTCGGACTTGTTGTCGAACGGCAGCATCTTCAGCACCACCGCCTGGAACACGGCAAGCGATGCGGCCAGCAGCACCAGCGCGGCGATGCCGCCGAACAGCCACAGCCGCCGGCGGCCCCCGCGCGCCGGATCCAGGAACGGCCGCATCAGCCTGGAGAACATGCGCTTGAGCCTGGTTTCGCGGGCGGCTTCGGCTTCGCCGGCATGGTCGCCGTCGCCCGCGGCGGGCAGGTGCCTGCCGAGCAGCTTGAGCGACAGCCATGGCGTCACCACCAGCGCGATCGCCAGCGACAGCAGCATGCCGACCGAGGCGTTGATCGGGATCGGCCGCATGTATGGCCCCATCAGGCCGGAGACGAAGGCCATCGGCATCAGCGCGGCGATCACTGTGAAGGTGGCGAGGATGGTCGGGCCGCCGACTTCGTCCACCGCCGGCGGGATCGCCTCGCGCAGGGTCCTGCCTCCGAGGGCCATGTGCCGGTGGATGTTCTCGACCACGACGATCGCGTCGTCCACGAGGATGCCGATCGAGAAGATCAACGCGAACAGCGACACCCGGTTGAGGGTGAAGCCCATCGCCCACGACGCGAACAGGGTGACCGCGAGCGTCAGCACCACCGCGCTGCCGACCACGATCGCCTCGCGCCAGCCCAGCGCGAACAGCACCAGCAGCACCACCGAGCCGGTGGCGAACACCAGCTTCTGGATCAGCTTCATGGCCTTGTCGGTGGCGGTCCGGCCGTAGTCGCGGGTGACGGTGGCATGCACGCCGTCGGGGATCAGTTCGTCCTGCACCTGGCGCAGGCGCGTGGCGACCGCGCCGGTGATGTCGGCGGCATTGCTGCCGGGCTTCTTGGCGACGGCGATGGTCACCGCGGGCGCCAGTCCCGCGACCGGGCCGGCGCGTCCGGGCGGTGCGCCGTGCCACGCATAGCGCGTGGCGAGGTCGCCTCCGGCGCGCACCGTGGCGACGTCGGACAAGCGCAACGGCTTGCCGCCGGACAACCCGACCACCAGGTCGGCGACATCCCGCGCGCTGGCCAGGAAGGTGCCGGCGGTTACCGGCACCGCGGCATTGCCGGCGACGCGCTCGCCGACCTGGCGCACGACATTCGCCGCCTGCAGCGCCTGCGCGAGATCGGCCACCGTCAATCCGTACGCGGCAAGCCGCGCCGGGTCCAGGGTCACCGCCACCACCCGGTCGGGCGCGCCGACGGTGTAGACATCGCGCGTGCCGGGCACGCGCTTGAACTCGGTTTCCAGCGTGTGCGCGACTTCCGCCAGTTCGGTGGGCCCGCGTTGCATGTCGTCGGTCCACAGCGTCACCGCCATCACCGGGACGTCGTCGATGCCCCTGGGCTTGATCAGCGGCTGGCCCACGCCCACGCCCGGCGGCAACCAGTCCTGGTTGGAATAGACCTGGTTGTAGAGGCGCACGATCGCCGGCTGGCGCTCGATGCCGACCGTGTATTCCACGGTCAGCACGGCCATGCCCGGGCGGCTGATCGAATAAACGTGCTTGACGCCCTCGATTTCCGAGAGCTTCTGCTCCAGCGGCGTGCTGACCAGTTGCTCGACGTCGCGCGCGCTGGCGCCCGCGAACGGCACGATGACGTTGGCCATGGTGACGTCGATCTGCGGCTCTTCCTCGCGCGGCGTGACCAGCACCGCCACCAGGCCCAGCAACAGGCCGAGGATCGCCAGGACCGGCGTCAGCGGGTTGGCCTGGAAGGCGGCCGCCAGGCGCCCGGGCAGGCCCAGGCGGGTGGGGCCTGCCTCACTCATCGCTGCCACCGGCGGCCTTGCGTTGCGCCGCCAACGCCTGCAACGCCGCAACCGGATCGATGGCGATGGTGTCTCCGCGCTCCAGGCCGGCCATGACTTCGACCCGGTCGCCGCGGCGATCTCCCAGCCGCAGCTGGCGCAGCGACAGGCGGCCGTCCCGCAGCACGTACACGCCGCTGACTTCGCCGCGCTGGACCAGCGCCGATGCCGGGATGCTGATCGCCGCCGGCGTGGCGGCGGCGCTCGCGATCGGGAACACGACCTTCGCGGTGGCGCCGGGCATGGGGGCGTCGTCCACGTCCGGCAGGGTCACGCGCACGCCGACGCTGTGGGTCGACGGGTCCGCGGCCGGAAACACGACGACCGCCGCCGCGGCGACAGCGCGCCCGTCGGCGAACACGACTTGCGCGCGGCCGGCGCCGCGGATCGCGTCGGCCTCGGACTGCGGCACCTGCACTTCGATCCGCAGCGCGCCCGGCGCATACACCGACATCAGCGGCTGGCCCGGATTGACGCTTTCGCCGGGTTCGACCCGCCGCGCGCTGACGATGCCGGCGAACGGCGCGCGCACCACCGTGTACCCGGCCTGCTGGCCGGCCTGAGTTAGTTGCGCGCGTGCCGCGTCGCGCGAGGCCACCGCGCTGTCGCGGGCCGCGCGCGCCTGGTCCAGCTGCGATTTCGACACGTACTGGCCACCGGCCAGCGCGGCGAAGCGGCGATAGTTGGACTCCGCTTCCGCCGCCGCGGCATCGGCGGCGCGCAATTGCGCGCGCGCGGTGTTGGCGCCGGCCTGCTGCTCCACGGCGGTCAGCCGCAGCAGGACCGCGCCGGCGGCGACGCGGTCGTTCACGTCCGCGTTGACCTCGGTCACACGCCCCGTGGTCTGCGCCGACAGGTCGGCCTGGCGCACCGCCTCGACCACGCCATCCCAGGCGCGGCCGGCGTCGCCGGCGGGCGCTTGCACGGTCAGCGTCCGCAGCCCGCGCAGCGGTGGCGGCGATGCCGGTGCCGGTTCCCCGCCGCAGGCCGCCAGCGCGGCCAGCAACGCGGTCGCAAGCATTGCGCGCATGCGGATCAACGGCAGCAACTCGCGCCCTCGGCGTTCTTGCCGATCCCCAGCCTGCGCATGACCATGCCCGCCGGACAGAATCCGGTGAATGCGGACTGGAACAGGTTGAGGCCGATGAAGGCGGTGAGGACCCACCACCACGGCGAGACCAGCTGGGTCAGCGCGACGCTGACCAGGACCATCACGCCGGCGAAGGCCATGATGGCGCGATCCAGGGACATCGGGGTTTTCATGCGCTTGCTCCAGATTGGGGGGGAATCGGGGGAGGACTACTTTTTCGCGCCTTGAGCCGCTCGATGCCGAGCAGTCCCATGATGTACTTCTCGTAGATCGGCTCCGATGTGCCGTGGCGCATCTTGTAGAGGAAGTACTTCTCGAAGCCGACCTTGGCCAGGTGCACCCACTTGCCCTCCCTGGCCCAGGTGACGTTGCGCGGCGGGATCTGCGGCAGCGCGACGAAGGCCACGCCGGTATCGCCCATGTCGGCCAGGCACACCGCGTTCCAGGTGCCCTCGAAGTCGGCGGGCTTGCCCTGCAGTTCGGCCTGGATGTTGCGCACGATGGTGGTGACCATCGACTCGATCATGAACCCGGTCTTGGGCGCACCGGTCGGCACCGGCGTCGCCTCCACCGGCGGGATCGCCACGCACACCCCGGCGGCGAAGACCTGCGGGTATTTCGGGCTGCGCTGGTGCTTGTCGACGATCACGAAACCGCGCGGGTTGCACAGCCCCTCGACCGCGGCGACCGCCTCCACGCCCTTGAACGCCGGCAACAGCATCGCGTACTTGAACGGCACGACGTGCTCGTCAAGCGGCAGCCCCTTGGCATCGTGCTCGACGGCCACGACTTCGCCGGGACGCACTTCCTGCACCTTGGCATTGGTGATCCACTTGATGTGGCGCTGGCGCAGTTCGTACTCCATCAGCCCCTTGGAATCGCCGACGCCGCCCAGTCCCATGTGGCCGATGTACGGCTCGCTGGTGACGTAGGTCATCGGCACCTTGTCGCGCAGCTTGCGGCGGCGCAGGTCGGCGTCCAGGATCAGCGCGAACTCGTAGGCCGGACCGAAACAACTGGCGCCCTGCACCGCCCCGACCACGATCGGGCCGGGGTCCTGCAGGAACTTCTCGTACGCCTCCCAGGCGCGCTGCGCGTGCGGCGTGGTGCAGACCGACTGGGTCAGTCCGGTATCCGGACCGGTGCCGGGGACTTCCTCGAACGCGAGCCGGGGCCCGGTGCACACCAGCAGGTAATCGTAGTCGAGCACCTTGCCCGAACCGGTATGCACTTGGCGGGCGTCGGCATCGATGCGTTGCGCGCCGGAGCCATCGAAGGCGATGTCCTTGCGCCCCAGGTGCTCGGCGGCATCCAGGGTGAAATCCCCGGGTTTGCGCCAGCCCACGGCGAGCCACGGGTTGGAGGGGGTGAAGCTGAAGCGGTCGCCCAGCCCGACCACCGTGACCGGGTGCTCCCTGCCCAGCGTTTCGCGCAGTTCGTAGGCCGCGGCCATGCCGCCCAGCCCCGCTCCCAGCACCACGATCCTGGCCATCTCAAGCCTCCCTCCGGCGCCTGGCGCCGTTGTGTTGGATGAACATTAGTTATTTCTTATATTAGTGTCAACTGATATTATTGCCGGGCGCGAATCGGAGGAATCCGCCATGCCCGCCAGTACCGCCAGACGCATCTGCGAGGCCGTTTCCCGGCTCCGGGAAGTGGCTCCCTTGCCATTCCACGCCCGCGTGCGGCCCGGGGTCTTGATCGATGTCAGGGAACCCACTGATTTGGCGAACGGCGGCGGCGTCATCGCCATCCCGCGTGGCGTGCCGCTGCCAGGTCGGCGCCCACCGGGCCGGGGCCAATGCCGGCTTGCGGCCCTGCCCGGCCAGCAACGGCCACAAGCGTCGTGTTGCCGCATCGGCGGCCCCGGCGCCCTGGCTACCGCTGGCCTGCAGGCCGTGGGCTCCAGCGGCGCCTGTTCGATCGCCGGCGACGCGCCCGGCTGGACTGCGGCCGGCCTGCCCGCGACCATGCGCTGATGCCCAACATCGATCCCGAGGCGATGCGTGTCCACGCCGCCGACGCCGCGCAACTGCTCAGGGCGCTGGGCAACGAGAAGCGGCTGATGCTGCTGTGCCTGCTGGCCGAAGGCGAGCGCTCGGTCGGCGAGCTCAATGCGCGGCTGGAGCTGAGCCAGTCGGCGTTGTCCCAGCACCTGGCCCTGCTGCGCCAGGACGGCCTGGTGACGACGCGCCGCAAGGCACAGAGCATCTACTACTCGCTGGCCCCCGGACCGGCTCAACGCATCATTGCTACCCTGCACGGCATCTACTGCGGCGACAACCCGCCGCTGTGCGAGGGATCGTGAGCGACAGCGGCCTGCACATCGAGTCGTTCTTCCACGCCGACACCGGCACCTGGAGCCACGTCGCCAGCCGCGGACGCGATGCGGTGGTGATCGACCCGGTGCTGGACTACGACCCCAAGGCCGGGCGCGTGTCCAGCGCAAGTGCGCGCGCGTTGCTGGATTTCGTCGGCACGCGATCGCTGCACGTGCACCGGATCCTCGAGACCCACGCCCACGCCGACCACCTGAGTTCGGCCGCGTTCCTGCGCGCGCGGACCTCGGCCCCGGTGCTGATCGGCGCCGGCATCCGCGAGGTGCAGGCGCATTTCTGCGGCGTGTTCGGCATCGCGCCCGGCGATCCCGGCATCGCCGCTGCGTTCGATGCCCTGCTGGAGGACGGCGACGTGATCGAGGCGGGCAGCCTGCGCATCGAAGTGCTGGCCACCCCCGGGCATACCGCCGACAGCCTCGCCTACCGCATCGACGGCAACGTGTTCGTCGGCGACACGCTGTTCGCGCCGGATGTCGGCACCGCGCGCTGCGATTTCCCGGGCGGCAGCGCCGCACGGCTGTACGCCTCGATCCAGCGCCTGCACGCATTGCCCGGCGATACCGTGCTGTGGCTGTGCCACGACTACCCGCCCGAGGGCCGCGGCCCCCGGGCCAGCGTCAGCGTCGCCGAATCCAGGCGCGACAACCGCATGCTCGACGCGGGCACCACGCAGGCGCAGTTCGTCGCGGCGCGCAACGCGCGCGATGCCGGACTGCCGGTACCGGTGTTGCTGTATCCGGCATTGCAGGTCAACATCCGCGGCGGCCGCCTGCCCGATGCGGACGCAGGCGGCAGGCGTTACCTGCAGGTTCCGCTGCAGGTCATCCCCCCCGCCGACGGCATCACGTGACCGGGGACTTGGTGCTGGCCGCGCTGTTCTTCGCGGTCGCCACGCTCTATGCCTCGGTCGGCCATGCCGGCGCCAGCGGCTACATCGCGGCGATGGCGCTGCTCGGCTTCGCGCCGGAGCAGGTGCGCCCGACCGCGCTCGCGCTCAACCTGCTGGTCGGCGGCATCGGCCTGCTGCGCTGGTGGCGCGGCGGCCACGTGCGCTGGCGCAACGTGCTGCCGTTCGTGCTGGCGTCGGCGCCGGCGGCATTCCTGTCGGCGCAGGTCACCCTGCCGCGGGAAAGTTTTTCGCTGCTGCTGGGCATCGTGTTGCTGGTGGCGGCCATCGGCGTGTTCCGCCATGCCGCGCGCGCGGAGGTGGAAGACACTGAAACCGCCGGCCGGCGCGTGCCCTGGCTGCCGGGGCTGGCGGTCGGCGCGGCGATCGGCGTGCTGTCCGGGCTGACCGGCACCGGCGGCGCGATCTTCCTCACGCCGCTGCTGCTGTTCGCGCGCTGGATGCCCACGCGCGAGGCCAGCGGCACATCGGTCGCGTTCGTGTGGATCAATTCGCTCACCGGGCTGGCCGGGCTGCTGCACGCCACCGGCACGCTGCCGTCGATGCTGCCGCTGTGGCTGGGGGTGGTCGCGGTCGGCGCCCTGCTCGGCAGCCAGCTGGGGCTGCACTGGCTGCCGGTGCGCGGGCTGCGGCGGATGCTGGGCGTGGTGCTGCTGGTCGCCGCCGCGAAGTTGCTATTGGCCTGATGCTGCCGGGGTGGAGTGCGCGCCTGCATCAGTTCCGGCGCGCCACTCGATGGGCACCCGGACCCGCGATGCGACCGGCTTTCCGTCCTTCATCGCCGGCGTGAAACGCCACTTCTTGACGGTTTCGAGCGCCGACGCGTCGAATACCCCGGCGGGATCAGCGCGCTCGACTTTCGCGGCGGCGACGCTACCGTCGATGGCGACATCCACGATCAGCATGACCTTGCCGCTGGTGCCGCGTTCGAGTGCGGCTTCCGGATACCCGGGTGCGGGCAGCGCCACGCCCGTGACATCGCGCTTGACCGTGGCCATGGCGTCCTGCGCGACTGGCGGTCGTGCGGCCCAGGCGGCGAATGCCGCACCGGACACGAGCATGGCGACAGCGACATTGCCCGCGATCCGGCGCCGCAACGTGGGAACGGGTTGCTTGAGCATGGCGATTCTCTCCTCGAGTGGATGTCCGAAGCCGAAGTGGCAGCCCAGCGGCGGCGCCTGTGGCGCGAACTGGGCCTGGAACAGCGCATCGCCATAAGCGCGGCGCAGTTGCGGGTGGCGCGCGATGACGACCTCGTCGCAGGCCAGCTCCTGGTCGTGGCGAAAGCGATGCGCCGCAACATGGAACAGGGGGTTGAACCAGAACACGCAGCGAAGCGCCGCTGCTGCCAGGTTGGCGGCCAGGTCGCCGCGCGCGATGTGCACTCGCTCGTGCGCGAGGACCAGTGCGCGCTGGGCTTCGCCATAGCGGGATTCGAAGTCGACCGGCAGCACGATGCGCGGCCGGAGGACGCCCAGCGTCGCCGGCAGGCCGTGGACCTCGCGCGCGACCCGCCAATCGTCGCCGTGGGGCAACAGCGGCCCCAGTGCGCGCCGGAACCTGGCCTGCAAAGCGCCCATGGCCAGCGCGCTCGCCAGCGCGCCCGCGACCCACGCGGAAAGCATCCATGCCTGCCATTCGAAGCCGGCCTCCCTGCCGGCGAAACGGATCGCGAACCGGGCAGGCGCGGCGAATCCATCCGCCATGGCGCCGATGGGTCCGGGCGGCGCGTGTCCCGGAAGCAGCATCGCGAGCAACGCCGCGGGAACCAGCCACCATGCGGCGTACGCTGCCCGCGCACCGAATGCGCCGCGCAACGGGCGCCGCAACATCATGGCCAGGGCGACCGCGGCACTCCCGAGCAACGTCGCCTGCAGGACCAGTGCGATCAGTTCACGGCTTGCCATCGTCGATCTCCTCGAGCAACTTGCGCAGTGCGGCGATGTCGGCGGGGTCGAGCTTGCGGTGCTGGCTGAAGTGGGCGACCAGCGGCGCAACCCTTCCGCCGAACAGGCGCCCGAGCAGGCCCTCGCTCTCGCCCAGCAGCCAGGCTTCGCGTTGCAACACGGGGGAATACAGGTAACGCCGCCCTTCCCGCTTCGCGGCGATGGCGCGCTTCTTCAGCAACCGGTTGAGCAGGGTCTTGATGGTGGCTTCCTGCCACTCCCGGGAATGTGCCAGCGCGGCGACGACGTCCTCCGCCGCGAGCGCGCGGTCGGCCTCCCAGAGCACCTGCATGACCACGGATTCGGCTTCGCTGACCTGCATCGATTACATCCGTAAACCTGACAGTTTCGAAGATTACGCCTGTAATCACTGTTGTCAAGAGGACTCGCAGGGCCGGGCATGCCCGGCCCTGCCCGTCTCGGATCAGAGGGAACGGGCCGCCGCGACGACGGCGTCGACGGTGAAGCCGAAATGCGGCATGAGCGCCTCGATCGGGGCCGATGCACCGAAACCGTCCATGCCGACGACGGCCCCGTCCAAGCCGACGTACTTGCGCCAGAAGTCGGCGGTGCCGGCCTCGATGGCCACGCGCCTGCGACAGCTCGACGGCAGCACCGATTCGCGGTACGCCGCGTCCTGGCGATCGAACACGTCGGTGGACGGCATCGACACCACCCGCACCCTGTCGCCGAGCCGGGCTGCGGCGGCCATCGCCAGGCCCACTTCGGAGCCCGTTGCGATGAGGACGATTTCGGGCGCGCCGCTGGCGTCCTTCAACACGTAGCCGCCGCGCGCGATCGCCGCGACCTGCGCCTCGTCGCGCGGCTGGTGCGGGAGGTTCTGGCGCGAGAACACCAGGCAGCTCGGGCCGTCGGCGCGCTCGATCGCCGCCTTCCACGCCACCGCCGATTCGACCGCGTCGCAGGGACGCCAGACGTCGTTGCGCGGGATGTAGCGCAGCGACGCCAGGTGCTCGACCGGCTGGTGGGTCGGGCCGTCCTCGCCGAGGCCGATCGAGTCGTGGGTGTAGACGTGGATCGCGTGCGCGCCCATCAGCGCGCTCATGCGCACCGCGTTGCGGGCGTAGTCGCTGAACACCAGGAAGGTGGCGTCGTAGGGCACGAAGCAGCCGTGCAGCGCGAGGCCGTTGCTGATCGCGGTCATCGCGAATTCGCGCACGCCGTAGTAGACGTAGTTGGCGTCGGCATCCTCGGACACGACCGACTTGCTGCCCTTCCACAGCGTGAGGTTGGAGTGCGCGAGGTCGGCCGAACCGCCGACGAGCTCGGGCAGCAGCGGCGCGAACGCCTCGATCGCCATCTGCGAGGCCTTGCGCGAGGCGATGGCGTGGCCCTCGGCCTGCAACCTGGCGATGAAGGCCTCGGCGTCGGCGCCGAAGCCCTCCGGCAGGTCGCCGTGCGAGCGCCGCACCAGTTCGTCGGCCTCGTCCGGATGGCGCGCGGCATAGGCGTCGAACAGCTGCCCCCACTGGTGTTCGCGCACCAGCCCGGCGTTGCCGGCGCGCCAGGCGTCGCGGATCTCCTGCGGCACTTCGAATGCCGGATGCGGCCAGCCCAGCGCCTCGCGCGTCGCGGCCACCTCGTCCTTGCCCAGCGGCGCGCCGTGCGCGGATTCCTTGCCGGCCTTGTGCGGGGAACCGAAGCCGATCGTGGTGCGGCAGCACACGAGCGTCGGCTTGCCCTGCGAGCGCATCGCCGCCTCGATCGCGGCCTTGATCGAATCGGCGTCGTGGCCGTCGACGTCGCGGATCACGTTCCAGCCGTAGGCCTCGAAGCGCGCCGGGGTGTCGTCGGTGAACCAGCCTTCGACGTTGCCGTCGATGGAGATGTGGTTGTCGTCCCAGAACGCGACCAGCTTCTCCAGGCCCCAGGTGCCGGCCAGCGAGGCGGCCTCGTGCGAGATGCCTTCCATCAGGCAGCCGTCGCCCATGAACACCCAGGTGCGGTGGTCGACGATCGCCAGCTCGGGCCGGTTGAAGCGCTGCGCCAGCAGCTTCTCGGCCAGCGCCATGCCGACCGCGTTGGCGAAGCCCTGGCCGAGCGGGCCGGTGGTGGTCTCCACCCCGGGGGTTTCGAAGTTCTCCGGATGGCCCGGGGTCTTGCTGCCGAGCTGGCGGAAATGCTTGAGCTCGTCCAGCGACAGGTCGTAGCCGGACAGGTGCAGCAGCGCGTACTGCAGCATCGAGCCGTGGCCGTTGGAGAGCACGAAGCGGTCGCGGTTGAACCACTTCGGGTTGTTGGGGTTGTGCTGCAGGTAGTCGTTCCAGAGCACCTCGGCGATGTCGGCC
>JAKFDF010000275.1:0-1915 GCA_036676275.1 Lysobacter sp.
CCAGCACCCGCAGGTGTGCAAGTTCGACCTGGCCTACATGGAAGCGGCCAGCGGCCGCCGCATCCACCACATGGAATGCATCGTCCGCGGCGGCCATGTCTGCCGCTTCAAGGTCGGCCCCGAATCGGCCCGTGGCACCGCCACGCCCACGTAAGCGCGGCGCAAGCCGCGATCGCACGCATCTCGGCGGCTGCATGGACCCGATGCCGGCGGCCACGATCCGCACCGATCGATGGTGGCCCGGGTCGAGCGTTGATCGCGCGCACCGCGGATGCGCCGGACACAGCGCCGCGTCAGACCGGGGTCGGCATCCAGCGCGCGCTGCGATGCGCGGCACCCCGAAACGGGAGGGTCACTGTGCCGGCGGCAACCCGGTATACGTGCGGTACAGCCCCTCGTTGCACTGCAGGCAGTACTGGTCCCCGTCGCCGACGACGGTCGCCCGGTTGTAATAGATGTAGGGGCCGTCGTTGGCCACGAACACCTCGGGATCGGTGCGTATCCGCAGCGGGTCGTCCGGCGTCAGCTGCACCGGCGTCGGCGAGACCTCGTCGATGCCGGTCAGGAAGATCGTCGAGGGGTAGGTCGCCGGCGGCTTGCTCGCCGTGAAGAACACGTACGACTTGCCGTTGTGGACGAAGGGCTCGGGCGAATTGATCAGGCCACCCTGGGGCGTGCGGATGCTGCTGATCATCGCCCAGTCGGTGTTGCCGCCTCCGGGGGGGAGCGCATACAGGCGCAGTTCCGTGTCGTCCACGATCGTGCCCAGGACGTATGCGCCGCCGAGTTCGGGCGCCTGCCAGATCCATGGGCGGGAGTGCAGGTCCTTCTGGCCTTCGTCGAAGGTGATCTGCTCGGCCCTGTTTTCGTCGAGCCAGTAGAAGAACACCTGCGACACGCCATCGACCGGGGCAACGAACGCCGCCGCGCGGGTATTGGCCACGAAGCGCAAAGCGAAGGACAGCGACGGCGGGTAATCGGCGACCAGGGTTTCGCTGGAAGGATCGAACAGGTTGCGCCAGTAGTGGTTGCCGACCGTGTCGACGTAGCTGATCCGCGGCAACGGATCCTGATCGTCATGGCTCGCATACGGCCGGCTGCGCGGTTTATCGCGATCGATGAAGTCGTACGTCCATGCGCCCGATGGCCATTTCTGCGCCAGGGCCAGGCGGGCGTTGCGCAGGAGATGGGTCTTGTTCACGAATTTCGTGTAGACGATCTGGTCGCCGGTCGAAGTGCTGACCCATTCCGGGCCGTTGCCCACGATGTCGAAATCGGAGGTCTTCATCGCCTTGGGATCCAGCAACAGGCCCTTGCCGCCGCTGGGCACGAGCATGCCGGTGTTGCGGTCGACCCGGGCGATCCAGAGCCCTCCGTTCTTGTCCACCCAGGTGATCAGCCCGCGGGACTGGCTGATTTCCGGGTCGATCAGTTCCGGCCGTTCGACCACGGTCTGCTCGTTCGCCTGCGCCTGCGCCTGCGGCGTCGCCAGCACCGCGGCAAGGGCGATCCACAAGGCCAGGGCATGGCTCAAGAGCCTGGGCACTGCCGCATCGTCGTGCATGTTGTCTCCTGTGGCCGGGTGGCAGTGCCGCCCGAGCCAGATTGATGCCCTGCCCCGATCGATGGCCTGCTTTCCGGGCTCGGCGGGCGGCCATGGGAAGTTGGACTGCGGCGGAAGCAGTCCGCAGGACCAGGTTTGTCTCGTACGGGGACCTCATGCCTAACGCACGGCGGGGCCGGAACCGGCCATCCCGCCGCGAGCGCGCTTACCGCCCCGCCACCAACGCGATGCCTACAATGCGGCGATGGAAACCCGCGCCCTGCTCGAAACCATCGAACACGCCACCGCGCCCGATCCGCAATGGACGGTGCTGTGGCTGCACGGCCTCGGCGCCGACGGCCACGACTTCGC
>JAKFDF010000276.1:0-2408 GCA_036676275.1 Lysobacter sp.
GCCTGCAACTGGACAGCCTGCTGGCCGACCGGCTGCACTGGCAACTGAACTACCAGACCAGCGCAACCCGCCAACAAACCCTACAGAACCGCACCACCTGGACCAGCTTCACGCCGCCGACGGCCACCCCGCCAGGCACCGCCGTCGAACGCTTGCGCCTGCGCGATTCGCGCTACGAAGAACAGACCTGGAGTTTCACCAGCCAGCTGGACAAGGCCTTCGCCGTCGGCCGCAGCGCCCATCGGCTGACCTACGGTGTCGACCTCAAACGCGGCGACAGCGGCGACCTGCGCCAGGGCAGCGAGGTCAACCGCAACAGCGGCGCGCTGCTCGCCAATGCGGAAGCCTTTCCGCTCAGCGACTTCCCCGACCCGACCACCGAGGAGTACGCGCTGTTCGCCCAGGACAGCGTGGACCTGGGCCGCTGGAACCTGCTCGCCGGCCTGCGCTACGACCACTACGAGATGAGGCCGCAGGCCACCGCGGAATACCTCAACGGCAACCCGGTGGAGCGCGACCCCGCCACCTTCAGCGACAGCGCCTGGTCGCCCAAACTCGGCCTGACCTACCGGCTCGACGATGCGCACAGCCTCTACGGCCAATACGCCGCCGGCTTCCGCGCCCCCCAGGCGGTGAACATCTTCGGCGAGTTCGTCAACCTCAACAGCGGCTACCAGACCATCGCCAACACCAGCCTCAAGCCGGAAACCAGCGACAGTTACGAGATCGGCCTGCGCGGCAAATACCGGGTCGGCAGCTTCGGCGTGGCGCTGTTCTACAACCGCTATGAAGACTTCATCGAACAGGTCACCCTGGCCAACGACCCGACCGGCAACAACCGCCTGACCTTCCAGTACCAGAACCTCGACCGGGTCAGCATCCGCGGCGCCGAAGCCCGCGGCGAGCTGTTCCTCGACCAACTCGGTCTGCCGGCCGGCACCCAGTTGCGCGGTGCGATTGCCTATGCCCGCGGCAAGGACGAATCCAGCGGCCAGCCGCTGAACAGCATCGACCCGCTGAAAGCCGTGTTCGGTCTCGGCTATGCAGCGCCGAGCGGCACCTACGGCGGCGAGCTGGCCTGGACCCTGGTGGCCGCCAAGCAGCGCATCGACGAGACCCAGACTGCCAACCAGTTCCAACCGGCCGGTTACGGCACCCTGGACCTAAACGGCTGGTGGCAGCTGACCGAGGAGGTCTCGCTCAATGCCGGCCTGTTCAACCTCACCGACAAGCAGTACTGGCAGTGGGGCGACGTGCGCGGCCTCAGCACCAGTAACCCCGGCCTCGACCGCTTCACCCAGCCGGGCCGCTACGCCGCGGCCAACCTGATCTGGGAAATCTGAGCTCCACTCGGCGCAGGGACGCGCCCTCCTCTTCCACTCCCAGCCTGGATCGGCATAATGCCCGCCTGCCGTGGAGATGCCGATGATGCGTTTATGCGCCCCGCACGAACTGGCCGAAGGCCGGAGCCGGGGCTTCGAGATCGCCGGCGACAAGCTGTTCGCCGTGCGCAAGGACGGCCGGGTGTTCGTCTACCGCAACCGCTGCCCGCACCGCGGCATTCCCCTGGAGTGGCTGCCGGACCAGTTCCTCGACCACAGCGCCAGCCTGATCCAGTGCGCCACCCACGGCGCGCTGTTTCTCATCGACTCCGGCGAATGCGTGGCCGGCCCCTGCGCCGGGCAAGCGCTCGAGGCGCTGCGCTGCGCGGAAGACGGCGAAGGGATCTGGGTCGACTCGTAACCCGCGGGCAACCGATCGCCGCGTAGGGTGCGCTGCGCGCACCGGAGTCCATATACGGATGCATCCGGGAAGGCACCGTTTGCCGCGCGCACCGCGGAACATCCACACGACAGCCGCGGATGCCGGTGCGCACGGCCTAGGTGGCCCCGCACACCCTACGGTGAATGATCCGGCGCGAGCACGCGGACCGTAGGCCAGAGCGGCCCGACCCACGACTTACAACTGCACCTCGAGCCGACGCACCAGACGGATCTCCTGCGGGCTGATCTCGGCGCCATAGGCCAGCACCTCGACGCCCGCCTTGACCGCCTCGCACAGGGCCGCAGCATAGGCCGGGTCGATCTCCGCGGCCGGGCGCACCGCGTCGATCCCCGTCAGGTTGACGCAGTACAGCTGCACCGCGCGCACCCCGTCGCGGGCCAGCGCCGCCAGTTCGCGCAGGTGCTTGGCGCCGCGCTCGGTGCGCGCATCGGGGAAGGCCGCCACCGTGCTGTCGGCGAAACCCAGGGTGACGCTTTTCACTTCGACGAAGGCCGCACCGCGCGGATAGTCCAGGCGGAAATCCACCCGGCTGCGCTCCTGGCCGTAGGGCACCTCGCGCTTCAAGGCAGTGAAACCGGCCAGCTCGGCGATCAACCCGGCGCGCAGCGCCTCCTCGACCAGGG
>JAKFDF010000277.1:0-6826 GCA_036676275.1 Lysobacter sp.
CCGATCCACCCGTCCAGCAGGTCCTTCATGTCGTCGGCATGTTCCTCTTCCTGCGCCAGGACATGCTCGAGGATGCGCTTGGTGGTGGTGTCGCGGTCGCCGACGTAATTGATCATCTCGCGGTAACTGTCGATCGCGATGCGCTCGGCGACAAGGTTCTCCTTGACCATGTCGCGCAGGTCGGTGCCGGGCTTGTACTCGGCATGCGCGCGGCGCGTCAGCGTGTCCGGGTCCAGGTCGGGTTCGCCGCCGAGCTGCACGATGCGCTCGGCGATCAGCTTCGCGTGCTCCTGCTCCTGCGCCGCGTGCTCGAGGAACTCGGCCTTGACGGTGTCGGCGAACATGCCCGATGCCATGAAGTAGTGCCGGTAGTAGCGCAGCACGCATACCCACTCGGTCGCCAGCGCCTCGTTCAGCAGCTTGATCACGGTCGACTTGTCGGCGCTGTAGGTCTCGGTGACCGCGCCCTTGTCGATGTTCCTGCGCGCGTTGCGGCGCAGGGTGGCGACATCGGTCATGCCGGCGGTGCCGGCCTGGCGGGCGGGCATCGTCTTCTTGTCGGCGGGCTTGCTACTCATGTGGGCGTCCTTACGGGAGGGTCAGGGGATCAGCGACAGCATGTGCTCGGCGGAGGACACGCGGAACTCGCCCGGCGCCTCCACCAGCACGTTCTTCGCCACGCCGTCCTCGGCATAGATCGCGAAGCGCTTGGCGCGCGTGCCCATGCCGTAGGCGCTGGCGTCCATCTCCAGGCCCAGCGCCCGGGTGAAGTCGCCGTTGCCGTCGGCCAGCATCAGCAGCCCGTCCGGGACGTGCTGGCTCTGGCCCCAGGCCTGCATCACGAACGGATCGTTCACCGCCAGGCAGGCCACGCCGACGCCCTTGTCGCGGAACTCGTCGAAATGCTCGACGAACCCCGGCAGGTGCTTTTCCGAACAGGTCGGGGTGAAGGCTCCGGGCACGGCGAAGATCACCATTTTCCTGCCTTCGAACAGGTTGCCGGTATCGACGGTTTCGATGCCGTCGCGGATGCGTTGCAGCGGAACTTCTGGCAGGCGGTCGCCGGCTTGGATGGTCATGGGCTTCTCCGTGGGATCGAATCAGTCTAGCCGGGCCGAACGCTAAGGTCGTGTCAACGCCATCGCTGCCACGCTGCGATAATCCCGGGCTGGACATCGTGTGCCGGCCCATGCGCCGGGGAGCGCCATGCAATTCAAGGACTACTACGACATCCTCGGGGTCGAGCCGAGCGCCGGCGAAGCCGAGATCAAGACCGCCTACCGGCGGCTGGCGCGCAAGTACCATCCCGACGTCAGCAAGGAAGCCGGCGCCGAGGAGAAGTTCAAGGCGGTCAACGAGGCCTACGAAGCGTTGCGCGACCCGGCCAAGCGCAAGGCCTACGACCAGTTGCGCGCGCGCGGCTACCGCCCGGGCGACGAAGTGCAGCCGCCCCCGGGCGGTTTCGGCCAGGGCGGGGCGCAGGGCGATTTCGATTTCGACGAGATCTTCGCCGGTGGCGGCGCAGGTGGCGGTTTCAGCGATTTCTTCGAGGAACTGTTCGGGCGGCGCCGTGGCGGCGGCGCCGAGCCGGGCTTCGGCGGTGCGCGCGGGCCGCGCCCGCGGGGCGACATGCGGGCGCGCCTCGCAGTGCCGCTGGAAGCGGTCTACCGCGGCGACAGCGTGCGCATCGGCGTCAACGGCAAGACCCTGGAAGTGCGCGTGCCCAAGGGCGTCAAGCCGGGGCAGGCGATCCGGCTCGCCGGCCAGGGGGGGCACGGCGGCGACCTGCTGCTGGAGATCGAATACGCCGCGCACCCGCAGTTCGAGGTCGACGGCCGCAACATCATCCACGTGCTGCCGGTGGCGCCATGGGAGGCCGCGCTCGGCGCGACCGTCAGCGTGCCGACGCTGGGCGGGCCGGTCGACCTGAAGATCCCGGCCGATTCCGAAGCAGGCCGCAAGTTGCGCCTGCGCGGGCGCGGCCTGCCGGGAACGCCGACCGGCGACCAGATCGTGGAACTGGAAGTCCTGGCGCCCAAGGCCCACACCAGGGCCGAGCGCGAAGCCTACGAACGGTTGCGCGATGCCTTCGGCGACGACTGGCGCCGGGCATAGGCTGGCCTGGGCTGGATTCGTCCCGCGCGGCGCGGTCGACCGGCCTGCGGGCATGGCCGGACCGCTGCGGCGCAGGCGCCGGGATGCGGGTTGAAAAAAACCGCTCTAGGCGGCACTGGGACCCGGATCGGCGCCACCGATGTTGCTGGCGATCACCTGCGACAGTTCTTCCTCGCTGAAGGGCTTGGTCAGGTAGGCCCTGGCGCCCTGGCGCATGCCCCACATGCGGTCCGTGTCCTGGTCCTTGGTGGTCACCAGGATCACCGGGATGTGCTTGGTCGCAGGCTCGCGGGTGATCGATCGGGTGGCCTGGAAGCCGTTGAGGTTCGGCATCACCACGTCCATCAGGATCAGGTCCGGAAGTTCGCGCTTGGCGGCATCGACGCCGGCGGCGCCGTCCTCGGCGGTCAATGCCTCGTGGCCGAGTTTCTCGACGATGCGGCGGATGCCCATCAGCTGCGACGGCGAATCGTCGACGATCAGGATACGGGCCATGCGATGTTTCCCCGGAAGACGTGGGCGATTGTAGCCGCCGCGCCGGCCACCGCAAACGGGTCCGGCAACCCGCGGCTCAAAGCCTGACCAGGGTGCGCCCGAGCGAGCCGCCCGCGAGCATGCCGGCGAACACTTCGGGCAAGTCTTCCAGCGTGGCCTCGCGGGTGCAGATGCGGTCCAGGTGCCGCGGCTTCCAGTCGCTGGCGAGGTGTTGCCAGACCGCGTCGCGGATGTCGCGCGCGGTGCCGGCCGAGGCCACGCCCAGCAGCGAGACGCCGCGGATGATCCCGGGCATGACGGTGGTATGCAGGTCCGCCGAGGCCGCCAGCCCGGCGCTGGCGACGTTGCCGTAGGGCGCGGTCTGCGCCAGCAGGCTGGCGAGCATGCTGCCGCCGACGTTGTCCAGGCCGCCACCGAAGCGGGCCGATTCCAGCGGTCGGGTCGTCGCCAGTACGTCGCGGCCGTGCACCTGGCTGGCGCCGATCGCCTTCAGGTAATCGTGCTGCGCCGCCTTGCCGCTGATCGCATGCACCTCGAAGCCGGCGCGGCTGAAGATGTCGATCGCGAGCGAGCCGACCCCGCCGCTGGCGCCCGTCACGCACAGCGGACCGAGATCGGGCGTTTGCCGGTTGTCGCGCATCCGGTACAGCGCCAGCGCCGCGGTGAAGCCGGCGGTGCCCAGGATCATGCTTTCGCGCAGGCTGAGCCCGGCCGGCAGCGGGATCGTCCATTGCGCCTGCAAACGCGCGTATTGCGAATAGCCGCCGTCGCGGGTCTCGCTCAGCCCGCAGCCGGTGGCCAGCACCGCGTCGCCTTCGCGGAACGCGGGATCGGTCGAGGCGACCACATGGCCGGCGACATCGATGCCGCCGACCAGCGGGAAGCGGCGCAGGATCCTGCCCTGGCCGGTGCCGGCGAGCGCATCCTTGAAGTTGACCGACGAGTACGCGGCCCTGACCACGACTTCGCCCGCGGCGAGATCGCCAAGCGACACCTCCTCGATGCCGCTGCGGTATCCGGCGTCGTCGTCGTGGATGCGGAAGGCGCGGAAGCGGTCCGGGATCATGTCGTCCTCAACGCAGGTCGCCACGGCGTTTTTCGTCCAGCCATTTCGTCGCCCGCGCCGGCCGGTAGCCTCGCATCCACGCCATCAAGGCATCGATGTCGTCGCCGTGCCACAGGTCGTGGCGCTGGTCGGCGTGCAGGAAGCGTTCGGCGACCATCCGGTCCAGCATCGCGACCAGCGGATCGTAGAAGTCGTCGACGTCGAGGAAGGCGCAGGGCTTGTCGCCGAGGCCCAGCTGGCGCCAGGTCAGCATCTCGAACATCTCGTCGAGCGTGCCGAAGCCGCCGGGCAGGGCGACGAAGGCGTCGGACAGGTCGAACATCCGCGCCTTGCGCTCGTGCATGTTGGCGACGACCTCGAGCCGGCTGAGGCCGCCGTGCGCGACTTCCCAGTCGACCAGCTGTGCGGGGATCACGCCGATCACTTCGCCGCCTGCGGCGAGCGCGGCATCGGCGACGATCCCCATCAGGCCGACGTTGCCGCCGCCGTAGACCAGCGCGAGTTTCTCCTGCGCCAGGCGCGTGCCCAAGGCCGCCGCGCGCGCGGCGTAGCTCGGCCTGCCGCCGGCGTTGGAGCCGCAGTAGACGCAGACCGCCTTCATGGCGTGCGCGCCAACAGCCACTGGCTGAGGGAAACCCCGGCGAAACCGGCGAGGATCGCGGCGGCGAACGCAGGCCCGATGCGCCAACCGTGGCGCAAGGCGAGCGCGAGCACGACGAAGAACGGCAGGCTGCCGAGCACGAACCAGAAGATCCCCATCGCCAGGTCGGCGACCTGCTTCGGGTCGCGGGTATCGTGGTAGAGCCAGGCCAGCACCAGCAGCGAGGTCACCGGCAGCGACGCGACCAGTGCGCCGAGCCAGCCCTGGCGCCTGGCCAGGGCCGATGCCAGCAGCACCAGCGCGACCGTGATCGCGACCTTGAGCAGGAACTGGACGCTCACCGCGCGGTGCCCGTCAGTTGGCCTTGTGGATCGCGCGCTTGTCGACCGCCATCGCGGCGTCGTGGATCGCTTCGGACAAGGTCGGATGCGCGTGGCAGATGCGTGCGAGGTCGTCGGCGGAACCCTTGAACTCCATCGTCAGGACGCCTTCGTGCACCAGCTCGGACACGCCGACGCCGACCAGGTGCATGCCCAGCACGCGGTCGGTCTCGGCGTGGGCGATGACCTTGACGAAGCCGGCCGGCTCGCCCATCGCCACAGCGCGGCCGATCGCCGCGAACGGGAAGCTGCCGGTCTTGTACGGCGTGCCTTCCGCGGCCAGTTGCTGCTCGGTCTTGCCGACCCAGGCGATTTCCGGCTCGGTGTAGATCACCCAGGGAATCGTGTCGAGGTTGACGTGCCCCGGCAGGCCGGCGATCAGCTCGGCGACGGCGATGCCTTCCTCGAACCCCTTGTGGGCCAGCATCGGCCCGCGCACGCAGTCGCCGACCGCCCAGATGCCATCGACGCCGGTGTGGCAGTGCGCGTCGACCTCGATCATGCCGCGCTGGTCGAGCTTCACGCCTGTGCCTTCGGCCAGCAGGCCCCGGGTCGCGGCGCGGCGGCCGACGGCCACCAGCAGCTTGTCGACGACGATCTCCTGTTCGCCCTTGGCGTCGGCATAGGTGACATGCACGCCGTCCTTCCGGACGTCGGCCTTGCTGACCTTGGCGCCGAGGCGGATGTCGAGGCCCTGCTTCTTGAATTCCTTGGCCGCGGTCTTCGCGACCTCGGCATCGGCCGCCGCGAGGAAGTCGGGCAGGGCTTCGAGGATGGTGACCTCGCTGCCCAGGCGCTTCCAGACGCTGCCCAGCTCCAGGCCGATCACGCCGGCGCCGATCA
Organism: Lysobacter sp.; assembly: GCA_036676275.1. Taxonomy (GTDB): domain Bacteria; phylum Pseudomonadota; class Gammaproteobacteria; order Xanthomonadales; family Xanthomonadaceae; genus Cognatiluteimonas. The sequence goes on from JAKFDF010000277.1 coordinate 5,501, forward strand.
CGCCCAGGCGCTTGGGCACCGCGGTGAAATCCAGCGCGCCGACGTTGTCGACGATGTGCTCGCCGAACTTCGCGAACGGCAGCTCGATGGAATCCGAGCCGGCGGCGAGGATGACGTTGGCGCCCTTGAGTTCGACTTCGGAACCATCGTGCTGCTTGACCTTGACCACGTTGCCCGGCTGCAACTGCCCGAAGCCGTGGAACGGCGTGATCTTGTTGGCCTTGAACAGCATCGCGATGCCGCCGGTGAACTGCTTCACGATCTTGTCCTTGCGGCCGACCATCGTGGCGACGTCCATCTTCGCGTCCTTGACGCTGATGCCGTGTTCGCCGAACAGGTGCTGCAGGTTCCAGTACTGGCGCGAGGAATCCAGCAGCGCCTTCGACGGGATGCAGCCCACGCGCAGGCAGGTTCCGCCGAGCGCGGGCTTGCCGTCCTTGCCGAGCGCGGCGTCGATGCACGCGACCTTCATGCCCAGCTGCGCGGCGCGGATCGCGGCGTGGTAGCCGGCGGGGCCGGCGCCGATCACCACGACGTCGAAGTTCTGCTGTTCGCTCATTTCTCGTAGGTCCTTGGCTTGATGCAGAACCCCTCGCAGGCGAGGGGTTTCAGGCGGCATGCCCGCAATCACATGCCCGCAATCACATGCCCAGCAGCATGCGGTGGGGGTTTTCGAGCTGGTTCTTGATGTCCACCAGGAACAGCACCGCGTCCTTGCCGTCGATGATGCGGTGGTCGTAGGACAGCGCGATGTACATCATCGGCGCGGCGACGACCTGGCCGTTCTCGACGATCGGGCGCTCCTTGATCGTGTGCATGCCCAGGATCGCCGACTGCGGCGGGTTGACGATCGGGGTCGACATCAGCGAACCGAAGGTGCCGCCGTTGGTGATCGTGAAGGTGCCGCCCTGCAGGTCCTCGAGCTTGAGCCCGCCCTCGCGCGCGGCGCGGGCGTAGCCGTCGATGCCCTTCTCGATGTCGGCGAACGACATGCGCTCGACGTTGCGCAGCACCGGCGTCACCAGCCCGCGCTCGGTGGAAACCGCGATCGAGATGTCGGCGTAGCCGTGGTAGATCACGTCGTTGCCGTCGACCGAGGCGTTGACCACCGGGTACTTCTGCAGCGCGTTGGCGGCCGCCTTGGCGAAGAAGCTCATGAAGCCGAGCTTGATCCCGTTGTCCTTCTGGAACTGCTCGCCGAGTTCCTTGCGCATCGCCATGACCTTGCCGAGGTTGACCTCGTTGAACGAGGTCAGCATCGCGATCGAGTTCTTCGACTGCATCAGGCGCTCGGCGATGCGCGCGCGCATGCGGGTCATCGGCACG
>JAKFDF010000278.1:0-3416 GCA_036676275.1 Lysobacter sp.
TCGGGGCCGACCTTGAAGCGGCAGACATGGCCGCCGCGGACGATGCATTCCATGTGGTGGATGCGGCGGCCGCTGGCCGCTTCCATGTAGGCCAGGTCGAACTTGCACACCTGCGGGTGCTGGCTCGCCAGCGCATGGAACACGCAGTTGAAGGCCTCCACCTGCCAGTCCTCGCCATGGCGCGCGGGCACCGCCTCGTAACCCAAGGCGTCGAGCCGTTGCGCCAGCCCTCGTGCCAGCGCCTCGCTGCCGGCATCGCCATCCAGCGGCGGTTGGGTCGCGGCCACCGTGGCGCCGAGTTCCTGCAGCAACGCGCCGACCTCGTTCTCGCCCATCCGCGCATGCAGTTGCGAGAGCAGCGCGGCGGCGATCGCGCCGTAATTGCGCGGGAACAGCTCGCGTCCTTCGCGGGTCAGCGCGAACCGCGCCTGCGGGCGGCCGCCGGTCGGGCGCGACTGCACCCGCTCGACGTAACCGCGGCCGCCCAGCGCCGTCAGGTGCTGGCGCACCGCGTTGTGGCTGACGTGCAGGCGTTCGCACAGGTCCTCGACCGCGCAGCCGTCGGGGTTGAACAGCAGCTGCCGCAGCAGCCGCTGCTGGGTGTCGCCGAAGCGCGCGAGTCCCTGTGCCATGGGCCGCCTCAGCTCGCCTTTTCGGGGAACTGCTTGGCGATGGCGCCAGCGAGCGCGTCGGCGATCATGTCCATGTGCCCCTGCATCGCGGTCCACTCGCTGGCCTCGCCCGCGGTATCGCCCTTCAGGATCAGGTCGATCTGCGACGAATGATGCGCACCATGGGCCAGCAACAGGCCGCGCACGGTGTCCTCCGGCAGGTTGGGATTGGCGCCGGCGAGGAACTTGGCGATCTCGCTGGCATTGGCGGTGAGGTCGGCCATCGCCTTGCTGCTGCCGGCCTCGTCCTTGGCGGCGCGGGTGTCGGTGAGCGCCTTGACCGCGCCCCAGTGGCCGCCGAGCAGGGTCAGCATCTGGTCGCCTGCGGCATCGCCGTAGAAGCCGCCGACCGCGCCTGCGATCTGCTTGGCGTTGTCGACCACCGCATCGGCCGCGGCCTTGGCGTCGGTGGCGTTGCCGGCGTGCACGGCCAGCGCGTAATCGCGGGCGTGGACGATGTGGCCGTGCCACAGCTCGCGCATCGCGGCCTGCAGTTTCGGCGCGGCGACTTCCGCGACGGCCGGGGCGGCGGCCGGTTCGGCCGGCGTCGCGACCGGCGCGGCCTCGGTCGCTTCCGGCGCGGTGCCATCGGCGGCCGGCGGGGCGGCCTGGTTGCAGCCGGCCAGCGCCAGCGCCACGGCCAGGCCGAGGGGTTTGAGTGACATGGACATCGAAGGGCTCCCGGGTACGTCGCGAATTGCGACTCGGGCCATGGTGGACCGTCTCACGCTAACTTCTAGATAGATATGTGTAAAGGGCAGTGTTAATGCCTCCCGGTTGAATCAGCCTCCTTAATGGAACAATGATTCCGATCCAAGCCGCTTCGGTATCGGCAGAAGAACAACCATTCCTGACTCATCTGAAGGCACCTCCCTCCCCAAGCCTTCGAAGGAGACAGCAATGAAGCGTTTCGTCCTGACCACCAGCCTCCTCGCCGCGGCCCTCGGCCTTGCAGCGTTCGGCGCCCAGGCCGCAGACGGCGGCAAGACCGGCTTCTATGCCGGCGCCGGCGCCGGCCAATCGTTCGTCGACGAAGGCGCCTACGACGACGAGAACACCGCGTTCTCGGTGTTCGGGGGCTACCAGTTCCACCGCAACTTCGCGGTCGAGGCGGGCTACACCGACTTCGGCAAGATCGAGTCCAACGTGGCCGGGCCCGACCTCGAGGCGAACGCGGTCTCGCTGACCGCGCTCGGCATCCTGCCCTTCACCGACAGGCTCTCGGGCTACGCCAAGGCCGGCTTCCAGCGCTGGGATCTCGACAGCGCCATCCCGGGCCTGACCGGCAGCAGCAGCGACAGCGGTACCGACCCGGTCTACGGCGCCGGCCTGCAGTACCGCTTCAACGACACCGTCGCATTGCGCGCCGAGTACACCCGCTCGGAGCTCGAGGACATCGACCTCGACAACGCCCAGCTGCAGGTGCGGTTCGCCTTCTAGGCAACGCGTTCTCCCTCCCCCGGCTGCCAGGCTTGTATTGCTGGCAGCCGTTTTTTTGCGGCGGTGGCACGCTGCCGGGACTTGCCGTCACACTGCCCGCCATGTGCCTGATCGCCTCCGCCCTGGACCAGCCTCCGCGCTACCCGCGGGCCCTGGTCCCGGCGGCTTGACACGGGTCAACCGGCCGGCGGCCGCAGCGGCGCAGACTCCACCGGATCGCACCCGCCACTGGAGCTCGCCATGCATCCGTTCCCCCACGTGTATCGCGTCAGCGCCCGCGGAAGCGGCGAAGGCCGCCTGGTCCTGGAATCCGAGGGGGTCGCGCCGCTCGAGTCATCGGCGCCGCCGGAGTTCGACGGCCCGGGCGACCGTTGGTCGCCGGAAGGCCTGCTGGTGGCCGCGGTGGCCGACTGCTTCATCCTCACTTTCCGCGCGGTCGCGCGCGCCGCGCGGATCGACTGGAGCGCGTTGGCGGTGTCGGCCAGCGGCACCCTGGACCGGGCGGACGGAGTGACGGCATTCACCGCCTTCGACCTGCACGCGGCGCTGACGCTCGCGCCGGGCAGCGATGCCGGGCAGGCCGAGGCCGCGCTGCAGCGCGCCGAGGAGAAATGCCTGATCTCCAACTCGCTGAAGGCCCCGGTGCACCTGACGACGGCGCTGCTCGAAGGCTGAGGCAGGCTGGGCGGCAGTCGCGGCGTTATCCTCGCTCGCCATGTGCCTGATCGCCTTCGCCCTGGACCAGCATCCGCGCTACCCGCTGGCCCTGGTCGCCAACCGCGACGAACTGCACGCGCGCGCCGCCGCGCCGGCGGGGCCGGATCCGCAGTATCCGGACGTGCACGGCGGGCGCGACCTCGAGCAGGGCGGCGGCTGGCTGATGGTGTCCCGCGGCGGGCGGCTGGCCGCGGTGACCAACGTGCGGGTGCGGCCGCTGGACGCGACGCATCCGCGTTCGCGCGGAGCACTGGTCCGCGGATTCGCGAGCGGCACGATGGGCATCGATGCCTGGCTCGGCGCGCTCGCTCCCGCGGCGGGCGACTACGGGCCCTTCAACCTGCTGCTGTGGGACGGCGGCTCGCTGGCGTTCGCCAGCAACCATCCGCGGTTCGCCCGCCACGGCGTGGCGCCGGGCTTGCACGCCATGTCCAATGGCGCCTTCGATGCGCCCTGGCCCAAGAGCACCCACGCCAGCGCCGCGCTGGCAGGCTGGCTGCGCAACGGCTTGCCCACGGACGCGCGGGCCGCGGATGTCGGCCCGCTGCTGGACGCGCTGGCCGACCAGACGCCGGCGCCGGATGCGGC
>JAKFDF010000279.1:0-6183 GCA_036676275.1 Lysobacter sp.
CGATGACCGCATCCCCCTTCGACTGGAAGCCGCTGGCCGGACGTGCGCTGGAAGCGGCCCTGAATCGCGCGCTGGCGCTCGACCCGGAAACCCGCGATGGCCTGCGTGCCCTGGATGGCCAGTGCGTGGCGCTGACCCTGGAACCGCTGGCGGCCGGCGGCCCGCCATTGTCGGTGCAGGTCCGCGTGGACGGCGAGCGGCTCGCGGTCGGTCCGGTCGACGACGAGCGCGAACCCGACCTGGGGGTGCGCAGCACGTTCGCCGGGCTGCTGGCGCAGCTGCCGATGTTCCGTCGCGACGATGCGCCGCCGGTCGGGCGCATGAAGCTGTCGGGGGACGCCGAGCTGGCGCGCCGCCTGCAGCAGCTGGCCACGCGCTTCGACCCGGACTGGCAGCAGCCGTTCGCCGCGGCGTTCGGCGACGTGGTCGGCGTGCAGGTGGCCAATGCGCTCGCCGCGGCGCTGAAGCATGCGCGCGACGCCGGCCGCGACCTCGCCGGAGCCGCGGCCGAGTACGTCACCGAGGAATCGCGCGACGTGGTCGCGCGCGCAGAACTCGACGCCTTCCACGACGAGGTCGACGCGCTGCGCGACGATGCCGCGCGACTGGCGGCCCGGGTCGAGCGCCTGCGTGCCGCGACGACCGCCGCCGATACCGGGGCCATGCGATGAAATCCGGCCTGCGTGCGCTGCGCATCGGCCGGGTGCTGTTGCGCTACCGGCTCGACGACCTGCTCGACGACACCCCGGCCGAGCGCTGGCTGAAGCTGATGCGGCCGTTCGTGCCCCGCGCCTCGCGCGAGATCGCGGCGCAATCGCGCGGCGCGCGGTTGCGCCTGGCGCTGCAGGAGCTCGGCCCGATCTTCGTCAAGTTCGGCCAGATCCTGTCCACCCGCCGCGACCTGGTGCCGCCCGACGTCGCCGACGAGTTGACGCTGCTGCAGGACCGGGTCGCGCCGTTCGACGGCGAGGTCGCGCGCGCGATCGTCGAGCGCGCGCTGCAGCGCCCGGTCGGCGTCGCCTTCGCCAGCTTCGACACCACGCCGCTGGCCTCGGCCTCGATCGCGCAGGTGCACGCCGCGACCCTGCCGGCGGCGCAACCGGAGGCCGCGCCGCGCGAAGTGGTGGTCAAGGTGCTGCGCCCCGGGGTCGAGGCGCAGATCGCGCAGGACATCGCCCTGCTCCGGAACATCGCCGCGCTGGTCGACCGCACCCATCCCGGCGCCGACAAGATCCGCCCGCGCGAGATCGTGGCGGAAATCGAATCCACGCTCGCCGCCGAGCTCGACCTGCAGCGCGAGGGCGCCAATGCCAGCGTGCTGCGCCGCAACTGGCTCGGCTCGCGCGACCTCTACGTGCCCGAGCCGGTCTGGACGCATACCGCCGAGCGCGTGCTGACCCTGGAGCGCGTGCGCGGGATCCCGTCCGACGACATCGCCGCGCTGGACGCCGCCGGCATCGACCGCAGGGCGCTCGCGGCCAAGGGCGTGCGCGTGTTCTACACCCAGGTGTTCCGCGACAACTTCTTCCACGCCGACGCCCACGCCGGCAACATCTGGGTCGACATCGACCCGGCGCGCAAGGCCGACCCGCGCTTCATCGCCCTCGACTTCGGGATCATGGGCCAGCTCTCCGGCGAGGACCAGTACTACCTCGCCGAGAACTTCATGGCGATCTTCAACCGCGACTACCGCCGGATCGCCGAACTGCACGTGCAGGCCGGTTGGATGCCGTCGCACATCCGCATCGACGAACTCGAGGCCGCCGCGCGCTCGGTGTGCGAGCCGTACTTCACCCGGCCGCTCTCCGAGATCTCGCTGGGCGAGGTGCTGCTGAAACTGTTCCGCACCGCGCAGCGCTACGAGCTGACCATCCAGCCGCAGCTGATCCTGCTGCAGAAGACGCTGCTGAGCATCGAGGGCGTCGGCCGCCAGCTCGATCCCGGGATCGACATCTGGGCGGTGGCGCGGCCGGTGCTGGAGCAGATCCTGCTCGAGCGCTACAGCCCGCAGCGGTTGCTCGGGGAATTCCGCAAGCGGCTGCCGGAGATGGTCACGCACGCGCCGGACATGCCGCGGCTGCTGCACGCGTGGCTGCGGCAGCAGGTCGAGGGCCGGCAGGAACTGCGCATGCACTCGCGCGACCTCACCGAACTGGCGCGCACCGCCAAGGACGGCCAGCGCCGCATGGTGGCCGCGATCCTCGGCACCGGGCTGCTGGTGGTGGCGGCGGTGCTCTACGGGCTCGAAGCCGGCGGGCCGTACGTCGCCGGCATGCCGGCGGCGGCATGGATTGCCGGCCTCGGCGGCTTGTGGGCGCTGCTGGCCGCGTGGCCGCGCAAGCCCTGAACCCGCTTGCAGCCCTCTTCGACGCGCCGCCGCGCATGCACTGCTGAATCCGCCTGTGCAGGGCGGTCGGTGCGGGACCCGCACCATTGCTGTTTCCTGCAGGAGCGGCTTCAGTCGCGACCTGCCAGCTGGAATCAAGAGCGTCGCGGCTGAAGCCGCTCCTACAAGGCCTGCAGTTGGATCTTCCCGTTCTCCATTGCGATGAATTCCTCGCCGTCGTCGACAAGCCCGCCGGGCTGATGGTCCACGACAGCGCGCTGGCGCGCGGCGAGACCGACTTCGCCGCCGATCGCCTGCGCGCGCAGTTCGGCAGGCCGGTGTTCCTGGTGCACCGGCTGGACCGCGCCACCAGCGGCTGCCTGCTGCTGGCCTTCGACCGCGAGACCGCCTCGGCGCTGGGCCGGACGCTGATGTCGCGCGGCCTCGAGAAGGACTATTGGGCGATCTGCCGCGGCTGGCCGGCTGAAGCCGCGTTCACCATCGACCACCCGCTGGACGGCGGCCCCGGCAAGCCGTCGAAGAAGCCGGCGGTCACCGATTTCGAAGTGCTGGCGACCTGCGAGCTGCCGATCGCCTCCGCCGGCTTCGAGACCTCGCGCTACGCGCTGTTGTGCGCGCATCCGCGCAGCGGCCGCTTCCGCCAGATCCGCCGCCACCTCAAGCACGCCTTCCACCACCTCGTCGGCGACAGCAGCCATGGCGACGGCCGCCACAACCGCGCGTTCCGGCAGATGGGAATCCACCGCATGCTGCTGCATGCGCGGCGGCTGGCGTTCGTGCATCCACGCGACGGCAGCCGCGTCGAAGCGATCGCATCGCCGGATCCGGAGTTCGCCAGGGCGCTGGCACTGTTCGCTTGGCCTGCACAGCGCGCTGTTGGAGCGGCTTCAGCCGTGAGTTCTTCCAACCAGAGCACCGGCGGGTGAAAAGCTCGCGGCTGAGGCCGCTGCCGCGGATTCGCGGCTGGAGCCGCTGCCGCAAGCGGCCGGCCTGGCACGGATGCGCACCTCGTACAATCCGCGGATGTTGCAGGCCGGACACATCGCGATTCCAGACGACGAACTGGTCGAGCGCTTCGTGCGCTCGGCCGGGCCGGGCGGGCAGAACGTCAACAAGGTCGCGACCGCGGTCGAACTGCGCTTCGACGTCGCCAATTCGCCGTCGCTGCCCGAGCCGGTGCGCGAGCGCCTGCTTGCCCGGCGCGACCGGCGGGTGACCAACGACGGCGTGCTGGTGCTCAGCGCACAGCGCTTCCGCACCCAGGACCGCAACCGCCAGGACGCGCGCGAGCGCCTGGCCGCCTTCATCGAAGCCGGCCTGCACGCGCCCAAGCCGCGGGTCGCCACCCGCCCGACCCGGGCTTCGAAGCAGCGCCGGCTGGACGCCAAGCGCGAACGCAGTACGATCAAGCACGGCCGCAAGGGTGGCCATGACTGGGACTGACCCGCAGGCAACCGACCCGATCGCATGACCGAGGCCGCCGACGACATTGTCCTGCCGCTGCCGCCGAACGCGCCGCGGGTCCCGCCCAACGCGTTCACCCGCTGGCTGGGGCGCAGCCTGCTCCGGGTCGGGGGCTGGCGCATGGCCGGCGCGTTCCCGGACCTCCCTAGGCTGGTGCTGATCGGGGCGCCGCATTCCTCCAACTGGGACGGGTTCTGGGGCTTCGCCGCCAAGCTCGCGCTCGGCCTGGACATCCGCATCCTGGGCAAGCACCAGCTGTTCTGGTGGCCGCTGGGGCCGCTCCTGCGCCGGCTCGGGGTGATCGCGGTGGATCGCAGCGCCGCATCTGGCGTGGTGGGGCAGGCGGCGACGCTGATCGCGCAAGCTGACAAATTGTGGTTCGGATTGGCCCCGGAGGGCACGCGCAAAGCCGGCGTGCCCTGGAAAACCGGGTTCTGGAAGATCGCCAAGGCCGCGGGCGTCCCGGTGCTCCCGGCGTATTTCCACTACCCGGACAAGGTCATCGGCATCGGCCCGCCGTTCGTGCTGGGCGACGACATGGCCGCCGACATCGCCCGCATCCGCGCGTGGTACCGGCCGTGGCAGGGCCGCCACCACGGCACTACCTGAAGCCGTCGGCGCGGGGCGGGTCCGTGGCCGGAGTGGCACACGACTTGCGTGAAGTCATCACGGGCTCACGAGAGCGAGCGTAACGTGGTCGGATTCAGTCCGAACCGCGACTGACCCAAGGCGGGACGGCATGCACATCCTCATTACCGGCGGGGCCGGCTTCATCGGCTCGCACCTTGTCGACCTGCACCTGGCGTGCGGGGACAAGGTGCATGTCGTCGACGACCTGTCGACCGGCGTGCGCGCCAACCTCCTCGCCCACGAGGACAACCCCAACTTCCGCTTCGACCAGGCCGACGTGCTGACCTGGGACCGGCTCGAGCGCGTGGTCGGCTGGGCCGACCGCATCTACCACCTGGCCGCGGTGGTCGGCGTGTACCGCGTGATCGCCGAACCGACCAAGGTGCTGGCGACCAACATCGCGGGCTGCGAGCGGCTGCTGCGCGCCGCCAACGCCGGCGGCTGGAAGCCGCAGGTGGTGCTGGCGTCGAGCTCGGAGGTCTATGGCCACAACGACGAGGACATCCTGCACGAGGACCAGGACCTGGTGGTCAGCACCCGCGCCGGGACCCGCTGGGGCTACTCGGTCAGCAAGATCGCCGACGAGGCGCTGGGGCTGTCGTTCGCGCAGCGCTTCGGCATCCCCGCGGTGATCGCGCGCTTCTTCAACACCATCGGTCCGCGCCAGGTGGGCCGCTACGGCATGGTGGTGCCGCGCTTCGTCGCCCAGGCGGTGCGCGACGAGCCGATCACCGTGTTCGGCGGGGGTGCGCAGACGCGTTCGTTCTGCGACGTGCGCGACACCGTGGTCGCGCTCGACGCGCTGGCCACACGCGCCGGCCGCGACACCGTCACCGCCAATGTCGGCAACGACCGCGAGATCAGCATCGCCGACCTTGCGCAACTCGTGATCACGCGCGCGGGCAGCGCCTCGCAGCTCAAGCACGTGCCGTTGCGCGAGGCCTACGGCGAGGACTTCGAGGACATCCGCCGCCGCCGCCCGAGCCTGGACCGGCTGCGCCAGATGACCGGGTTCAGCCATCGCTACACGTTGGAACAGACGATCGACGACCTGGTTGCCGCCGAGCGCGAGCGCCTGCAAGGGGAAAAAGATGGCCACTGCACCCTGGTTCGTTCTCAGTCCGAACGCGCTGCTTAGCGCGATCGGGCTGCTGCACGGGCCCGACAAGACCGTTCCCACCCCCGCCGAGGACTGGCGGACCGCGGTGGTGGACGTCGTCATCCCGGCGTTCAAGGAAGAAGACAACATCATCCACTGCCTCGCCTCGCTGGCGCGGCAGACGGTGCGGCCGCGCAACGTGATCCTGGTCGAGGACGGCGCCAAGGACCTGACCGTGCCGCGCGCGCGCGAATACGCCGCCGCGGCGGGCATGCACCTGACCGTGATCGAGCGCGCGTCCTCGATCGGCAAGACGCCGACGATCAAGCGCCAATCGCGCGAATTCGATTCCGATGTCGAGTTCATCCTCGACGGCGACACCTTCCTGGAGTCGCCAGACTACATCGCGCGCTGCGTGCAGGAACTCTACGAGGGCGTCGGCATCGCCAGCGCCTGCGGCACGATCCTGCCGATGCGGCCGAAGGACCGGCACGCCCTGGCGCAGACCGAGGAATTCCGTCGCTGGCACGGCGCGCCGACCTACGACGACCCGCACAGGAACCGCGGCGCGCTGCATTCGCTGTGGTGGTGGATCACCAACACCTACCGCGAATGCCTGTACCTGTTCCTGCAGCGCTTCGTC
>JAKFDF010000280.1:0-4565 GCA_036676275.1 Lysobacter sp.
GTGGCGCCGCGTCGCAGCAGGCCGAGCGCGCGATCGAACAGGAACCGCGCATCGGCCAACGACAACGACATGCCAACGGAACTCCGGCTGACTGGGGAAGGACGCATGCCCGGGCGCTGGAATCGCCTGCGCTAGACTCGGCGCTTCCCGGCATGCCCTGCCATTGTCGCACCAGCACGCCTGCCGACGCAGGCCCCCATACTTCGTGCCACGGAAACCATGCCGCGCATCGACTACGACGAAGACGACGATCTCGACCCCGCCCCGGCCGGCGACTGGCGCCGGCGGCTGCTGACCTGGGGGCTGGCGGCGGCGGGACTCGGGCTCGGGTTCCTGGTTCCCTACACCCTGTACCTCAACCACCAGGTGGGCGCGCACTTCGGCCAGTTGCGCTGGCAGCTGCCGACCCGGGTCTATGCGCGGCCGCTGCAGCTCGCGCCCGGGCGGGCGATGGATGCGCGCACGCTCAAGACCGAGCTGGATGCCGCCTCCTACCGCGACGACGGCGCCGGGGTACGCCCCGGCACCTACAGCCACGACGGCGGCCATTGGCGGATCGCCAGCCGCGGCTTCCAGGACGTCGGCGGCATGGTCGGGCCGAGCCGGATCGAAGTCGTGCTGTCCGGTGGCCGCGTCGCCAGCGTGCGCGACCTGGCGCGCAAGCGCGCGGTCAAGTCGGCGCGGCTCGACGCCGCGCGCATCGCCACCCTGTACGGGCAGAAGCAGGAAGAACGCCGGCTGGTGCGGATCGAGGAAGTGCCGGAGCTGCTGATCACCGGGCTGCAGGCGGTCGAGGACCGCGATTTCGCCCACCACCACGGCATCGACCTGTCCGGGATGCTGCGCGCGCTGTTCGTCACCGTGCGCTCGGGCGGCCAGACCAAGCAGGGCGCCAGCACCCTGACCCAGCAACTGGCGCGCAGCGGCCTGCTGGGCATCGGCCAGGAGCAGACCCTGAGCCGCAAGTTCAACGAGATCCTGTACGCGCTGCTGATCGAGGCGCGCTACGACAAGCGCACGATCCTGGAGACCTACCTCAACCAGGTCTACCTGGGCCAGCGTGGCGCCCAGGAGATCCGCGGCGTCGCCGCCGGCGCCGAGTTCTGGTTCGGCCGCGACCTGCGCGACCTCAGCACCGAACAGGTCGCGTTGCTGGTGGGCATCATCCGCGGCCCGTCCTGGTACGACCCGCGCCGCAACCCGGAACGCGCCAAGGCGCGCCGTGACTTCGCGCTGGAGAAATTCCACGAGACCGGCCTGATCAACGACGCCGAGCTGGAGCGCGCGCGGAAGGCGCCGCTGGGCATCACCGATGCGCCGGGCAGCACCTCGGCCAACCGTTTCCCGGCCTACGTCGACCTGGTGCGGCGGCAATTGGCACGCGACTATCCCGCCGACGCGCTGCAGGGCGCCGGCCTCAGCGTGATGACCGCGATGTCGCCGGCGGCGCAGGCCTATGCCGAAGGCGCGGTGGCCAGGACGCTGAAGTCGCTCGACAGCAGGAAGCGGCCGCCGCAGCAGGCCGGGCTGGTGCTGACCGATGTCCACGACGGCGAGGTGCGCGCGGTGGTCGGCAGCCGCGAGTTCGCGCAGCACGGCTTCAACCGCGCGGTCGAGGCGCAGCGCCCGGTCGGCTCGATCATCAAGCCGTTCGTGTACCTGCTGGCGCTGGCGCAGCCCGGGCGCTGGTCGCTGGCCAGCTTCGTCGACGACGGCCCGGTCACCATCACCCTGGACAACGGCAAGCGCTGGAGCCCTGGCAATGCCGATGGCCGCAGCCACGGCAGCGTGCGCCTGATCGATGCGCTGGCGCATTCGTACAACCAGGCCACGGTGCGGGTGGGGATGCAGGTGCGGCCAGAACGCATCGCCGACCTGATCCGCACCCTGGCGGGAATCAAGGCCGATCCCAACCCCTCGCTGATCCTCGGGTCGATGGACCAGAGCCCGTACGCGATGGCGCAGCTGTACCAGTTCCTCGCCTCCGACGGCGAGATCCAGCCGCTGCACGCGGTGCGCGGGGTGATCGACCGCGACGGCAAGGTCGTCAACCGCTACGACAAGGCGCCGGCGCCGGCGCAGGAAGGCGATGCAATCGCCGCGCGACTGGTGACGATCGCCCTGCAGCAGGCGGTGGTCGGCGGCACCGGGCGGCAGCTGGTCGCCGACGGCCTCGGGCGGCTCAATGCCGCGGGCAAGACCGGCACCAGCAACGACGGCCGCGACAGCTGGTTCGCCGGCTGGACCGGCGACCATCTGGCCGTGATCTGGGTCGGCAACGACCAGAACGAAATGACCGGACTGTATGGCGCCACCGGTGCGATGAAGGTGTGGTCGGGGATCTTCTCGCGGCTGCCCAGCGCGCCCTTGCAGGTGGCCGACAAGGGCATCGACTGGCAATGGATCGTGCAGTCGCGCAGCACCGATTCCGGTTGCCCGGGCGCGCGCCGCTTCGCCTTCGTCGCCGGCTTCGCCCCGGCCTACCAGCCCTGCGTCTACGCCAACCCCGACCCCTACTACCAGCAACAACAGCAGCAGGAGGACGACGGCCGCGAAGGCGGCTGGCGCAGCTGGTTCGGCTGGGGCGATCGCGGGGATCCGGCCAGGCAGGCGCCACCGCCGCAACCGGAGCCGGCCCCGCAACCGGCGCCGGCGGAAGCGCCATGACGCCGCGTCCCCGCACCGCCTCGCACGCGCTCGCCGCCTGCGCGTTGCTGCTGCTCGCCGCCTGCGCCACGCCGGCGCCCGCGCCGCCGGCCGCGCTGACCGGCGCATCGCCGGAAGCGATGGTGGCCGCGATCCGGGCCGCCGCCGGCCGCGACGACAGCGAACTGGCGGTGCAGCCACTGCGCGACCCGATGGTCGAGGACCTGCGCGAAGCGGCACTGCAACTGGAAAGCCGCCAGCAATATGCGCAGGCCGCCGCCAAGCTCGACCAGGCGCTGGCGATCGTGCCCGCGGATCCTGCGCTGCTGCAGGAGCGTGCGGAAGCGGCGGTGCTGCTGCGGCAGTTCGACCAGGCCGAGCAACTCGCGCGCCACGCCTTCGACCTGGGTGCCAAGGTGGGCCCGCTGTGCCGCCGCCACTGGGCCACGGTGCGGCAGGCGAGGCTGGTCGCCGGCGATGCCGCGGGCGCGCAGGCGGCGCAGTCGCAGGTCGATGGCTGCAAGGTCGCCGGCCCGAACCGGTTCTGAGATGTCCGCACTGACCGACCGCAGCCGCGCCGCGCTGGCCGAAGGCGGCGCGCTGGCCGACGCCATCGATGCGTTCGCCCCGCGTCCGGCGCAGCAGCGGCTGGCCGAGGCGGTGGCACGGGCCTTCGAGCAGCGCGGCGTGTTGCTGGCCGAAGCCGGCACCGGCACCGGCAAGACCTACGCCTACCTGGTGCCGGCCCTGCTGTCGGGCCTGAAGACCATCGTCTCGACCGGCACACGTGCATTGCAGGACCAGCTCTACCACCGCGACCTGCCGCGGGTGCGCGATGCGCTCGGCGTCGGCATCAAGAGCGCGCTGCTGAAGGGCCGCGCCAATTACCTGTGCCGCTATCGCCTCGAACAGGCGAAAGGCGAGCCGCAACCGTCCAGGGGCGCGTTCGGTACCCGCGACCAGGCCGCGCAGTTCCAGCGGATCGTGGCGTGGAGCGGGCGCACGCGCATGGGCGACCTGGCCGAACTCGACGGCCTGCCGGACGACTCGCCGCTGGTCCCGCTGGTCACCAGCACCGCCGAGAACTGCCTCGGCAGCGAATGCCCGTTCTGGTCGGACTGCTTCGTGGTGCAGGCGCGGCAACGCGCGCAGTCCGCCGACCTGGTGGTGGTCAACCACCACCTGCTGCTCGCCGACCTGGCGCTCAAGCAGGAGGGTTTCGGCGAGATCCTGCCGGGCGCGCAGGCGTTCGTGGTCGACGAGGCGCACCAGCTGCCGGAGCTGGCCGCGCAGTTCTTCGGCGAGGGCCTCGGCGCGCGGCCGCTGGTGGAGCTGGCGCGCGATGCCTTGCGCGAATGCAAGGACGTGCCGGGCGCGCTGGCGGTCGTGCAGCAGCCGGCGCAGCAACTCGAGCAGGCCAGCCGCGTCCTGCGCGCGGCGATGGAAGTGCTGCCCGCGCGCGGCACCCGGCAGCGGGCGCTGCAGGAGCTACCGGTGCGCGAAGCGTTCGACGCGCTGGCGGCGGCGCTCGTACAACTCGGCGAAGCGCTGGCGCCGTTGCGCGAAGCCTCGCCCGGCTTCGACGCCTGCCATGCGCGCGCCCAGGATTGCGCCGCGCGGCTGGCGCGCTGGCTGGATGAAAAGGGGACGGAGGCAATTAAGTCGTCATGCGAACCATCGGATGCCGGGCTTGATCCAGACGACTTAACTGCCTCCGTCCCCTTTTCCGACGACGTGCGCTGGTACGAACTGACCCCGCGCGGCTTCCGCCTGCAGCGCACGCCATTGGACGTGTCAGGACCATTGCGAGAGCACCGCGAACGCTCGCACGCGGCATGGGTATTCACCTCGGCAACGCTGGCGGTCGCCGGCCGCTTCGACCACATCGCCACGCGGCTCGGACTGGAGGCGCCGACCAC
>JAKFDF010000281.1:0-1787 GCA_036676275.1 Lysobacter sp.
GTCTGGGACAGTGCCGGCAAGCGCTACATCGATTTCGTCGGCGGTATCGGCGTGCTCAATCTGGGGCACTGCCATCCGCGCATCGTCGAGGCGGTGCGCGAGCAGGCCGGCAGGTTGACCCACTCGGCATTCAATGCCGTGCCCCACGAGGGCTATGTCCAACTGATGGAGGCCCTGGCGCGCTTCGTGCCGGTCAGCTACCCGCTGTCCGGCATGCTCACCAACAGTGGCGCCGAGGCGGCGGAGAACGCCCTGAAGAGCGTCCGCGCCGCTACCGGACGCACCGCGGTGATCGCCTTCGACGGCGGTTTCCACGGCCGCACCCTGGCGACCCTCAACCTCAACGGCAAGGTGGCGCCGTACAAGCAGAAGGTCGGCACCCTGCCGGGGCCGGTGTACCACCTGCCGTATCCCAGCGCGGACAACGGGGTCAGCCGCGAGCAGGCGCTGGCGGCCATGGAGCGGCTGTTCAGCGTGGAGATCGATCAGGCCGAGGTGGCCTGCTTCATCGTCGAGCCAATTCAGGGTGAGGGCGGTTTCCAGGCGCTGGATGCCGCCTTCGCCCAGGACCTGCGGCAGTTCTGCGACCGCCACGGCATCGTGCTGATCATCGACGAGATCCAGTCCGGCTTCGGCCGCAGCGGCCAGCGCTTCGCCTTCAGCCGCCTGGGCATCGAGCCGGATCTGCTGCTGCTCGGCAAGAGCATCGCCGGCGGCCTGCCGCTGGGCGCGGTGGTCGGCCGTCGAGAGCTGATGGACGCGCTGCCCAGGGGCGGACTGGGCGGCACCTACTCGGGTAATCCGCTTGCCTGTGCCGCCGCCCTGGCTAGCCTGGCGGAAATGAGCGATGCCAACCTGGCGACCTGGGGCGAGTTGCAGGCCGGCACCATCGAGACGCGCTACCAGCGCTGGCAGGGCGAGCCCTGGGCGCCGCTGCTCGGCCGGCTGACCGGGGTCGGCGCCATGCGCGGAATCGAACTGCGCGGCGCCGACGGCGGCCCTGGCAGCGAACGCCTGGCCGCGCTGCTCGACAGCGCTCGCGAGCAGGGGCTGCTGCTGATGCCCAGCGGCAAGGCGCGGCACATCATCCGTCTGCTGGCGCCGCTGACCTGCGAGCGCGAACGGCTGGAGGAGGGCTTCGATATCCTCGAGCGCTGCCTGGCCGGGCTCGCCTGATCAGGCCGTTCAAGGCTGGTGGATGTGTCGTCCGGGCGCTGGGGGCAGTCTAGAAAATTCAGGGCAACAGTTCCTGCACCGCCTGCGAGTTTCCTGGGAGACCCGAGATGCACCCGCTGAGAGAAAGCCTGCATGATGAGCTGCACGCGCGTCCGTCGATCTATTTCGCCGGCCCGGCGCATGTCTATCACTTCGCCCTGCTGGATGACGGCGCCTCCATCGATACCCTCATCGACCAGCTCGAAGGGCTGGCGGACCAGCACAGCCATGGTGCCTCGCGGCATGGCCTGCTGCGCATCGCCGGCTGTCCGTTCAAGTGGGAGCGCCACAGCGAGTTCCTCTCGCTGACCTGGGTGGTGCCGCGCCAGGCCGACACCTCGCGCTGGGCCGAGCTGCCGCAGCCGCTGCGCGGCCTGCTGGATAGCCATCGCGAGCTGATCATCAACGCCCTGGTGATCCTGGTCGAGGATGAGCAGGATTTCTCGGGAGAGCCGGCCAGCTACGGCTTCAAGGACCCGGCCGGCTCGCATGTCGGCGGCGGCCACGCCACGGTGTGGAGCGACTTCCGCCTGTCGGCGCAGGGCTTCAACCGCATGCTGCTGGTCAACCGC
>JAKFDF010000282.1:0-4864 GCA_036676275.1 Lysobacter sp.
CGCCGTCGAAGCGCAGTCCGTAATCGCGCAACGCCTGGTCACCGCCGGCCGCGACCGCGGCCAGGATCGCCGCGACCCCGGCCCTTGCCGCGGCCGCCGTCGCCTGCGACGGGCGGCGCAGCAGCTCGGCGCGCGCGCGATCGTCCAGGCGTTCCCATTCGACGATCCTCATGCCAGCATCCGCTCGATCGGCAGCACCATGAGCCCGCACGCGCCCGCGCGCTTGAGCTCCTCGAGCCGCTGCCAGGTGACCGCGCCGTGGCAAAGCGATTGCAGTGCCAGGGTGTCACCGCCGTCGATCGCGCAGATGGTCGGCGGTTCGGCATCCGGGAGCAGCGGCAGCAGGCTGGCGAGCACATCCCGGGACGCCTGGAACAGCAGCAGCTTGCTGTCGCGGATCCGCAGCACCCCGTCGAGCCTGCGCAGCAGCATGTCGGCCAGGTCCGCGCGCGCGCCGTCGAAGCGCGCCGCCGGTCCCGCCAGCACGGCCTCGCTGGCGAGGATGTCGCATACCGGCTTGAGGCGGTTCGCGGCGAGCGTGGCGCCGCTGGAGACGAGGTCGCAGACGGCGTCGGCCTGGCCCAGGCGCGGAGCGATCTCGACCGAACCCGACAACACGACCACTTCGGCTTCGATTGCGTTGTCGGCGAGCCAGGCACGCAGCAACGCCGGGTAGCTCGTGGCGATACGGCGACCGGTCAATTGCGCAGGATCCCGCCACGGCCACTCCTCGGGCACCGCCATCGCCAGCCGGCACGCGCCGAAACCCAGCGCGCGCAACTCCCGGAACGCCGGCGCGGCGCCGCCGGCCGCGCTCGCGCCCGCCTGCTCCAGCAGCACGTTGCGCCCGACCACGCCGAGGTCGCAGGCGCCGTCGGCGATCAGCCCGGGAATGTCGTCGTCGCGCACCAGCAGCAGGTCGATCGGAGCGCCCTCGCCATGGCAGAACAGGCGATCGCGATCCTCGCGCCAGGCCAGGCCGCAGGCGGCGAGCAAAGCGCGCGCCGGATCCGCCAGGCGCCCGCTTTTCTGTATGGCGACGCGCAAACGCTCGCGCGCCGCCGGGATGGCGGTCGAAGCCATGGTCGTTCCTTCAATGGGAGTCGGGGTGTCGCGACTGGCGGCGCGAGGCCGCGGCATAGCCGCCGGCGCCGCGCTCGAGGGTGCGCGCGACCCGGCCGATGGTGGTGACGCTTACCTGGGTGCGCTCGTGGATCTGCCGGTAGGGGATGCCCTGCTGCAGCAGCGGCACCACGCGCCAGCGGTCGGCCATCGCCTCGAGTTCGGCTGGGGTGCACAGGTCCTCGAGGAACGCGGCCACGTCCTGCGGCCGCTCCAGCGCCGCGAACGCACGCGCCAGCGCCTTCAGCGAGGAGCTGGCTTCGCGTTGCGGCAAGGGTTCGGGGCGCTGCTTCATCTCGACCTAATGTATTAACGCGTTAATACATTAGGCGACAGTGGCGGCCGCCGTCAAGCCCGGCATCCGCGAAGTTTCAGTCGTTGCCGGACGCGATCGCGGCGAGGACCGAGCCCGACACGATCCGCAGCGCCTCGCCGACGTCGCCGTCGAGCGCCCGGTCATGGACCAGGAAGCCGATCCGCTCGCGGATCGCGGCATGGGCCGCGGCGACCGCGCGTCCCGGCCGCAGCGCCCCCGCCTCGCGCAGGTCGACGCGCAATTCGTCCACCTCCGCGAGGAATGCCGCGCGTGCCGGGCCATCGCCATCGGGGCCGCCGCGGACCTTCGCCGCGAAAGCGTCGGCATCGGCGGCCAGCGCCTGCGCTTCCGCCAGCATCCGCATCCGGACGTCCAGCGCCTGCGCCGCGGTGAACAGCTCCAGCGCCAGCACCTTGCCGAGGTCGTCGGCCATCGCCAGCACGTGGCGCGCCTCGTTGGCGCCCATCGACACGTGGTCCTCGGCGTTGGCCGAGGTCGGGATGGAATACACCGAGGCCGGCATCGCGCGGCTGGCGAGGTCGTTGACGATCGCCGCGGCGGTGTACTGCACGATCATGTGCCCGGACTCGGTGCCGTCCTCGTTGCCGACCAGGAAGGCCGGCAGCCCGTCGTTGGTCGCGGGATCCAGCAGCTTGTTCAGGCGGCGCTCGGAGATCGAGGCCAGTACCGGGATCGACGCCTTGACGTAGCTCATCGCCAGCGCCAGCGGCATGCCGTGGAAGTGGCCGGCCGAGATCACCGCTTCGCCGTCCGCCGCATCCGGGAACACCAGCGGGTTGTCGGTGACCGCATTGAGTTCGATCTCCAGCACCCTTGCGGCCTGGGCGACGGCATCGCGCACGGCGCCGTGCACCTGCGGCACGCAGCGCAACGAGTAGCTGTCCTGGGGCTGCACCTTCTTGCCGCCGCGGAACGGGCGGAAGCCTCCGGGCGCATCGCCCCCCCGCCCGCGCTGCGCGGGCGGGAGCCAATCCCAGGCGATGTCGAAGTCACGTTCGCCGGGGCGGAACGCCGGCACCAGGTGGTAGTCGATGTCGGCCAGGGTCGAACCTTGCAGCAGCGTGCGCAGGCGCGCGGCGACTTGGACCTGGCCCGGATGCGGGCGCAAGGCGTGCACCTGGGGAGCGAACGCCGCGAGGCGGCCGGCGAATGCGTCGATGGTCATCGCCGCGGCGAGGTCCGCCAGGTCCAGCAATTCCTCGAGCCGCGCCAGCGCCAGCACGCCGGTCGCCAGCATCTGCGCGGTGCCGTTGTTGAGCGCGAGTCCTTCCTTCAAGCCGAGCGTGACCGGCGCCAGCCCCGCACGGCGCAGGGCCTCGTCGCCCGGCAGGCGCTCGCCACCGAAGAAGGCCTCGCCACCGCCCAGCAGCACGAGGGCCAGGTGCGACAGTGGCGCGAGGTCGCCGGACGCGCCGACCGAACCCAGCTGCGGCACCACCGGCACGACGCCCGCATTGAGCATCGCCGCCAGCGCCTGCAGGGTCGCCACGCGGATGCCCGAATGCCCGCGCAGCAAGGTATTGATGCGGATGCACAGCATCGCCCGCACCACGTCGGCGGCGAACGGTTCGCCCACGCACACGGCATGGGTGACGATCAGGTTGTGCTGCAGTTGTTCGCGCAGCCGGCCGTCGGCCGGCAGCAGCTTGTCGGCGTTGCTGCCGAAACCGGTGGAGATCCCGTACAGCGGCTCGCCGCGCGCCACCTGCGCGGCGAGGAAGTCGGCCGCGCGCGCGACCGCCCGCAGCGCGCCGGGATCGAGTTCGACCGCGGCGCCGCGGGCCACCGCGAGCAATTGCGCGCGGGTCAGCGAATTGCCATCGAGAAGGACCGCCGTCATGCGCGCGCCCTCCGCAAGGCGTCCGCGAGCCCCGCCTCGGCGACCTCGAATTGTTCGCCGCGACGCAGGTCCCTGACCGCCACCATGCCGCGCGCGGCCTCGTCGTCGCCACGGATCACCGCGAAGCGGATCCCGGCACGGTCGGCATACTGCAGCTGCCTGGCCAGCTTGCGCGGCTCCAGCTGGGTCTCGACGTTGAAGCCGGCCGCGCGCAGCTGTTGCGACAGCGCCAGCGCCTCGCCGAGCCGCGCATCGTCCATCAGCGCCACCAGCACCTCGACCGAGCTTTCGGCGGTGGCGACCAGGCCGGCGTCCTGCAACTGGTAGAACAGGCGGGTCAGGCCGATCGAGATGCCGACGCCCGGCAGCTTCGACTTGCTGTAGTGGCTGGCGAGGTTGTCGTAGCGCCCGCCCGAGCAGATCGAGCCGATGCCCGGATGCGCGTCGAGCGTGGTCTCGTAGACGATGCCGGTGTAGTAGTCCAGCCCGCGCGCGATCGACAGGTTGAGCGCGTAGCGCGACTCGGGAACACCCAGGGCGCGCAGCTGCTGCAGCACCTGGCGCAACTCGTCGCGGCCTTCCTCGAACAGCGGGGTGCCCGCGCCCAGCGCGTCGAGCTTCGCCATCGCGTCGTCGTGGCCGCTGGAGCGCACCCGCGAGAACGCCAGCAGGCGCGCGACGACATCCGCGTCCAGTTCGAAGCCTTCGCCGGCCAGGGTCGCGGCCACCGCCTCCTCGCCGCGCTTGTCGAGCTTGTCGAGTTCGCGCAGCACCAGCCCCTGGCGGCTGTTATCAGAATCGGCGCCGCCGATGCCCTGGCCCTCGAAGAAGCCGCGCAGCAGCTTGCGGTGGTTGAACTGGATGGTGAACTCGCCGATCGCCAGGTGCTCGAACGCGGCGTTGATCACCGCCGGGATCTCGGCGTCGAAGCGGATCGACAGCGTGTCCTTGCCGATCACGTCGATGTCGCACTGGTAGAACTCGCGGAAGCGGCCGCGCTGGGCGCGCTCGCCGCGGTACACGCGCTGCATCTGGTAGCGGCGGAAGGGGAACGCCAGGTCGTGCTCGTGCTCGGCGACATAGCGCGCCAGCGGCACGGTCAGGTCGAAGCGCAGGGCAAGCTCCGGCAGGCCGTCGCCGCCCTTCTCCAGGGCGCCGGTGGACTGCACGAAATATACCTGGCGCTCGGTCTCGCCGCCGGACTTGGTCAGCAGCACGTCGGTCAGTTCGAACACCGGCGTTTCCACCGGCAGGAAGCCGTAGGCCTCGAAAGTGCCGCGGATCGCATCGAGCATGCGCTGGAACGCGATCTGCTCGCGCGGCAGCAGCTCCATGACGCCGGGCGGTGTGCGGGGCTTGATCAAGCGGGAAACTCCGGGCGCGGGCACAGCTGAACAGTGTAGCGGGCGGGCGGCGATCCGCCGATCCGCAGGCCGCGGGCCTTGCCCGCTCCCGGGCCCAGTCCTTACAATGCCGGGCTCACCTGTCGGGGTGTAGCTCAGCCTGGTAGAGCGCTACGTTCGGGACGTAGAAGTCGCAGGTTCAAATCCTGTCTCCCCGACCAA
>JAKFDF010000283.1:0-16653 GCA_036676275.1 Lysobacter sp.
GGTACTGGCGCTCCAACTTCAAGTTCATGCTCAACTACGTCAAGGCCGGCAGCGAGCGCGGCGGCGTCAGCGATGACCCGGGCATCCTCGAGGCGCGCGCGCAGTTCTACTGGTAACCCTCCCACCCCATGGGATGAACACGGCGGGCGCGGCGAAAGCCGCGCCCGCCGTGTTTCCGGTCCGGGAGCCGGGCTCAGGCGTCCCGCGGCAGCACGGTCAGCACCCGTTGCACGAACACGTGCAATTCCTCCATGTACTTGCGCAGGAATTCCTCGGTCGACGGGTTGGTCACCGTGCCGTCCTCCTGGATCAACCCCGGGGTGAACTGGATGTAGGCCTCCACCGTATTCATCAGCGGCGAGTTGCAGAAACACAACACGCTGCGCAGGTCCTGCTGCGCGACCGCCGTCCCGATCGCGCCCGGCGAAGTGCCGATCACGCCGGAAGGCTTGCGCGTGAACGAGTTCTGCCCCCACGGCCTGCTCGCCCAGTCGATGGCGTTCTTCAGACCGCCGGGGATGGAGCGGTTGTATTCCGGGGTGACGAACAGGACGCCATCGACCGCGGCGATCGCCTGCTTGAAGTCGCGCGCCACCGGCGGATAGTCCGCGTCGTAGTCGTAGCTGTAGAGCGGCAGGTCGCGGATCGGGATCTCGACCATGTCCAGCTGCTCCGGCGCCAGGCGCACCAGCGCCTTGGCCAGCAGGCGGTTGATCGAACCCTTGGCGAGGCTGCCGACGAAATATCCGATCTTGTAGGTAGCCATGCATGTTCCTGGCAGCGGCAGGGACCACAGCATGGGCCGCCGCGGTGTTATCGGCGGATGAAGCCGCCCGCGCGCCGCGCCTGTCATCGCCCTGCAATCCGGCCGACATGCCGCGGTCACCGCGGCGCGATGCAATGGGCGCATCCCATCCAGGAGCCAACCCGTGTTCGAATCCCGCATGTTCCGCGCCGCAGCCATCGCCCTCGCGCTCGGCTTCGCCGCCAATGCCCACGCCGCCGACGTCACCGGCGCCGGCGCATCGTTCATCTATCCGGTCATGTCCAAGTGGTCGGCCGATTACGCCAAGGCGTCCGGCAAGCAGGTCAACTACCAGTCGATCGGTTCGGGCGGCGGCATCGCCCAGATCAAGGCCGGCACCGTGGACTTCGGTTCCTCCGACGCGCCGCTGACGCCGGAAGAGCTCGCGAAGTTCGGCCTGGCCCAGTTCCCGTCGGTGATCGGCGGCGTGGTACCGGTGATCAACGTGCCGGGCGTGCCGTCCGGCGCGCTGAAGCTCGACGGCGCCCTGCTGGCCGACATCTTCCTCGGCAAGGTCAAGGCCTGGAACGACCCGCGCATCGTCGCCCTCAACGGCGGCGTCAAGCTGCCGTCGAAGAAGATCACCGTGGTCCACCGCTCCGACGGCTCCGGCACCACCTTCAACTTCGTCAACTACCTGTCGAAGGTGAGCGGCGACTGGAAGGCCAAGGTCGGCGAAGGCACCTCGGTCAAGTGGCCGACCGGCATCGGCGGCAAGGGCAACGAGGGCGTGGCCGCCTACGTCAAGCAGATCAAGGGCGGCATCGGCTACGTCGAGCTGTCCTACGCGCTGCAGAACAAGATGGCCTACGCGCGCCTGAAGAACGCCGCCGGCAACTACGTGCTGCCGAGCGACGAGACCTTCTCCGCCGCCGCCGCCAGCGCCGACTGGGCCGGGGCCAGGGATTTCTACCTGGTGATGACCAACGCCCCGGGCGCGGATTCCTGGCCGATCACCGCCACCAACTTCATCCTCATGTACAAGCAGCCGAAGAACGCGGCCAGCGCCAGGCAGGCCAGGGAGTTCTTCCAGTGGGTGTACGCCAACGGCGACGCCCAGGCCAAGGCGCTGGACTACGTGCCGCTGCCCGACGCGCTGGTGCAGCAGATCGAAGGCTACTGGTCGCAGAACATGCAGTACTGATCCAAGCCAACCCCGTGATGGAAAACCTTGCGCGGACCTTCGGGTCCGCATTTTTTTGTTCCTTCTCTCCCTCTCCTCTCCGGGATCGGGCTTCAGTGGACTCGGTCTTCGGGAGGAGTCGCCGCCCGGCGGGCTGGGGTGGCTACGCCCTCCTGACGACATCCTGTCTTTAAGTCGGGGCGCAGGCCCGCTCCGCTGCGCGGATCGGTCCGGCCCGGCGCAGCGCTCCGGGCCTGCTCTCCGCCACCCCAGCCCGCCGGGCGGCGACTTCGCAAGATTGGAGGTTTCGTCGCTTCGGGTGGGTTTTTTACGGGCGCCGACTCACAGTCCAGAAGCCGGTGGTCCGGCCTTCGCGGGACCGTCGGCGGCATGGGTCCGGCGCACTGCGCCGGACGGGTAGGCCAAGGACGGCCTACCCCGGTCTTGCCGCCTGCGCAGGATTGCGCAGGCGAGCAAGCCGCCGCCGAGCCTACATGGATGTATTCACGGCGTGTCCTGCGAAGGCCGGGCCACCGGCTTCCCCCGCAGACGTCCCGCGCTTGGGAGACGAATTGGGGCACGAGATTGACCACTGTCATCGGCATGTAACAAAAACATCATTTCATAGCGCCATCCGCCGAGCCGCTCGGCACGCCGCCATGGAGTTGCGCATGAAATCGCCGATCCGCCTCGCCGTCCTGTCGCTTGCCGTCGCCCTGGCCGTGGCCGGCTGCAAGCCCGCTGCCGATGGCACCACGACAGCCACCACCGGCGCCACGCCGGCCACCGCCACCGGCCAGGCCGGCGACGAAGTCGCCGCGCAGATCACCGGCGCCGGCGCCACCTTCATCTATCCGCTGCTGTCCAAGTGGTCGGACGACTACCACAAGGCCACCGGGCACAAGATCAACTACCAGTCGATCGGCTCGGGCGGCGGCATCGCCCAGATCAAGGCGGCAACGGTGGATTTCGGTTCCTCCGACAAGCCGTTGTCCAGCGACGAGCTCGCCGCGGCCGGCCTGGGTCAGTTCCCCTCGGCGATCGGCGGCGTGGTGCCGGTGGTCAACCTGGATGGCGTCGCGGGCGGCAAGCTGCGCCTGGACGGCGCGCTGCTGGCCGACATCTTCCTCGGCACGGTCGCGACCTGGAACGACCCGCGCATCGCCGCGCTGAACCCGGACGTGGCGCTGCCCGCCGGCAAGATCAACGTCGTGCATCGCTCCGACGGGTCCGGCACCACCTTCAACTTCGTCAGCTACCTCTCCAAGGTCAGCCCGCAGTGGGAGGACAAGGTCGGCGAAGGCACCTCGGTGCAGTGGCCGGGCGGGATCGGTGGCAAGGGCAACGAGGGCGTGGCCGCGTACGTCAAGCAGATCAAGGGTTCGATCGGCTACGTCGAGCTGGCGTATGCCGCGCAGAACGGCATGGCGCACGTGCAGATGCAGAACGCCGCCGGAAACTGGGTGCAGCCGTCCACGGAAAGCTTCCAGGCCGCGGCCGCGACCGCCGACTGGGCCAACGCCCGCGACTTCAGCCTGGTGATCACCAACGCGCCCGGCGCCGATGCCTGGCCGATCACCGCGACCAACTTCATCCTGATGTACAAGCAGCCCAGGGACGCGAAGCGCTCGGCCGACACGCTCGCGTTCTTCAAGTGGGCACTGGAGAACGGCCAGGCGCAGGCGCAGGCGCTGGATTACGTGCCGCTGCCGCCGGCGCTGGTGCAGCAGGTCGAGGCTTACTGGTCGGCCGAGTTCAAGCAGTAACGGCGAGGCCAGCTGCGCATGAACGCCACCGCCCTCCCCCTGGCCGACGCCCGCAACTCGCGCGACGCACTCGCCGACCGCGGCTTCCGCTGGCTGGTCACCGGCGCCGGCGGGCTGGTGCTGCTGGTGCTGGGCGCGGCCGCGCTGTCGATGCTGTGGGGCGGGCGCGAGGCCTTCGCGAAATTCGGCATCGGCTTCCTCTGGTCCAACACCTGGGATCCGGTCGGGCAGCAGTTCGGTGCGCTGGTGCCGATCTACGGCACCGTCGTCACCGCGCTGATCGCGATGGTGATCGCGGTGCCGGTGAGCTTCGGCATCGCCATGTTCCTGACCGAGATCGCGCCGAAATGGATGCGCGGCACGGTCGGCGCGGCGATCGAACTGCTCGCCGGCATTCCCTCGATCATCTACGGCATGTGGGGCCTGTTCGTGCTGGTGCCGGTGCTGGCCGAACACGTCTATCCGTGGGTCGATGCGCACCTGGGCCAATGGCCGCTGGTCGGCCGGTTCTTCGCCGGTCCGCCGCTGGGACTGGGCATGGGCACCGCCGGGCTGGTGCTGGCGATCATGGTGATCCCGTTCATCGCCTCGGTGATGCGCGAAGTATTCCTGACCGTGCCGGGGCGGCTGAAGGAATCGGCCTATGCACTGGGCTCGACCAAGTGGGAAGTGGTCTGGGACGTGGTCCTGCCCTACACCCGCTCGGCCGTGATCGGCGGCATCTTCCTGGGCCTGGGCCGGGCCCTGGGCGAGACCATGGCGGTCACGTTCGTGCTCGGCAACGCGCACGAGCTCACCGCGTCCTTGCTGATGCCGGGCAACTCGATCGCCGCGACCATCGCCAACGAGTTCGCCGAGGCCGATTCGGCGATGTACCGCTCCTCGCTGATCGCGCTGGGTTTCGTGCTGTTCCTGGTCACCTTCGTGGTGCTGGCGGCGGCGCGGCTGATGTTGCGGCAGTTGTCCAGGCGCGAGGGCAACTGAGGATGGACGCGTCCCTGTACGGCTTCCGTCGCGTCAAGAACGCGCTGGCGCAGGTGCTGGCGGTCCTGGCCGCGATCTTCGGCCTGTTCTGGCTGGTGTGGATCGTGTGGACCACCTTCAGCAACGGACTGGCATCGCTCAACCTGGCGTTGTTCACCCAGATGACGCCGCCGCCGGGCGAGGAAGGCGGCCTGCTCAATGCATTCTTCGGCAGCGCGGTGATGAGCCTGCTCGGGATCCTGATCGGCGCGCCGGTCGGCGTGCTGGCCGGCACCTTCCTGGCCGAGTATTCGCGCAAGTCGTGGATCGGGGAGACCGTGCGCTTCGTCAACGACATCCTGCTGTCGGCGCCGTCGATCGTGCTCGGCCTGTTCGTGTATACGCTGGTGGTCGCGCAGATGGGCCATTTCTCGGCGCTGGCCGGCGCGATCGCGCTGGCCTTCATCGTGCTCCCGGTGGTGGTGCGCACCACCGACGAGATGCTGCAGCTGGTCCCCGTGCAGATGCGCGAGGCAGCGCTGTCGCTGGGCGTGCCGCAGTGGAAGGTGACGGTGCAGGTGCTGTACCGCTCCTCGCTGCCGGGCATCGTCACCGGCATCCTGCTCGCCCTGGCCCGGATTTCCGGCGAGACGGCGCCGCTGCTGTTCACCGCGCTCAACAACCAGTACTGGACCACCGACATCACCGCGCCGATGGCCAACGTGCCGGTGGTGATCTTCCAGTACGCGATGAGCCCGTACGAGAGCTGGCATACGCTGGCATGGGCGGGCGCCTTCATCCTGACGCTGTTCGTGCTGCTGGTCAGCCTGGCCGCGCGCGCGCTCGTGTCGCGAAACCGGATCACCCATGACTGACGCCGTCGCCTCCGCCCCAATCCCTTCCTTCGCAGCCCGGACGCCGGCCATGCATGACACCCGCATCAACCTCGCCACGGCCGCGCGCGATCCGGCAGCCGCGGCCGCCTTGCCGGTGAAACTGGCTGCGCGCGGCCTGGACTTCTGGTACGGCGACTTCCGTGCCGTCAAGGACATAAACCTGGAGATCCCGGAGAATCGCGTGACCGCGTTGATCGGTCCGTCCGGTTGCGGCAAGTCCACCCTGCTGCGCGTGTTCAACCGGATCTACGCGCTGTACCCGAAGCAGCGCGCCACCGGCGAGGTCCTGCTGGACGGCGACAACGTGCTCGACCCGAAATACCCGATCAACCGCCTGCGCAGCAAGGTCGGCATGGTGTTCCAGAAGCCGGTGCCGTTCCCGATGACGATCCACGAGAACGTCGCCTATGGCATCCGCCACCACGAACGCCTGTCGAAGGCCGACATGGACGTGCGCGTCGAGTCCGCGCTGCGCCAGGCCGCGTTGTGGGACGAGGTCAAGGACAAGCTCAGGCAAAATGCGCTCGGCCTGTCCGGCGGCCAGCAGCAACGCCTGTGCATCGCGCGCGCGGTCGCGCTGAAGCCCGACGTGCTGTTGCTCGACGAGCCGACTTCGGCGCTGGATCCGATCTCCACGAGCCGCATCGAACAGCTGGTCGAGGAACTCAAGCGCAACTACACGATCCTGATCGTGACCCACAACATGCAGCAGGCCGCGCGCGTGTCGGACTTCACCGCATTCATGTACCTGGGCGACCTGGTCGAGCACGACACCACCGAAACCATCTTCTCCAACCCCTCGAAGCAACAGACCGAGGATTACATCACCGGCCGCTTCGGGTAAGGAATCGCAACCATGAACACGCAACCCCACGACCATATCGTCAGGAGCCACGACGACGAACAGCAACGGCTGAAGGGCGAACTCCTGCGCATGGGCGAGATGGCCGCGGCGCAGCTGGAGGCCGCGCTGGACGTCGTCGAACGACGCGACGACAAGGCCGCCGAACGCATCATCGGCAACGACGAGGCGATCGACACGCTGGAGCACGAGGTCAGCCAGGACGTGATGAAGCTCGCGCTGCGCGGGCCGATGGCGCGCGACCTGCGCGAAATCCTGGCCGCGTTGCGGATCGCTTCCGACATCGAGCGCATCGGCGACTACGCCGCCAACGTGGCCAAGCGCTCGATGGCGCTGAACCTGTCGCCGCCGCTGCCGCACACCCGCGGCCTGTCCGCGCTCGGCGTCCTGGCGGTGCAGCAGGTGCGGGACGTGGTCGCCGCCTACCGCGACGGCGACGCCGCCGCCGCGCAGCGCGTGCGCGACAGCGACGCCGAACTCGACGCCCAGTACACCGGCCTGTTCCGCGAGCTGCTCACCTACATGATGGAGGACGCACGCAGCATCACCCCGTGCACCCACCTGCTGTTCATGGCCAAGAACATCGAGCGCATCGGCGACCACGCCACCAACATCGCCGAGAATGTCTGGTTCCTGGTGCACGGCGACGACGCGCTGCCGCCCCGCGACAAGCGCGACGAGACCAATACCGCGACCTGAACCCCGCCGTCCGGGAAGCGCGCGCGGCGAACCGCGCCGGTGCCAGCCTGTCCCAGGCGCGCGCCCTTCAACCCGATCCGACCGGCCTGGCCTGGCTGGACTGGCCGGAACCCGCGCCTGCAAGGCGCCCCGCACGATCAATCCGCGGCCCCCGGCATCGCAACCCGCGGGTCGCGCCGCGCGCGGCGTTGCGTTGCGGGAACGCGCGGCAGTGACCGCCTCGCGCGCTCTGTTACGCTTCGCCGATGCACGAGGACGCCCCCCCGAATCCCGCAGCGCCGCCGTTCCGGCCCATGGCCGAACGCTTCCGCGGCTACCTGCCGGTGGTGGTGGACGTGGAAACCGGCGGCTTCGACTGGAACCGGCACGCGCTGCTGGAGATCGCCGCGATCCCGGTCGAACTCGACGACGCCGGCGACTTCGTCCCCGGCGAGGTCGCGTGCGCGCACCTGCAGCCGGCCCCCGGCACCGAGATCGACCCCAAGTCGCTGGAGGTCACCGGGATCATCCTCGACCACCCGTTCCGCATGGCCAAGCCGGAAAAGGAAGCGCTCGACCACGTCTTCGCCGCGGTGCGCGCGGCGGTGCGCAGGCACGGTTGCCAGCGCGCGATCCTGGTCGGCCACAACGCCCACTTCGACCTCAATTTCCTCAACGCCGCCGTGGCGCGGGTGCAGCACAAGCGCAATCCGTTCCACCCCTTCAGCGTGTTCGACACGGTCACGCTCGGTGGCGTCGCCTACGGGCAGACGGTGCTGGCGCGCGCGGTGCAGGCCGCGGGCTACCAGTGGAACAGCGACGAGGCGCATTCTGCGGTGTACGACGCCGAGCGCACCGCGGAGTTGTTCTGCAAGGTCGCCAATACATGGTCGCGGCCAGCGTCCGGTACGCCAATGCGCGGTGACGAAAGCGGCACCGTGATCACGCCGGCCGGCGACCAGGCGACATAGAAGCAGGAATCGTCCGGCGGGCCGTCCTTCCGGCGTGGTTCCTGGAGGCCGATCCCGCAGGCGAAGACACCGCCGGTCAGTAGCGCGTCGACTCGCGCCGGGCCTTGAACGAGCGCGCGATGCCGTAGCCGCTGATCAGCACCCACGTGGCTTCGAGCAGGAAGACCGACACGTTGAAGGTGCCCAGCAGCGACAGCAGCACGCCGCCGGCGCCGAACAGGTTGAGCAACTGGTAGACGATCCCGGTGCCCGAGAGCCGCCCGGCCTGCAGCAGCGCGAACGCACCCAGCACCATCAGCGTGCCGGCCATGCCGACCCAGTCGTACCACTGCAGGTTCATGCCATTGCTCCGTCGATGATCATTGCCAGTTCCTTGCAGGAGCGGCTTGCAGCCGCGAGCCCCGATCGGGTTGCATCCGGGCAAGAGCTCGCGGCTGCAAGCCGTTCCCACGAACAACATTGGCGTGATCAGGCCTGTCGCTGCCGCACGGCCTCGAACAAGGTCACGCCGGTGGCGACGGACACGTTGAGGCTTTCGGTGTCCCCCGGCATCGGGATCTTCACCAGCTGGTCGCAATGCTCGCGCGTCAACCGGCGCAGGCCGTCGGCCTCGCCGCCCAGCACCAGCGCGACGTTGCCCTTGAGGTCGATCGCGTACAGCGAGGCCGCGGCGTCGCCGGCCAGGCCGTAGATCCAGACGCCCAGTTGCTGCAGCTCGCGCAGGCAGCGCGCCAGGTTGGTGGCGCGGATCACCGGGATGCTGTCGGCGGCCCCGGCCGAGGTCTTGCGCACGGTGGCGTTGACCTGCACCGCCTTGTCCTTGGGGATGACGACCGCGGTGGCGCCGGCGGCGGCCGCGCTGCGCAGGCAGGCACCGAGGTTGTGCGGATCCTGCACGCCGTCCAGGACGAGGATCAGCGCCCTGCCCTGCGCCGCCTCGACGAGGCCCGGCAGCTCGTGCTCGTCCCAGGTTTTCGCCGCCGCATAGCGCGCGACCGCGCCCTGGTGGCGCAGGCCGCCGGCGACGCCGTCCAGCGCCTGCTGCGCGACCCGGCGCACGTCGATGCCCATGCGCCGCGCATTGCCTTCGATCTCGACGATGCGCGGGTTCTTCGCCCCGGCCTCGAGCAATACTTCGCGCACGTTGCCGGCGTCGTGCTCGATCGCCGAGGCGACCGCATTGATGCCCGCGATCCATTGGCTGTCCTTGCTCATCCGGCTATTGTGCCCGAGACAGGTGCCCTGGCCGCGGATCTGCGCCCTTGGGACGCAACCCGCGCCACGGGCGGCGCCCCCCGCGGCGCGCGGCGCGCGCGGGCCGGCCGGCCATGGCGGCTGGCCGCGACGCGAACGGCGATGTCCGCGGCAGGCGCGGGCCATCGCCCGGCCTGATCGCCGCGGTCGGATCGGCCTTCGTCAGTACCGCTTCTTCCGCCGCTTCGCCGGCTGGCCAGCTTCGGGCAGCGGCTTCTGGCCCCCGGCATCGCCCTCGACCAGCCGGAAGTCGATCTTGCGGTCTTCCACGCTGGCCTTGAGCACCACCACGCGCACCCGGTCGCCGAGGCGATAGGAACGGCCACGGCGCTCGCCGGTCAGGGTCTTGCGCACCGCATCGAAGTGGTAGAAATCGTTTGCGAGCTGGGTCACGTGGACCAGCCCGTTGACCTTGGAGTCGTCCAGTTCCACGAACAGGCCGAAGCTGGTCACCCCGCTGATGGTGCCGTCGAACTCCTTGCCCACGTGGCTTTCCATCCACGCCGCGCGATAGCGTTCGTCGACTTCGCGCTGCGCCTCGTCGGCGCGCCGCGAGCGTTCCGAGCATTGCAGCGACAGGCTCGCCATCGCATGCGGCGTATAGGTGTAGGTGTCCGGCTTGCCGCCGGCCAGCGCGTGCTTGATCGCACGGTGCACCAGCAGGTCGGGGTAGCGGCGGATCGGCGAGGTGAAGTGCGCGTACGCCTCCAGCGCCAGCCCGAAATGGCCGATGTTGTCCGGCGAATACACGGCCAGCGACTGGCTGCGCAGCAGCACCGATTCCAGCAGCGTCGCGTCCGGGCGCTCGCGGATCTTCTCCAGCAGGTTGCGGAAATCCCGGGGCTGCACTTTCGCCCATGGCGGCATCCGCAACTGGAACTCCTTCAGGAACTCCAGCAGGTCGGCATACTTGGATTCCGGCGGCTTGTCGTGGTCGCGATACGGCGCCGGGATGTGGGTGGACAGCAGGTACAGCGCGGCCTGCACGTTGGCCGCGATCATGCACTCCTCGATCAGCTTGTGCGCGTCGTTGCGCTGGAGCATGCCGCCCTGGGTCACTTCTCCCTTGGCATCCAGCAGGAAGCGGACCTCGCTGCTCTCGAACTCGATCGCGCCGCGTTTGGCCCGCGCGCGCTCGAGCACCTTGTACAACTGGTGCAAGTGCCGGACCTGCGGCAGCAGGTTGCCGACCTTGGCCAGCGCCTGGGCGTGCTCGTCCTCGGCGATGCCATCGCCGACCACGTTCCAGACATCGGTGTAGGTCAGCCGCGCATGCGAATGCATCACCGCTTCGTGGAAACCCGCGCGGGTGACCACCCCATCGCGACCAACCTGCATGTCGCACACGAAGCACAGCCGATCGACCGTGGGCATCAGCGAACAGATACCGTTGCTGAGGGTTTCCGGCAGCATCGGCACCACGAATCCGGGGAAATACACCGAGGTCGCGCGCAGCTGCGCTTCGTCGTCCAGCGGCGTACCCGGTCGCACGTAATGCGAGACATCGGCGATCGCCACGATCAGGCGGAAGCCGTCGCGGTTGGGTTCGCACCAGACCGCGTCGTCGAAATCCTTGGCGTCCTCGCCATCGATGGTGACCAGCGGGAAGGCGCGCAGGTCGAGTCGCTTGAGGATGTCGGGCTGCTGCACTTCCAGCGGCACCGCGGTCGCCTGCGCCAGGACCTCCGGCGAGAACTCGTTGGGGATCTCGTGGCCATGGATCGCCGCCACCACCGCCAGCGACGCGGTCAACCTGTCGCCAAGCACCGCCAGCACCTTGCCGATGGGCGGGCGATGCTGGTCCTGCGCCTGGGTGATCTCGACCACGACCAGTTGTCCGGGCCTGGCGTCCTGGCGCGCATCCTGCGGGATCATCACGTTGCGCTGGATGCGCTTGTCATCGGGCACCACGTAGGCGATGCCGGCTTCTTCGGTGTAGCGGCCGAGCAGGCGGTTGAGGCGGCGTTCGAGCACCTCGACGATCGCGCCCTCGCGGCGGCCGCGACGGTCCACGCCGGTGACGCTGGCGAGCACGCGATCGCCATGCATCGCCTTGCGCATCTCGAACGGCGGCAGGAACAGGTCGTCGCCACCGCCCTTGTCGGGGCGCAGGAAGCCGAAGCCGTCTGGATTGGCGATGATCGTGCCGGCGATCAGGTCCGCGCGTTCGGCCGGCACGAAACCGCCGCGCCGGTTCTGCAGCAACTGGCCGTCGCGCAGCATCGCGCCCAGGCGCTTGCCCAAGGCATCCAGGCGGTCGGGGGTGGCCAGCGCCAGTTTCGACGCAAGGGCTTCGGCATCCATCGGCCCGTCGTGCGCCGCCAGCACCTGCAGGATCATCTCGCGGCTGGCGATCGGCTGTTCGTAGCGCGCGGCCTCGCGCGCCGCCTGCGGGTCGGGCATCCCGCCACCGGCGCCCGCCGCCGCCCTGCCCGGCCCCATTGCACGGGCCAGCCCCGCGTCCGGCAACCACGATGGAAGATGCGGACTGGCGTGGGGCTTGCGGCCGTGCCCGGGCGATGGCGGCTTGGCGCCGACGGATTTTCGCGGCGTCTTGCCGCCGCGGCCGCTACCGCGCTTGCTGGGTGGCTTGGTCATCGCCGCGATGTTACACGGGCCGCACGCGGGCCCGTGTGTTCGCGACTTCTTCCGCAATGCCCCGGGGGCGACACCGGCGGCATTGCGCAGGCAATAAAAAACCCCGCGATCGCGGGGTTTTTCAGGTCGATCCGACGATGATGCGTCGCCTGCAGCCTGGTGCCCGGGAGAGGACTCGAACCTCCACGAAGTTGCCCCCGCTAGCACCTGAAGCTAGTGCGTCTACCAATTCCGCCACCCGGGCAGGGTGCAGGGCGCGTATGTTGCGTTGCGGCGTTGGCATTGTCAACGCCAATCGCCCGCTGCCGGCATGTTCCTTCGCCGGCGCAGGAGAAGACCCGAAGCGGCCCCGCTCCGTGGCGTGCGACAATCAGTCCTGGGAACGCTTGGCGGGCGCTTTCGCGGCATTGCCCGCGTCGGCGATCCGCCACAGGTACAGGCTGGCGTAGGTGCGATACGGACCCCAGCATTCGCCTCGTTCGAGCAGCGCCCTGGGCGCCGGCATGGCCTCGGCCTTGTCGACCGCCTGCGCACCCTTGCGGATGCCCAGGTCGTCCACCGGCAGCACGTCGGGGCGGCCGAGCCGGAACATCAGCATCATCTCCACGGTCCAGCGGCCGATGCCGCGGACCGGCACCAGGGCAGCAATGATGGCTTCGTTGTCCATCGTCGACATCCGCCGCAGGTCCGGGATCTCGCCGCGCGATTCGCGCAATGCCAGGTCGCGCAGCGCCAGCAGCTTGTTGCCCGAGACGCCGCAGGCGCGGATGGCGGCGTCGTCGCAGCGGGCGAGCGTGTCGCAGTGGAAACGGTCGCTGCCGATCGCGGCTTCGACCCGGCCGACGATCGTCGCCGCGGCCTTGCCGCTGAGCTGCTGGTAGAGGATCGCGCGCGCCAGCGCATCGACCGGGTCGAATGACTTGCGCCAGCGCGGATCCGGC
Source organism: Lysobacter sp. (assembly GCA_036676275.1). Taxonomy (GTDB): domain Bacteria; phylum Pseudomonadota; class Gammaproteobacteria; order Xanthomonadales; family Xanthomonadaceae; genus Cognatiluteimonas. The sequence continues at coordinate 12,858 of JAKFDF010000283.1, forward strand.
GCGATCGGACCGAGCTTCTTCATCCAGCTGCCGAGCTTGCGGTCGCGCCGGGCCAGGTGCGCGAAGGCCGCGTCGGTGTCGAATCCGCGTGCGTGCCGGGGCATGGCGTCAGCGCCGCAACAGGTCGATGGCCAGCAGCAGCCAGCCGCCGATCAGCAGCATCCCGCCCAGCGGCGCCAGCGTGGTCGGCCAGTGCGCCAACACGCTGGACACCAGGCTGCCGCAGAACAGCAGCACGCCCAGGGACAACGCCGCCAGCGCGCAGCGCCCGAGCCGATGGCGGGTCGTCGGCGCCAGCAGCGCCAGGGCCAGGCCATGGCCGAACGCGAAGATCGCCGCGGTCTGCAGCCGCGCCTGCGCATGGCCCTGGACGGCATGCGACGCATAGGCCGACAGCGCCACTGCCGCGGCGGCGTACAGCGCGCCGCTGGCGGCAAGCCAGCGATGCGCGCGCATGGTGCCGGAAGGGGTCGACGGTGCATGCATGCGCCTGGGTCCTCCTGTCGATTGCCTGATGCGATCCGGCCGGGGCTGGTTGCGGCCGCACCGCGAGCCGCAAACGCAACGCGCCGCGTCAGGGACGCGGCGCGCTACGGTCGCGGCACGGAGCGCGTCGTCTTACGGCTTCAGCATCCAGTAGACCTGGTACTCGCCGTCGGCGGTGAAGGCCTGGTCGATGCCATTCTTGTACACCTCGTACGGGCGCCCGACGGCTTCCTCGCCCTGGGTCAGCGCCCAGGCACGCACCGCGTTGCGCACGGCTTCCAGTTCGGCCATGTAGCCGGTGTAGGAACCGGTGGCGGCGCGGCCGCCTTCGGTGTGCTCGTACTTCACCGGGCCCTGCAGCTTGATGCCGGTGAGCGGACCGCTACTTGCGGCGGAGGCGACCGGTGCGGCGGCGGCCTCGTCCTCCGTGCCCTCGCCCGCGGCGGCGGCATCGGCCTTGGCGGCGCCCCTGCGCACCGGCTGGACGACGTCGAAGGTATAGGTCTCGCGTCCCAGTTCGGTGGAGACGATCCGCATCGGACCGGCGGCGACCAGGCCGCTGGCGGCCATGGTGCGGTTGATCCACTCCATGTTTGCCTTCATCGAATCCTTGATCTTCTGGTTGTTGCGCTCGATCGAACCGGCGCTGACCACCAGCAGGTCCTCGGCAGGCACGTCGACCACCTTCAGCCCGGCGAGCTTGCTGCCCTGCATGCGGTAGTCGACGTTGGGCACCTGCGCCAGCATGTTGGACAGGCGCTCGAGGCCCAGCTGCATGTCGTCGCCGACGTGGCGGCTGACGTACAGGCCGGCGTAGCGGCCGAGCAGGTCCCAGCCGTAGTCGACATCGTAGCTCTGGGTGATCTCGACGTTGCGGCCGGCGCGGCCGGTCGGCTTGAGGCTGAACACGCTGCGCTTGTCGTGCCCGCGCTGCGGATTGACGATCGCGTAGGTGACACTGGCGTTGGGCTCGGTCGCGACGATCTCCCAGCTGCCGGTACCCAGCTGCGGGTTGCTGGAGCTGTAATCCATGCGGGCGCCGACACCGGAATCCGGGCCCGACAACTGCAGCTTCATGCGCGGATCGCGCAGCACCAGCGGATTCCAGTCCCGGAAGCGGCGCAGGCTGTTGAGCGTGTCGTACACGATCGTCATCTTGCGGTTGGTCTCGACCTTTTCGGTCAGATGACGGCTGGACGGCAGCACCAGCGCCACCAGCAGGAACAGCACGGCGACGATCGCCAGCGAAATCAGCACTTCGATCAAACGGGTCATTCAGGATTCTCCAGGGCCGGCCCGGCCCGGCCCGGTAGCCGGGGGCGCAGACCTCTAATCGTAGCGCGCCGCCGCGCCGCGAGGAAGTCGCCCGGTGACGACTTCCGACGCGCCGGCGCGCGGGGAGACTGGCTTGCCCGGGCTTTCGACCGTCACGGCCGCGGCCCATCGCCGGCCCGGCGCAACTCCGGCGTGCCGCGCCGTCGCGCAAGCCCCATCGCGACCCGGCGCGCAGAACACCAGACGCAGATCAGACCAGTTGCAGCTCGAACGCCCTGAGCACCGCCCGGGTGCGGTCGCGGACGCCCAGCTTGCCGAGGGTGAGCGACCGCTGCTTGCGAGCCACCGGCTCGCGCGGTCGCGAACGCCCGGCGCGCTGCGCCGGGCGGGGCATCCTGTCGGTCAGACCAGCTGCAGTTCGAAGGCCTTCAACACCGCACGGGTGCGGTCGCGGACGCCGAGCTTGGACAGGATGTTGGAGACGTGGTTCTTGATCGTGCCCTCGGCCACGCCCAGCGAATTGGCGATCTCCTTGTTGGAGAAGCCCGAAGCCATCAACCGCAGGATTTCCGTCTCGCGGTCGGTCAGCGGATCGGGCCGGTCGAGGCTGACGAAATCGTTGCGCATGTGCTCCAGGCCCGACAGCAGGCGCTGGGTCACCGCCGGCTGCACCAGCGAGCCGCCGGCGGCCACCGCCTGGATCGCGCCGACCAGCTGCTCCAGCGACACGTCCTTGAGCAGGTAGCCCTTGGCGCCGGCCTTGAGCCCGGCCAGCACCAGCTGGTCGTCGTCGAAGGTGGTCAGGATGATGGTCGGCGGCAGCGCGTCGATCCGGGCCAGCGCCTGCAGCGCCTCCAGCCCGGACATCGCCGGCATCCGCATGTCCATCAGCACCACGTCCGGCTTGACCTGCGGGATCAGCTCGACCGCCTGCTTGCCGTCGCCGGCCTCGGCCACGACCTCGATGCCCTCGGCCAATGCCAGCAGCGAGCGGATGCCCTGGCGTACCAGGGTTTGATCGTCGACCAGGCAGATGCGGATCATGCGGCCTCTCTCCGAAGGTGCGTTGCCACGGGGTTGCCCGGGATGTTCATTTCAGTACCACCGCGGCCTCGGCCGGCCCCATCTGCACCGGCGCGGTGACGACGGGACCCTCTTCCAGCGGCAGGCGCAGGTCGACCGCGAACCCGCGGCCGGGCCGGGTATCGATGTCGACCCGGCCACCGTAGGCAGCCAATCGCTCGCGCATGCCGCGCAGGCCGTTGCCGGCGACCGGCGCTTCGGCGCCGCGGCCATTGTCGCGCGCCTGCAGCCGTACCAGGCGGCCATCGTAGCGGTAATGCAGGTGCAATTCGCCGGCCTGGGCGTGGCGCACGGCGTTGGTGATGATCTCCTGGGTGCAGCGCAGCAACACGTGCGCGCGCTCCGGGTCGTCGAGCAGGAACGGTTGCGGCATCTCCATCGCGATCTGCAGCCCGGCGACGTTGTCGGCGAGCGGCCGCAGGGTCGCCGCCATGTCGATCGCGGCATCGTCCTCGCGCAGCCGGCTGACCGCCTCGCGCACGTCGCTGAGCAGCAGCCGCGCCAGGGTGTGGGCCTGGTTGACGTGTTCCTGCGCCTTGCCCTGCACCAGGTGGCCGGCGACTTCCAGGTTGAGGCTGAGCGCGGTGAGATGGTGGCCCAGCAGGTCGTGCAGCTCCCGGGAGATGCGGGTGCGCTCGTTGATTCGCGCGCTCTCGGCCAGCAGCGCGCGGGTGGCGCGCAGCTCGGCGTTGAGCCGGCGCTGGTCCTCGCGCGCCTGCGCCTGCTGCCGCGCCACCAGGCTGGTGACGAACACGAAGCCGGAGAAGCCGGCGTACAGCAGCGACTGCATCAGCGCCTCGACCCAGGACATGTCGAGCCAGCGCACGTACACCGGCACCACCAGGAACTCGCTGAGGACCAGCCAGGCCACGCCCAGCGGCAGGGGCAGCAGCCACGGCAGCACGCAGGCGGCGACCATCAGCAGGATGCTGCCCAGGCCGCTGGCGCTGTA
>JAKFDF010000284.1:0-2660 GCA_036676275.1 Lysobacter sp.
CCGTCGTCAACAACACCGGCGTGATCCAGGCGCGGACCCTGCAGAACCACAACGGCTCGATCCTGCTGCTCGCCGACAAGCAATCGGGAACCGTCCATCTTTCCGGTACGCTCGACGCGAGCGCTCCGGATGGCGGCGACGGCGGATTCATCGAAACGTCGGCCGCCCATGTCGACATCGACGATGGCGCCCGGGTGACCACCGCGGCAGCCCGCGGAACGACCGGCCAATGGCTGATCGACCCCCAGGATTTCACCATCGGCAGCGCGCCCGGCGACAACATCTCCGGTGCGACGCTCTCCGGACAGCTGGTCACCAACAACATCACGATCACCACGGCGGGCGCCGGCACCGACTACGGCGACATCAACGTCAACGACGCCGTGAGCTGGTCGGCCAGTGGCGACCCCACGACGTTGACCCTGAACGCCGATCGCGACATCAATTTCAATGCCGCAGTCACCGCCACCAACGGCAACCTGGTGGCCTGTTGCGGTCGCGACGTCAATGTCGATGCGGCTATCACCACGACCAACGGCAGCGTGCTGCTCGCCGCGGGCAACGACGTCAACGACCGCGGGGCCATCACCGTCACCGATGGCAACCTGCTGATCTGCGCGGCCAACGACATCAACATCTTCAGTGCCATCACCTTGACGCGCGGAACCGCCGACCCCACGCGCAGCCTCGGACTTCCCCTGGGGCTGACGTTGAGCGCGGACACCGACGGCACCGGGCCCGGGATTGCCGGGGGCACCGTCATCTTCGATTCCCTTGCGCCGATGGCGACGGTGACGGCCGCGCCGGTCAACATCTATTACAACCCGGTCTCGTACACGGCGCCGACGGATTATCTGCCGTACTTCACCCTGACCGAGGGCGCAGCGCTGTCGCAATACATGCTGGTGTTCGCGGCGGGTGGCGACAAGGAGTACGACGGGACGACGACAACCACCTTGTCGGGGTTGAAGGGCGATCCGATCGGGGTCACGCTGGTGGCCGGGCCGGGAGCCAGCGCCAATTTCGATTCACCCGGAGTCGGCGCCGGCAAGGGGATCAGGTTCACTGGCTACACGCTGGGCGGTCCCAATGCAGGGGCCTATGCCTTGCCCTTCAATTGCTGCGGCCCGGTGGTCGCCCATACCACCGGCGACGTAACCGCCGCGTCGCCGCCGCCGCCGGGCACTCCGCCGCCGCCGCCGCCGCCGGGCACTCCGCCGCCGGTCACTCCCCCGGTGACGACCATCTATGTGCCACCGCCGCCCGGTGTCGTCGATCTCCCGCCGCCACCGGACACGCTCGTCGTGGTCACGCCACAACCGCCGCCGCCGGTGGTCCTGAGTGTGGTCAAGCCGCCGGAGGAAGAGAAGGTGCCTTACGTGGCACCGGTGCGGAAGCCCAAGCCGTACCGCAACTAGCGCTCGCCGGGACCCCCGATCATGCGGATCGACACGTCGGGCGTGACCAGGCGCCGACCGGGAGCGACCACCGCTTCCACGCTGGCGTTGGTTGCCGTGCTTGCGATGCAACCATGTGCCGAGGCCCGCCCGGCGAACACGCCGCCGCAAGCGAGCCACGACCGTGCAGCGGGCATGCCGGCTCCGGGTAACGTGGACGCCGGGGGGCTGGCCCGCCCGCAGTCGCCGATGGAAGCGGCTTCGGCGGATGCGCGGTACATGGCGGACTGGATCGCCCGCAGCGGGGACAATGCCGGGATGCCCTACGTCATCATCGACAAGGTCAACGCCATGGTGTTCGTGATGGACGCCGACGGCCGGCTCGCGGGGGCGGCCCCCGCGCTGCTGGGCATCGCCCGGGGGGACGGATCGGCCCCCGGAATCGGCGACCGGAAGATGTCGGCGATTCGCCCGGACGAACGCACGACGCCTGCCGGTCGCTTCGTCGCATCGCTTGGCGAGGACCTGCACGGACAGGACATCCTGTGGATCGACTACGACAATGCGATCGCACTGCATCGGGTCGTCAAGGGCACGCCGGCCGAACGTCGCGCGCAACGCCTGCAAAGCGGGACCTCCGAGGACAACCGGATCTCCTACGGCTGCATCAATGTGCCCGTGGAGTTCTACGACGATGTGGTCCACCCCGCCTTCGCGGCTACAAGTGGGGTGGTTTACATCCTTCCGGAAGCGAGCAGCGTCCGCGATGCGTACCGGCCGCCCGGGCAGGGGGGGCAGGCCGGTGGCGGGAGCACCCGCAACACCGCGCCGCCGGCGGCCGTCGACAGCCGGCGGTAGTGGCGGCACGGAACCCCGGCGCAGCTCGTGCGGCGGGCACCGCCGGTGGAGCAGGGTGAAGTGGCTTGCAGCAAATGGGCGACGCGCGTCCCGGGCAAATTGTTGGTCGATCCACCGTCGATCCCGAGCCGGAAGGCGCCATGCAGGTCCCGGCGCGGCATGGGATCATGGTGTATCCGCCAACGGTGCCTCGCCATGAAGTACCTGCACACGATGGTCAGAGTGCGCGACCTGGATGCCTCGCTGCGCTTCTACTGCGACGGGCTCGGCCTGCGCGAGGTCCGGCGCATGGACAACGAGCAAGGCAGGTTCACGCTCGTGTTCCTGTCCGCGCCGGAAAGTCCCGAGGCGGAAATCGAGCTCACCTACAACTGGCCCGCCGCGGACGGCACGCCGGCGGAGGAT
>JAKFDF010000285.1:0-8349 GCA_036676275.1 Lysobacter sp.
GCACATCACCGACATGGCCTGGAAGCGCGTGCGCCATCCGTCCGAAGTCGTGGAAGTGGGCGCGGAGCTCGACGTGCGCGTGCTCAAGTACGACAAGGAGCGCAACCGCGTCAGCCTCGGCCTGAAGCAGCTGGGCGAGGATCCGTGGGACAACATCGCGCGTCGCTACCCGTCCAACACCCGCGTGTTCGGCAAGGTCAGCAACGTCACCGACTACGGCGCGTTCGTCGAGATCGAGCCGGGCGTCGAAGGCCTGGTGCACGTGTCCGAGATGGACTGGACCAACAAGAACGTCAATCCGTCCAAGGTGGTGCAGGTCGGCGACGAGGTCCAGGTCATGGTGCTGGACGTGGACGAGGAGCGCCGCCGCATCTCGCTGGGCATCAAGCAGGTCACCAGCAATCCGTGGGAGACCTTCGCCGCGATCCACAAGAAGGGCGACAAGGTCGACGGCCAGATCAAGTCGATCACCGATTTCGGCATCTTCATCGGCCTGGACGGCGGCATCGACGGACTGATCCACCTGTCGGACATCAGCTGGAACTCGACCGGCGAGGACATCGCCCGCAACTACAAGAAGGGCGACACGCTGGAAGCGGTGGTGCTGGCGGTCGATCCGGAGCGCGAGCGCATCTCGCTGGGCGTCAAGCAGCTGGAGCAGGACCCGATGGGCCAGTTCCAGGCCAACAACACCCGCGGTTCGATCGTCAAGGGCACGGTCAAGGAAGTCGACGCCAAGGGCGCGACCATCGACCTGGGCGACGGCGTCGAAGGCTACCTGGCCGCGCGCGACATCGCCCACGAGCGGGTCGAGGACGCCAGCCAGAAGCTCAAGGTCGGCGACGAGGTCGAGGCCAAGATCGTCGGCACCGACCGCAAGAGCCGCCTGATGCAGCTGTCGGTCAAGGCCAAGGACGAGGCCGAGACCCAGGAAGCCCTGGCCGAGTACAACAAGTCGGCGGCCGATGCCTCCAGCGGCACCACCAAGCTCGGCGCGCTGTTGCGCGAGCAGCTCGAGAGCAAGTCCGAGTAAGCACCAAGGCAGCCTGCAACGGCCCGGCGATCCGTCGCCGGGCCACTGCTGCACCGCGAGCCACTCGCGCCAAGGCCTTCGAGACCATGACCAAGTCCGAACTGATCGAACTGCTCACGCTGCGCCAGGGCCACCTGAAGGCGGACGACGTCGATCTGGCGGTCAAGTCGCTGCTGGAGATGATGGGTGGCGCGCTTGCGCTTGGCGAACGCATCGAAATCCGCGGCTTCGGCAGTTTTTCCCTGCATTACCGGCCGCCACGCACCGGCCGCAACCCCAAGACCGGCGACGCCGTCGCCCTGCCGGGCAAGCACGTCCCGCATTTCAAGCCGGGCAAGGAACTGCGCGAACGCGTCAGCGGCGCCATGCCCCTGGCGGTCGACGACTGAAGCCCTGCGCGGCCGCGGCCGTCCGGTTCGCATGGCATCGGTCCGCTGAAGATCGCGCGGCGCCTGGGCTAAGCTAACGCAGCACCCGGAGCCGAACGATGCGCCTGATCCGCCTCTTGCTCGCCATTGTTTTCCTTGCCGTGGGCCTGGTGGTCGGGGCACTCAACCCGCAGCCCGTGGTGCTGGACCTGGGATTCAGCGCATGGCATGCGACGCTGGGCGTCAGCGTGCTGGTGGCCTTGCTGGTCGGGGTCGTCGTCGGCGGCCTGGTGCTGAGTGCCAGCGTGGTGTTGCCGTTGCGGCAGCGGCTGCGCAAGGCGCTGGCGACTTCGGCAACGGAAAAGGAACGCTGAGCATGGCCTTCCTCGACCAATGGATCTGGTACGTGATGCTGCTGCCGCTGGCTGCGCTCAGCGGCTGGGTGATCGGCCGCCGCGGCGGCGAGCGCCACAGCGACAGCCAGGTCAGCAAGCTCTCCACCACCTATTTCCGCGGCTTGAACTACCTGCTCAACGAACAGCCCGACAAGGCGATCGAGCTGTTCCTGCACATCGCGGAACTGGACAAGGACACCTTCGAGACCCAGGTCGCGCTCGGCCACCTGTTCCGTCGCCGCGGCGAGGTGGATCGCGCCATCCGCCTCCACCAGGCGCTGGTCCAGCGCCACGACCTCAGCGATGCCCAGAAAGTGCAGGCGCTGCTGGCGCTGGGCGAGGACTACATGCGCTCCGGCCTGCTGGATCGCGCCGAGACGGTGTTCACGGACCTGGCCAAGATCGACCAGCGCGCGCCGCAGGCCCTGAAGCACCTGATCGGCATCTACCAGTCCGAGCGCGACTGGCCGAAGGCGATCGAGAACGCGAGCCGTTTCGAGGCCGCGACCGGCGAGCCGATGGGCAAGCTGATCGCGCAGTTCGAGTGCGAACTGGCCGATCGCCATCGTGCCGCCGGCGAGATCGCGGCGGCCCGCGCCTCGATCGCGCGCGCCTACGCCGCCGACTCCACCTCGGTCCGGGCCGGCATGCTGGAAGGGCGGATCGAAGTCGATGCCGGCAACGATGCCGCCGCGATCCGCGCCTTCGAGCGCGCCGCACGGCACGATCCCGATTACCTGCCCGAACTGTTGCCGGCCTTGCTTGCCAGCTACGCGCGCGTGGCCGACAGCACCGGCGCGCGCGCGTTCCTGGCCGAAATGGCGGAACACTACCGTGGCGTATCGCCGGTGCTGGCGTTGACCCGACTGGTCGAGGGCGAGGAGGGCGTGGCTGCCGCGCGCGCGTACCTGGCGCAACAGCTCAAGGACCGGCCCTCGGTGCGTGGCGAGGCGGCGTTGATCGACCTCACGCTTGTCGAGAACGCCGATCCGGTCGCGACCCTGCACGACCTCAAGCACATCACCGACCAGTTGCTGGTGCGCAACCCGAGCTATCGCTGCAGTCGTTGCGGCTTCGGTGCGCGCAGCCACCATTGGCAGTGCCCCAGCTGCAAGGAATGGGGCACGGTGAAGCCCCTGCTCAACTACGCGGTGGTGTGAACGTGCCAGGACCCGGCATGCCGTGGTGGCTCGCATTGCATTTCGCGATCGGCCTGGCCGGCACCTGGCTGGCGCGTGGCTATGCGCTGCGGCACGCCTTGATCGACCAACCCGGCGAACGACGCAGCCACGACACGCCAACGCCGCGCGGCGGCGGGATCGCGATTGTCGCAGCCATGCTGGTCGCGCTGGCATGGCTGGCGCTGTCCGACCCGGCAAGGGCGCTGCTGCATGCGGCCATCGGCACCGGCCTGCTGCTGGTCGCGGGCATTGGCTGGATCGATGACCATAGACCGCTGTCGCCCTGGCTTCGACTCGGCACGCATGCGGTCGCGGCGGCGATCCTGGCCTGGGCCGTATTCGCCGCCGGTGGCGGCCCGGGGGCCGCTGCCATGGCCTTCCTGCTGGCCCTGGCGCTGGTGAACATCTGGAATTTCATGGACGGCATCGACGGCCTGGCGGCCAGCCAGGCGGGACTGGTGGCGTTGGGATATGCAGTGTTTGCCGGCGGCGGCGCAGTGGCATGGCTCGGTTCGGCCCTGCTGGCCGCGTGTGCGGGGTTCCTGCCGTTCAACCTGCCCAGGGCGCGCATTTTCCTCGGCGATGTCGGCAGCGGCGCCATCGGTTTCGCCTTGGCCGCATTGCTTGCGCTGCTGTCGCTGGAACTGGACTGGCGGGAATCGCTTGTCCTTCTGCTGCCGCTTTGCGCGTTCGCAGTTGACGCTGCCTTGACGCTTGGTGCTCGCATGGTGCGCGGTGATCGCTGGTGGCTGCCACATGCGCAACACGCCTACCAACGATGGACCCGCAGGAACGGCACACATGGCATGGCGACCAGCGCTTATTTCGGGTGGACCTCGATCGCCGTGGCGACCATGCTCGTCGCGAGGCATTGGCCGCCGGTGGCTATAATGGGAATCGTCGGAGCGGGGTACCTGGTTTCCGCCGTGGCATGGTGGGGACTGCAAGGGATGGCTGGAAGGGTCGAAGGGGAGGGGGAATGACCGGCTGGAAGGATCGCGTCACCATCGGGTTGCCGCGCGCGGCTGTCGTCATGCACGACCTGTGCATGGTGTGGTTGGCCTGGACGGGCCTGCACCTGTTCCGCTATGCGATGCGCTCGGAGGCTTCGCCACTGTCGCCATGGTCGATGGAAGTCGCCCTGGTGCTGCTGGCGCAGGGACTGGTGTTCTGGCGGGTAGGCCTGTACCGCGGCATCTGGCGCTTTGCGAGCGTCCCGGACCTGGTCAACATCCTCAAGGCCTGTGTCTTCGGCCTGCTTGCCATTGTCATCGGCCTGTTCCTGTACAACCGCCTGGAGCAGGTTCCCAGGACGGTGCTCCTGCTGTATCCGATCCTGTTGACGGCGCTGTTGGGCATGCCGCGATTGCTGTATCGCGCATGGAAGGACCACCAGCTTTCGTATTCGGACCAGGCGGTGCTTCGGGTCCTGATCCTGGGCGCCGGGCAAGCCGGCGAAGCGTTGGTGCGCGACCTGCATCGCGCGGGCGCCTACCAGCCCGTCGGTTTCCTCGACGATGCCAAGAAGCTGCGCGGCAGCCACCTTCAAGGCATCCCCGTGCTGGGCAGGATCGAGGATATCGAACGGATCGCTCCCGAAACCGCGGCGCAATTGCTGGTCATCGCCATGCCTTCGCTGGATGCGGCGGCCATGCGCCGGATCGTGGCTGCGTGCGAGCGCACGGGCTTGCCGTTCCGACGGGTGCCCCGGTTGGACGACCTGCTCGAGGGGCGGTCGCTTCCGGGCGAGCTCAGGGAGGTCGCGATCGAGGACCTGCTAGGGCGGCAGCCGGTGACTCCCGACTGGAAGTCGATCCACGGCTGGCTGGGCGGGCGCAGCGTACTGGTGACCGGTGCCGGCGGCTCGATCGGGTCCGAGTTGTGCCGCCAGTGCGCGCGGCACGGCGCCCACCAGATCACCCTGGTGGAGATAGACGAGCTTGCGCTGAGCACCATGGAGTCCGAGTTGCGGCGCGATTTCCCCCAGGTGCGTTGCGTCTCGGTGCTCGGTGACTGCGGCGACACCGCGGTGATGCGGCATGCACTCGACCGCTCATCACCCGAGGCGGTCTTCCATGCAGCCGCCTATAAACAGGTCCCCCTGCTGCAGACGCAACTGCGCGAAGCGGTGCGCAACAACGTGCTGGCGACCGAGGTCGTGGCCCGTGAAAGCCAACGGGCCGGAGTCGGCAGTTTCGTGCTGATTTCCACCGACAAGGCCGTGGATCCGGTCAACGTGCTGGGTGCGACCAAGCGCCTGGCCGAAATGGTGTGCCAGGCACTGGCCGAGCCGCACGCCACGCGCTCGGTAACGGTGCGTTTCGGCAACGTGCTGGATTCGGCCGGCAGCGTGGTGCCGCTGTTCCGCGAACAGATCCGCAATGGCGGGCCGGTCACGGTCACCGACGCGGAAGTCACGCGTTACTTCATGACCATTCCGGAAGCCTGCCAGCTGATCCTGCAGGCCGCCGCGATCGGCTCGCAGCACGCCGTCTATACGCTTGACATGGGCGAGCCGATCGCGATCAGGCTGCTCGCCGAACAGATGATCCGGCTCGCGGGCAAGCAGCCGGAACGCGACATCGCGATCGTCTACACCGGATTGCGGGCGGGCGAAAAGCTGCACGAAAACCTGTTCCATGCGGAAGAGCGCTATCGTCCGACCGTGCATCCGAAGATCCTCCAGGCCGAGGCGCGCGGCATTGCCGCAGAGCGCGTGGTATCGGCCAGCACGCGCATGCGCGATGCGGTCGCACGCTACGACGTGGAGGAGCTCGCAGCGTTGTTGCGCGAGGCCGTCCCGGAGTTCGTGCCGATCGACAGCGCCCCTGCCGGGCACGATTCGGCCACCGTGGTCGCATTCCCGGCGCGCACCGCCCGGAAGACCTGATGAGCCCGATGCCATCAGGCCACCGCCGCATCCGCAAGGCGGTGTTCCCCGTGGCCGGCCTCGGCACCCGGTTCCTCCCGGCGACCAAGACCGTGCCCAAGGAAATGCTGCCGATCATCGACAAGCCGCTGATCCAGTACGCGGTCGACGAGGCGATCGAGGCAGGCTGCGACACCCTGGTGTTCGTGACCAATCGTTACAAGCATGCGGTCGCGGATTATTTCGACAAGGCCTACGAGCTGGAACAGAAGCTCGAGCGCGCCGGCAAGACCGAGCAACTGGAACTGGTGCGCAACGTGCTGCCCGAAGGCGTGCGCGCGGTATTCGTGACCCAGGCCGAGGCGCTGGGCCTGGGGCATGCCGTGCTGTGCGCGAGGCCGGTGATCGGCGACGAGCCGTTCGCGGTGCTGCTGCCGGACGACCTGATCTGGAATCGTGGCCCGGGTGCGCTGAAGCAGATGGCCGATGCCGCACAGGGATCGGGAGCCAGCGTGATCGCGACCCAGGACGTGCCGCGCGGGCAGACCGGCAGTTACGGCATCGTCGCCACCGACGAATTCTCCGGGCGCCAGGGGCGGATCACGGCGATCGTGGAAAAGCCGGCGCCGGAAAGCGCGCCGAGCACGCTGGCGGTGGTCGGGCGTTACGTGTTGTCGCCCCGGATCTTCGACCTGCTGGAAGCCACTACGCCGGGAGCCGGGGGCGAAATCCAGCTGACCGACGCGATTTCCGCGCTGCTGCGCGAACAGCCGGTACTGGCCTATCGATTCCAGGGCACGCGCTTCGACTGCGGCACCCACATCGGCCTGATCGAGGCGACGATCCGGTACGCGCTGGACCACGAGAGCCTCAGCGACGCGGCCCGCGAAATGATGCAGAACGCGCTGGGCGAGATGGGCGTGGTCGAACTGGAATAGCAAACCGCTCGGATCAGTCGAATCGCCACCACGCCCACCCGGACCAGATCAGCAGCAGGCCCGCAAGCGCGATCGCGGCCAGTCCGGCAAGTTCGGTACGGCGTGCCCAACGCAGCGCATCCGCATCGCGCAACACGCGGACATCGCGCAGGGTTTTCCAGGCCCTGGGGGGGAAGCGGCCTTCGATCCGCGACGCCAGGCCCAGGCGCCTGAGGCCGGCACCCAGCACTCCCGCCGGCACCGCCAGCCCGATCCCGAGCCCCGCCAGCAGGCCACGCAGCCAGCGACGCACGGTGTCCGGATCGCTGTTGCCCAGCTGGCCGTTGATGCGCACCAGCCACGCGTCGAGCAGCAGCAGCAGGACCGCGCACAGCAATACCGTGAGCGCCAGCAACAACAAGGTGCGGTTGCGGTAGGACGGGTCCGCGCGGTGGATTTCCATGCCTGCATCAGACCCCGGCATGCACCCGGTGTCCAGACCGCCGGTCAGCGATTCGCGTGCAGCCGTCCGCGTGCGCCGCATTACGGCGCCGCGGACACGCCCGCCGCGCCCCTGCCGGCGCCGATGCGCATCGTCGCCGCGCCGGGTGGTAACCGTCTGCCCCGCGATTCGGGCGTGCCGCGGAGCGCGAACCGGCTGCGTGCCATGCAGCTCACAACGCCTCGAAGATTCCAGCGGCCCCCATGCCCGTGCCGATGCACATCGTCACCATTCCGTACTTCTGTTGGCGCCGCCGCAGCCCATGGACGATGGTCGCGGTGCGCACCGCACCGGTGGCGCCAAGCGGGTGGCCCAGCGCGATCGCGCCGCCCAATGGATTGACCCTGGCCGGGTCGAGCCCGCTGTCGCGGATCACCGCCAGCGCCTGTGCGGCGAACGCCTCGTTGAGTTCGATCCAGTCGAGCTGGTCCTTGGTGAGCCCGGCCTGCTTCAGCGCCTTGGGGATTGCCGCGATCGGGCCGATGCCCATCACTTCCGGGCGCACGCCGGCGACCGAGAACGACACCAAGCGCGCCAGCGGCGTCAGCCCGTAGTCCTTGATCGCCTGTTCCGACGCCAGCAGCACCGCGCCGGCGCCATCGGACATCTGCGAGCTGTTGCCCGCGGTGACGGTGCCGCCGGACTGGCCGCTGCGGAACACGGGTTTCAGCCTGGCCAGTCCATCGAGGGTCGAATCCGGGCGTGGGCCCTCGTCGGTGTCGACCAGCCGCCGCTGCGGGCGGATCGCGTTGCCGGCGAGGTCGGGGAGGTGCGAAACCACTTCGTACGGGCTGATCTCGTCGCGGAATTCGCCGGCCCGGATCGCCGCGATCGCCTTCTGGTGCGAAGCCAGGGCGAAGGCATCCTGGTCCTCGCGCGAGACCTTCCATTCCTCGGCGACCTTTTCGGCGGTGATGCCCATGCCGTAGGCGATGGCCACATGGTCGTCCTTGAACACGTTCGGCGACAGCGCGACCTTGTTGCCCATCATCGGCACCATCGACATCGACTCGGTGCCGCCGGCCAGCATCAGGTCGCTGTTGCCCAGCCGGATCTGGTCGGCCGCCAGCGCCACCGCCTGCAG
>JAKFDF010000286.1:0-6266 GCA_036676275.1 Lysobacter sp.
AGGCCCACACCTGGCGCAGGCCGAACAGGTCGAAGTGGTTGATCAGGAAGGTGCTCGCCAGCACCAGCAGCCAGCCCAGCGCCGAGATCGCGAACAGTGCCCAGTAGCCGGCGCCGCCCACGTCCCAGACTACCGTCAACAACGGTCGCCATTGCCAATACAGCAGCACCAGGACGAGGCTGCTGGCGAGCACGTAGGTACTGCGTTCGACCGCGGGCGGAACGATCCGCGTCCACCAGCGCTTGAAGGCCGGCCGCGCCATGCCGCTGTGCTGCACGGCGAACAGGCTGAGCAGCCCGAGGTCGATCGCGAGCGCGACCGGCCACGCGGCCAGCGGCCCGTTGTCGACATGCCGCGGTACGCCGACACCGGCGACGAATGCGATCGCGTACAGGAAGGTCGCCAGGAAGACCGCATACGCGATCGCGCCATACAGCAGTGCAAGCAAGCGGGACATGGTCGTGGCCTCCACGAGTGCCGGTCGGCAGCGGGGAGATCGTGCGCGCCGGCGCGCGCGGGAGACATGGGAACGTTGTCCCGGGCGGTGGGCCAGGCCCGCGGAACCCGGGACGAATGTCCCGGTCAGGACGCCTGGCGGTGCGCGCGGACCATCGCTTCGGCGCGGCTGCGCACGCCGAGCTTGCGGTAGAGGTTGGACAGGTGGTTGCGCACGGTCTTTTCCGACAGGCCGAGTTCCCACGCGATCTGCGCGTTGCTGCGGCCCTCGCACAGCAGCCCCAGCGCGGCGCGTTCGCGCGCGGTCAACGGCGCCAGCGACGGATCGGCGGCCCGCGCGCCCGCCGACACGCCGGTGAACTCCAGCACCGCCTGCTGGAACTGCGGCCAGGCCGGCTCGTCTTCCAGCAGCACGTGGTTGTCGGAGTCGAGCTGGACGAAGGTCGCCCCGGGGATATGGCTGGCCAGGTAGCGTCCCTGCGACGGCGGTGCGATCTGGTCGCGGCTGGCATGCAGCACCAGCGTCGGCGTGGTGACCTGCGCCAGGCAGTCGCGGACATCGACGTTGCCGCGCGCCTCGAGCAGGGCGCCGGCATTTTCCACCGAGGTCGTGCGCCGGCAGAGTTCGTTGAACCAGTCCAGCTGCGCCTGCGTGCCGCGGGGCACGAAGCGCGACGTGAACAGCTGGCGGAATGCCGGGTTGTCGCTGCCCCAGCCAAGCCGCACGACATCCATCACCGCCTTGTACAGCGCGAGCCGTTGCGGATCCCCGGAGCGCAGCCCGCCCACGGCATAGCCGCCGTAGAGGATCAGGTGCGACACGCGCTCCGGATGGCGGATCGCGTAGCGGATGGCCGTGGCCGCGCCCTGGCTGATGCCGAGCAGCACGACCGGCTGGGTGGCCTGGGCCGCGTCGATGACCGTCTCCAGGTCGTCCACCCATTGCGGCAGGTCCAGGTCGCGCACCTGGCGGTCCGACATTCCGCAGCCACGTTCGTCGTAGCGGATGTAGCGGAAGTGTTCGCCCAGGAACCGCACCCAGTGCGACCAGACGGGACTCTCCAGGTCGTATTGCAGGTGCGTGAGCCACGTCGCGGCCTTGACCAGCGGCACGCCCCGCCCGAGCGAGGCCCACGCCAGGCTGACCTGGTCCGCCGTGGCTACGTAATGGACGCCTTGCTTCATCGGCAGCCCGTCCGGGGATGGCGCGCCGAGGATAGCGCCACAACAAAGGGGACGGAGGTAATTAAGCCAACAAAGGGGACGGAGGTAATTAAGCCCGTTTAATTACCTCCGTCCCCTTTGTTCCCTTTGTTGCCGGACGGAGCGTGGCATCGCAACGTATTCCCGCCACACGTAGCCCCAGGGCACCACCGCCGCCAGCACCGGCACGAACACGAATGCGAACGCGATCTGCTCGGCGCTTGAGCCTGCCAGCGTCCCCGCCCGCCACAGCGGCCAGGCCACGAACAGCAGCCACAGCGTCTTGTAGCCGATGGTGAACAGCATCAGCGGCAGCCAGCGCAGTGGCCGCATCAGCCCGAACACCGCAAGCGCCGGGTATGTCGCCCACACGCACACGGCGACGGCACGGTATGGATCCCACGGTCCCTGGTGCCGCAAGAGCCCGCCCCAGGCGTCCGTGGCCACGAGCAGCACCATCAACAGGTAGAACAGCCGCAATCCCCAGATGTGGAAGGGACGGACGCCTTCATGGCGCTGCGGATCCGACACGAACGGGCGGGCGAGGGCATGCATCGGTCATTCCCCTGCGGGTTGGGTGGGATCGACGGCGAGCAGGTCGCCGGGCTGGCACTGGAGCGCGATGCAGATCGCCTCGAGCGTGGAGAAGCGGATCGCCCTGGCCTTGCCGGTCTTCAGGATCGACAGGTTGGCGACGGTGATGTCGATGCGCGCGGCCAGTTCGGTCAGGGTCATGCGGCGTTCGTGCAGTAGTTCGTCGAGGCGGACGACGACGGCCATCAGACGGTACCTTCGAGGTCGCCGCGCATGCGCGTGCCTTCGGCGAACACGCGGGCCAGCACGAACAGCAGCAGCACGGCCAGCCACGGCGCCACCGAAAAGTCGATGTCCAGGTCCAGGTTGGGCATCGACGAGGTGGTCGCCAGGGCGATCGCGCCGATCAGCAGCCGCAGTCCTTCGCCCGCCAGCACCCACCACGCGATGCGTTCCAGGCGGCGGGCGTTGCTGGCGGCGAACGGGTCGCCCGCGCGCACGCTGTCGACGAGCGCCAGCAGCTGCCGCAGCACCCGGTCCACGACGCCGGCGGCGGCAACGCCGACGATCATGATCATGCGCAAGCCGAGGATGATCGTGTCGCCGTGTTCGCCGGGGAACGGCAGCATCCCCAGCGCCCCCCAAAGCCGGGTCTCCGGCATCAGGCTGACAACGAACATCACCGCGACCCCGGCCGCATAGGCCAGGTTGAGGACGATCAGGATGCGGATCAGCGGCCGGGACCAGGCCAGGGCCGTGGACGGAGCGTGGGTCGGAGCGTGCATGGCGGGCGGCCTGTCAGATATCGTGGAACGATATTAAACATATTGAAAAACGATATGCAAGAGGCAAATGGCTCCGTCGGGGCGGATTCGCTCCCATGCGGCCCCTATCCGCGCGATGGCAACTCGCAACCCCGCCACGTCCGTGGCTACCCATCCGATTCGCAGGAGGATCGGTCCTGGAAATCGTCACCAGCCCGCTGACCCCGCAGCGCGGTTGATCGCGCGGGTGAATGGCTCGCCGGATACCATGCCGTTCCCCACAACCGCGAGTCCACCCATGTCCCTCTCGATGCACGCCGCGTCCGTTCCCGTGTTCCAGCAGATGCTCGCGGCGCTGGGCGGCGTCCTGTCCAAGGCCGAAGCCTTTGCCGTCGAACGCAAGGTCGAGCCGGCCGCGTTGCTGCAGGCGCGGTTGTTCCCGGACATGTTCCCGCTGGCGCGCCAGGTGCAGATCGCCTGCGACTTCGCCGGCAGCGTGTCGGCGCGGCTTGCAGGCGCGGAGGTCCCCGCCTTCGAGGGTGGCGACCCGACGTTCGCCGGCCTGCAGCAGCGGATCGCCGCGACGCTGGCCTTCATCGGCGGGCTGGACGCGGCGCGATTCGAAGGCAGCGAGGCACGCGAGGTCCTGTTGCGCGCCGGCACGCCCAAGGAACGCCGCATCGGCGGCCAGGCCTACCTGCTGGCGTACGGGCTGCCGCAGTTCTTCTTCCACGTCACCACCGCGTACGACCTGCTGCGCCACAACGGCGTGGAGATCGGCAAGAAGGATTACATGGGCGCGTACTGACGCGCGTCAGGACGTACTCCGTTACTTTTTCGCCGGCCGCTTCCCCACGCCCGGCATCGCGGCGACCTGTTCCATCCACGCCACGACCTGGAGTTCGTCGATATCGTCCATGGAGGCGATCTCCACGCCCCGTGTCGACTTGCCCATGGCGACGGGCGTCACCGGCGGCACCGGATCGAGCGCGGTGCCGTTGATGAACATCAGTTTGACGTGGCCGGCGAAGGCGCCGCAGGAGAAGCACCAGCCATCGCCGACACCGTAGTAGGCCATGCCCCACTTCACGCTGCGCTCAAGGCCGGGCAGGGCGTCCGCCGCCAGCCGGTCGATGCGTTCGGCGATGCCGCGCTGCGGTTGCGGCAGGCTTGCGAGGTAGGCGAACACCGGTTTGTCGCCGGCCGCGGCCTTTGCGGCGCTGGCCTTGCCCGTCGTCATGGACTCGGGCAATGGCGTGGCCGTGGCGCCGCGCGTTGCGGCCGGTCTGCCTGTTTTCCGGTTCATCGTGGGTCACTCCTTGCCATGGCCAGCGCTTGTTGGCCGGATTCTCATGGTGCGACGAACAAGGATGGCGCGGATCGACCGTGAACAGGGGGCAGGTTCACCTGTCGCCCGTGTTCGGACGAAAAAGAGGGTCAGGGGACATGTTCTGCCCGAAGCATCCAGGTTCCCTGGCCCTTTTGTCTGTAGCCTTGCGAAGCACCGAAAGCAGGACAAAACGATGAGCGCCACAGTCGTCGATCTGGTGACGCCGCATCTGCTGCGCGTCGTCGACCTTGCGAACGAAGCCGAGAAAGGCGTCACCGTGGACTGGCATGTGCGCGATGCCGTGGCCAGGACGATGGCCGAACTGGGCCAGCAGTACAACGCACCGGCGCTGATGGCGTCGTATATCGAGGGGCTGGAGGCCGCTGCAGGGCTGGCCGTGCCGACCCGCGTGTCGTACATCGGCGTCCTTAAGGCCGCAGCCGTCGCTGCGCGCAACCTCAGGCGCGACTGAACATAGGGGAACGAAGGGGACAAGGAAAAAAGGGGACGGAGGTAATTAGGCGGCCATCCTTATGTGCAGGCGGAAACAAAGGGGACGGAGGTAATTAAGCCCGCTTAATTACCTCCGTCCCCTTTGCCCCCCTTTGCCCGCCCTTTTTGCCCGGCGCCGACTAGGCGCTGATGGCGGCGGACGGCGCGGTGTCCGGGTTGCTGCGGGGCAACTCGGAATGGACCATCGCCCTGACAAAGGGACAAAGGGAAAGACAAAGGGGATGGAGGCAATTAAGCGGCCCATCCTTATGTGCAGGCGAGGGGTTTCCCGAGAGTCGTGGGGTTGGCGGGCAGGCAGGGTGAGCCAACCCGATCGGAATCTCGTCGATGCCTCGCCGACCCCGCCTGGAACTGCCCGGCATCCCGATGCACGTGACCCAGCGCGGCGTGAATCGTTGCGCGACCTTCCTGGACGACGCCGACCGCCATCACTACCGTCGTCTCTTGCGCAACGCCTGTCGCGCGCATGGCGTGCAGGTCCACGCCTTCGTCCTGATGGACAACCACGTGCATCTGCTGCTTTCGTCGTCGGCGCCCGGGGCTGTCTCGAAGGTGATGCGAGGCTCGGGCCAGGCTTACGTGCAGGCGTTCAACGCGCGGCATGGACGCATCGGCACGCTTTGGCAAGGGCGGTTCAAGTCCTGTCTGGTCGATAGCGAGCGGTACCTGCTCGCGGTGTTGCGCTACATCGAACTCAACCCGGTCCGTGCGGGGATGGTGGCGCTGCCGGAGGATTATCACTGGTCGAGCGTGCACACCCACTTGGGCATCGCATGCGATCGGCTGCTGACCCGGCACGCCATCTACATGCGGCTCGGGAGCGATCCGGCGTCGCGCGCATCCGCTTATCGCGCTTGGCTGCGGGAGCCCCTAGATGACGCGCTTGCCAGCATAAGACGGCATCTGGCGCAGGAACGGGTGCTCGGCGACCAGCGATTCCAGGCGATGGTGGAGAAGGCCTTGAACCGTCCGGTAGCGTGTCGTCCCCGGGGACGACACGCTATCGCCACGGGCAAGACGGATTAATTACCTCCGTCCCCTTTGAAGGTCCCTTTGATGGCCGGGAAGAAGGCCCCGCACCAAGGGGCCTTCCTACGCGTGCCTCGTTTCAGAACGGGCAAAAGCCCGGATCGGGTGCATCGATCTTGGGCGGGGCTCCCGCCGGCAGCATGAACGTCGCATACACCACCACCGGCTCCGAGCCATGATTCACCGCATTGTGCGTGTGGTTGCCCGAATCCAGGAGCGCGGTTCCGAGCCCGTAGTCGGTTCCGACGCAGGTCGGATCATCGCCGTCGTACATCGTCAGCGTTCCCTGCGTGATCAGGGCCCACACCGGTCCACCATGGCGATGCCAGCCGAAGTAGCCACCCGGCTGCACCGTGTACTGCACCACCATGATCGTGCTCACGTCGGCGCCTTCCTCGAATCCACCGGCCGACTGTTCCTTCAACTTGGCGCGGATC
>JAKFDF010000287.1:0-12614 GCA_036676275.1 Lysobacter sp.
GCCGTAGCTGTTCTGGATCACGCTCATCATCACCAGCCCGGGGACGATGAAGTCCATGTAGCCGATGCCGTCCATCTTGCCCACGCGCGAACCGATCAGGCCGCCGAAGATCAGGAAGTACAGCGTCATGGTGATCGCCGGCGGCACCAGGGTCTGGCCCCAGATGCGCAGGATGCGCGCGATTTCGCGGCGCATGATGGTGACCAGCGCGATCCAGTTGCGCCGCGCCACGGTGGCTTCGTGGCCGGCCGTCGTGGTTGCGTTCATGCCGCCTGCTCCCGCCGGGCCGCGGCCTCGTCGCCGGTCAGGCGCACGAACAACTCCTCCAGCCGGTTGGACTTGGTGCGCATCGAGCGCACGCGGATGCCGGCGTCGTTGAGGGTGGCGAAGACGCGGTTGAGGTCCATCGCCCGCGGCATCTCGACATCCAGCGTATGGTCGTCGGTCGCGACCAGGGTGGTGCCCTCGATCAGCGGCAGCGTCGCCGGCAGGCGGCCGTCGATGTCGAACACGAAGCCCTCGACATCCAGCGTCGCCAGCAGCGTGCGCATCGGCCCCTGCTGCACGATGGTGCCGCGGTCGATGATCGCCAGGTTGCGGCACAGGCTCTCGGCTTCCTCCAGGTAGTGCGTGGTCAGGATGATGGTGGTGCCGGCGGCATTGATCTCCCTGAGCGACTTCCACATGCCGCGGCGGATCTCGATGTCCACGCCGGCGGTCGGCTCGTCCAGGATCAGCAGTCGCGGCCGGGTCATCATCGCCCGCGCGATCATCAGCCTGCGCTTCATGCCCCCGGAAAGCGTGCGCGCCATGCTGTCGGCCTTGTCCCACAGCTGTGCGCGCTTCAATTCCTCGTCCGCGCGCAGCAGCGCCTCGGCGCGCGGGATGCCGTAGAAGCCGGCGTAGTTGACCAGGATGTCGCGCGGCTTCTCGAACATGTTGAAGTTCAGTTCCTGCGGCACCAGCCCGAGCAGGCGCATCGCGGCGTCGCGATGCGCGTGCAGGTCCACGCCGAACACGCGCACCTCGCCGGAAGTCTTGTTGACCAGCGAGCTGACGATCCCGATCAGGGTCGACTTGCCGGCGCCGTTGGGGCCGAGCAGCGCGTAGAAGTCGCCGGGCGCGACCTCCAGCGACACGCCCTTGAGCGCCTCCACCCCGGTGTCGTAGGTCTTGCGCAGGTCGCGGATCGACAACGCCGGCGGCGATGCCGCGGGCGCCGGCACGCCGCGGGAAGCGTGGTCGGAAGCCATGTTGGGAACGCTCGTGGCCGCGGCGGGCGCGGCGAAGCCGGTAGTATAGGCGGCCTCGTGGCCGCGCTCCGGCCGCCGTCCGTGTCGCGATTCCTTGGCCATCGTCCACTTCCCGCTCAAGCTCGTCGCGCGCCGCATGCTGGCGCCGACCATCGCCCACCTGTCGTTCGTCCGCGACGACGGCCAGCCGCTGGATTTCATCCCCGGCCAGTTCCTGCAGGTGCATTTCCACTATGCCGACGGCACCGCGACCAAGCGCTCGTATTCGCTGGCGACGCTCCACGACCACGCGCAGGCCCCGGGCGATGCGGTCGAGATCGCGGTCAGCTACGTCGCCGGCGGCGCCGCGACCGCGCTGTTCGAGGGCCTCGACATCGGCGACCGGATCGACGCCAGCGGCCCCTACGGCCGCTTCTGCCTGGCGCCCGCCGACGGCAACCGCCGCTACCTGCTGATCGCCACCGGTACCGGCGTCACCCCGTACCGGGCGATGCTGCCGCAACTGGAGGCGTTGTTCGCGCAACGCGACGTGCGGGTCGTGCTGCTGTTCGGTGCGCGTTCGCCCGAGGAACTGCTGTACGGCGAGGAGTTCCGCGCCTTCGCCGAGCGGCACCCCGGCCGCTTCCGCTTCATGCCGTGCTTCTCGCGCGTGCTGCCCGGGGAGCCGCACCCGGACGTGCGCCACGGCTACGTGCAGCAGTTCCTGCCGGAGGTCGCGCCCGATGCCGACGGCGACATCGCCTACCTGTGCGGCAACCCGAACATGGTCGATGCCTGCTTCGAGGCGCTCAAGGACGCCGGGCTGGCGGTGCCGCAGATCCGCCGCGAGAAATACGTCAGCTCGAAATGATGCTGTAAAGGGTGCTTGACAAGGATCCAGGCCGCCCCTAACCTGCTGTCAAGTTTCCTTGACATGGTGGGCCAATGCTGGCCTGGACCCCGAAATCCTTCCTACTCGTCGGTTGCCTGCTGCTGTTGCTGGCGATCGGCCTGCCGCTGCTGCTGCCGTTGCCGGAAACCGTGCGCGGCCTGCTTTACGGGCTCGCCGCCGGAGTCCTGCTCGCCGCGCTGCTGCGCCGCGGCCTGCCGGATGCCTGCGACTCCGCGACCCCGGCGCTGCGGCGACGATACCTGCGGGAATTCCTGCCGCCGATGGCCGCCTATGTCGTCGCCCTGTGGATTTCGCTGACGCTGCTGGAGCGCGTGGAGCTGCACTGGCTGCGCGCCGCGATCGCGCTGTTGCCGGTGCCCCCGGTGGCGTTCGCGATCCGCGCCATGATGCGCTACATCCGCGATGCCGACGAACTGCAGCGGCAGATCGAACTGGAGGCGGTGAGCCTGGCCACGGCGCTGGTCTCGCTGCTGTACCTGGCCGGCGGGTTCCTGCAGATGGCGCGCGTGATCGACGTCGCCGCGGGCCCGGCGATGTTCTGGGTGTTCCCGCTGGTCTGCCTGGTCTATGGCCTGGCCAAGGTCATGGTCGTGCGGCGCTTCCGCTGACGCATGGACAGCCGCATCCGCGAGCTGCGCGAGCGTTTCGGCTGGTCGCAGGGCGAGCTGGCCGAGCGCCTTGAGGTATCGCGCCAGACGATCAACGCGATCGAGACCGGCAAGTACGATCCGAGCCTGCCGCTGGCGTTCCGCCTGGCGCGGCTGTTCGGGGAACCGATCGAAGCGCTGTTCCTGCCCGATGCCGCCCCGCGGCGCGACGGCAACTGAATCCGGGATTGAAAAGGGGAACCACCAAGATGTCACGCAGGATCAGGATCGCACTGGCGTTGCTGTTCGTCGCCGGCATGTTCGGCTACCGCTACTGGCGCGACCATCGCCCGGGGCCGGCCGACATGCCGGCCGCGAGCGCCGCCGCCGAAGCCGGCAAGGCGCCCGCCGCGGCGAACGCGGCGACGGCGCCGCCGCGCATGTTCGGCCGCATCGCGTTCAAGCCATGCACGCTGGCATCGCGGTTCGGGCCGGCCAGCGTCGAGGCGCAATGCGGCACGCTCGGGGTGGCCGAAGATCCGTCGCGCCCGGACGGACGCAGGCTCGCGCTCAACCTCGCCTGGGTGCCGGCCGACCAGGACGCGGAGATCGCCGCGGACGCGGTGTTCATGCTGGCCGGCGGCCCCGGCCAGTCCGCGGTGGAAACCTATCCGCAGGTCGCGCCGGCCTTCCGCGAGGTGCTCAAGCACCGCAACGTGTTCCTGCTCGACCAGCGCGGCACCGGCAAGTCCCATCCCCTGAAGTGCGACCTGGACGAGGACGTCGCCGCCGACAGCCCGGAGGCGATCGCGGCCACCGAGCGCTGCCGCGACCAACTGTCGAAGACGGCGGACCTGCGCTTCTACACCACCACCGACGCCGTCCGCGACCTCGAGGCGGTGCGCGTCGCGCTGGGCGTGCCGCAGCTCGACCTGGTCGGCATTTCCTACGGCACCCGGGTGGCGCAACAGTACGCGATGCGCCATCCGGCCAGCACCCGCGCGCTGGTGCTCGATTCGGTGGCGCCCAACCGCCTGATCCTGGGCAACGACTTCGCCGCCAACCTGGAGCGCGCGCTCGACCTGCAGTTCGCGCAATGCGAGGACAAGCCCGCGTGCGTCGCCGCCGTCGGCCATCCGCGCGCGCAACTGGATGCGTTGATGGCGACCCTGCGCGCCGATCCGCCGCGGGTGCGCTATCGCGACGCCGCTACCGGGGCCGCGATGGAGGACGTGCTGCAACCCGAGGCGGTGGCCGGGCTGATGCGGATGTACGCCTACATGCCGCTGATGTCCTCGCTGCTGCCGCTGCAGTTGGGCGAGGCCGCGCACGGCCGTTACGACGGACTGATGGCGCTGGCGAAAATGCTCGGCGAGAGCATCGGCGGCCAGATGGCCATGGGCATGCAGCTGTCGGTGATCTGCAGCGAGGACGCGGCCGGGTTCAAGCCGGATCCGGCCGCGGCAGGCACCCTGCTGGGCAACCAGTTTTCCGAGTTCCTGGGCGCGCAATGCGCGGTGTGGCCGAAGGGCGCGATGCCGGCCGACTTCCACCAGCCGCTGGCGAGCGACGTCCCGGCGCTGGTGCTGGAGGGCGAGTTCGATCCGGTCACCCCGCCGCGCTATGGCGAGGAAGTGCTGAAGACCCTGCCCAACGGGCGCCTGTTCGTGCTGCGCGGGCAAGGGCACAACGTGATCGGCGCCGGCTGCATGCCGAAGCTGTTCGCGCAGTTCCTGCAGACCGCGGACGCCAAGGCGCTGGACGGCAAGTGCCTGGACGACCTCGCTTACGTGCCGCCTTTCATTTCCTTCAACGGCTGGCAGCCGTGAGCGCCGCGCGCGCCACCATGAGGACAGCGACATGATCATCGCAGAACACCTGCGCAAGACCTTCCCCGGCAAGGGCAAGGACAAGTCCCGCGTGGTCGCGGTCGACGACGTCGGCTTCGAGGCCCGCGACGGCGAGATCACCGGGCTGCTGGGGCCCAACGGCGCCGGCAAGACCACCACCCTGCGGATGCTGTACACGCTGATGCAGCCCGAGAGCGGGCGGGTGCTGGTCGACGGCCGCGATGTCGCCGCCGACCCGGAAGCCGCGCGCCGCGCGCTGGGGGTGCTGCCCGACGCCCGCGGCGTCTACAAGCGCCTGACCGCGCGCGAGAACATCCGCTACTTCGGCGAGCTGCACGGCATGCCGCCGGCGCTGATCGCCGAACGCACCGCCGGGCTTGCCACGGCGCTGCAGATGGAAGACTTCCTCGATCGCCAGACCGAGGGCTTCAGCCAGGGCCAGCGCACCAAGACCGCGATCGCGCGCGCGCTGGTCCACGACCCGCGCAACGTGATCCTCGACGAACCGACCAACGGCCTGGACGTGATGACCACCCGCGGCCTGCGCGAATTCCTGCGCCGCCTGCGCGGCGAGGGCCGCTGCGTGATCTTCTCCAGCCACATCATGCAGGAGGTCGCGGCGCTCTGCGACCGCATCGTGGTGGTCGCGCACGGACGCGTGGTCGCCCAGGGCAGCGCCGACGCGCTGCGCGCGCAGACCGGTGAAGACAACCTCGAGGACGCATTCGTCCAGCTGATCGGATCGGAAGAAGGATTGCACGCATGAAGGCGTTGTGGATCGTCTGGAAGAAGGAATTGCGCGAGCTGGTCCGCGACCGCCGCACCCTGCTGCTGACCCTGCTGCTGGGGCCGTTGCTGGGGCCGCTGCTGTTCCTGGGCATGGCCACGATCGGCGAGAGCAAGGCCAAGGAGCAGATGGAGAAGCCGCTGGCGATCGCGATCGTCGGCGCCGACCGCGCGCCCAACCTGGTGGCCTGGCTCGGCGGCCAGGGCATCGCGCGCAAGCAGCTCGCCGACCCGGATGCCGCGATCCGCGCGCAGGACGAGGACGTCTACCTGCGGATCGGCGACGACTACGCCGACGACTGGCGCGAAGGCAGCCCGGCGCTGGTGGAGATCGTGCACGATTCCACCCGCCAGGATGCGGACATCCCGGTCAAGCGGCTGGAATCCGTGCTCGGCCTGTACAGCCAGCAGATGGGCGCGCTGCGGCTGCTCGCGCGCGGCATCAATCCCGGCGTCGCCACGCCGCTGACGGTGTCGCACAAGGACCTGTCGACGCCCGAGGCGCGCGGCGCGACGCTGGCGGCGATGCTGCTGCCCTACCTGCTGATCCTCGGTGCGTTCATCGGCAGCCTGCAGCTGGTGCTCGACACCACCGCCGGCGAACGCGAGCGGCAATCGCTGGAACCGCTGCTGGCGACGCCGGCGCGCCGCGGGGCCATCGTCAGCGGCAAGATCGCCGCCGCCTGCAGCGTCGGCGTGGTCGCGCTGGTGCTGACGCTGCTGGCGTTCCGCGTCGGCGCGGCGTTTGCGCCCGGGATCGCCAAGCAACTGGCGATGGGCGGCAGGGAAATGGCGGTGATGCTGCTGGTGCTGTTGCCGATGGTGTTCCTCGGCGGCAGCCTGCTGACCTTCATCGCCGCGGGCGCCAAGTCGGTGAAGGAGGCGCAGAGCTACACCGGGCTGCTGATCCTGTTGCCGATCATCCCGACCGTGGTGCTGATGGTCAGCCCGGTGAAGAACCAGCTGTGGATGTTCGCGGTGCCGTTCCTGGCGCAGAACCAGATGCTGCTGAAGGTGATCCGCAGCGAGCCGATCAGCGCGCAGCAGTGGCTGGTGTACCTGGTCGCGGGCCTGGGCCTGGCCGCGCTGCTGTGGTATGCCGCGATCCGCCGCTACCACCAGGAACGCCTGGCGGTGTCGGCCTGACCGGATCGCTGCCTGGAAACAGCAAGCCCGGCACTAGGCCGGGCTTGCTGGTGGTCGCCGGGACGGGCGGTTCCTGCCGGCTCAGTCGGCCGGCTTGAACTGGATCGTGCGGCGCGTGGTCACCGGCGAACCGATCGGCTGGAAGCGCCAGCGGTTGACCGCCGACAACGCCTCGCGGTCGAACACCCGCGGCGGCGAAGCCTGCACCACCCGCGCCGAGGTCACGTTGCCGTCGGTGCCGACCGTGAACTCGACCTCGACCGAGCCGGAACGACGGCGGCGCTCGGCTTCGCGCGGATAGCTCGGCGCCGGCAGGCTGATCGGGCGCAGCTCGTTGGACACCCGGGGCGCGGCCGGGGCCGGCGGCGGCTCCGCCGCGGCCTGTTGCGCCGGCGCGGGGGCCGGAGCCTGCTGCGCAGGCCGCTGCGGCTGCTGGGTGACCGGCGCGGCCGCGGTGGCTGCCGCGCGCTGCGCTTCGGCCTGCTGCGCGGCGATCCTCTGGGCCGCGTCCTCCTGCGCCTTCTTCTGGTCGGCGGCGCGCTGCTTCTCCAGGTCGGCCTGGCGCTTGGCTTCCTCCTCCGTCTGCAGCGCCGCCTGCGCGGTGCGCTGCGCCAGCGAGGCCTGGCCGTCGGCGATCGCCTGCTTCAGGCGCGGCAGCGCCGGTGCCTTGGCGTCGGCCTTTTCCATCAGCGCGTACAGGCGCTGGCCTTCGCTGAAGTCGTCGCGGGCGATGCTCTGCTCGGTGGCGATCAGCGCGTACGGCATCAGGTCGGTCAGGGCGCTGGACACGGCCGGGTCGTTGGGCTGCTTGTCGCGCAGCGCCAGGTAGTACTCCATCGCGTTGTCGCCGGCCGGCGCGTACAGGCGCTGTTCGCGCAGCGCGGTGCTGGCGGACTCGCGCAGCTGGTCGGCGCTCATCGCATTGACCTTGTCCGACACCGCCGGCGGCGGCGGCGTGGCCTGGGTCGTGGCCGCGGCGCCGGTATCCGGCGTGGCGGCGGCCTGGTCCTTCTTGCACCCGGCGAAGGCGCAGATCACCACGAATACGGCGGCCAGCCGGAACCACGCCGGCCTCGCCTGCAAGGCATTTGCAACGAACATCGGAAACGCTCCCCTGTACTGTGCGTGGACGCACGTATGCGTAGGACGCGACAGCGCGCGCCATTTGTCAACTCCCTTTCGCCGCTGAACGGGCCTCCCGGCGTTATTTGCCGATGCAGAAGGTGGAGAAAATGTGACCCAGTAACGCATCCGGCACGACGCGCCCGGTGACCTCGCCGAGCGCGTCGTGGCCGCAGCGCAGGGCCTCGGCGGCGAGGTCGAGCGCATCCTCGTCGAGGGCGGCGGCGGCGGCCGCGAGCTCCACGGCGGCGCGGCGCAGGGCCTCGACCTGGCGCGCGCGCGCGCTGAAGGTGCCCTCGCCCGCGTCCGCGCCCGCGCCGAGCGCCAGGGTCGCCAGGCGCGCATGCAACGATTCCAGTCCGGCGCCGGTGCGCGCGGACACCCGCAGCTCGTCGTCGCCGAGCGGCGCGGCGGTCGAGGCCGGCAGCAGGTCGGCCTTGTTGTGCAGCCACAGGCGTTGCGGAACGCCGGCGATCGCGGCGGCGACGGCATCGCGGCCTGGCTGCGGGTCGCGCGCGTCGAGCACGACCAGGGCGAGGTCCGCGCGCCCGAGCTCGGCGCGGGCGCGGCGCATGCCTTCGCGCTCGATCGCATCGCCGCCTTCGCGCAGGCCGGCGGTATCGACCAGGGTCAGTTCGACGCCGTCGCTGCGGATGGTCTCCTGCAGCAGGTCGCGGGTGGTGCCGGCGATCTCGGTGACGATCGCGCGTTCGCTGCCGGCCAGCGCATTGAGCAGCGAACTCTTGCCGGCATTGGGCGGGCCGACGATCACCGCATGCAGGCCGTCGCGCAGCCGGCGCCCGCGTTCGGCGGCGCCGAGCAATGCGGCCAGCGACCGTGCGATCGCATCCAGCCGCAGGCGCATCGCCGCCCCGCCCAGCGTATCCAGCGGCTCGTCGGCGAAATCGATCGCGGCCTCGACCTGCACCCGCAACGCCAGCAGGTCCGCGGCCAGGGCTTCGACCCGGCGCGAGAACTCGCCATCGAGCGAGCGCCGCGCCGCGCGCGCGGCGCGTTCGTCGCCGGCGGCGATCAGGTCGGCGAGGGCTTCGGCCTGCGCCAGGTCGAGTTTGCCGTTGCGGAACGCGCGCTCGCTGAATTCGCCGGCGCGCGCGATCCGCGCACCCAGGGCGCAGCAGCGCGCCAGCAGCTGCTGCAGCAGCACCGGGCTGCCGTGGGCCTGCAGCTCGACCACGTCCTCGCCGGTGTAGCTGGCGGGCGCCGCGAAATACAGGACGATGCCGTCGTCGATCACTCGATCGTCGGCGTCGCGGAAGCGCGCGTGGTGCGCGTGGCGCGGCGCCGGTGCCCGGCCGCACAGCGCGCGCGCGATCGCGCGGCTGCGGGGCCCCGACAGGCGCACGATGCCGACGCCGGCGCTGCCGGCGGCCGTGGCGATCGCGGCGATCGTGTCCTGGTCATGCATGCGGGCAACCCCTTTCCTGGCGGCAGTCTGCCGTAATCCGGGCGCGGCGTTCCCGCGCGCGATGCTTTTCCATCCGGGCCGGTCGCCGGACCGCCGGGTCGGGAACGCAGCGGCAAAGGGCTTCCGGGAAAGCCATCGCGCGGATGCACGAAGCCCGCCATGAGGCGGGCTTCGTCGCGGTGCAGGGCGGCTTCAGGCCTTGGCCGGCGCCGGCTGCCCGTGGATCCTGGTCATCCACCACTGCTGCAGCAGGCCGAGGCTGCCGTTGGTGACCCAGTACAGCACCAGGCCGGCGGGGAAGAAGGCGAACATCACGCCCATCGCCACCGGCATGTACTGCATCATCTTGCGCTGCATCGGATCGGCGATCGGGGTCGGCGTCAGCTTCTGCGTCGCCCACATCACCGCGATGTTGATCGCCGGCAGGATGAAATACGGATCCGGCGCGGTCAGGTTGTGGATCCACCCGATCCATGGCGCCTGCCGCAATTCCACCGATTCCAGCAGCGTCCAGTACAGGGCCAGGAATACCGGCATCTGCACCAGCACCGGCAGGCAGCCGCCGGCCGGATTGATCTTCTCCTTCTTGTAGAGCTCCATCATCGCCATCTGGAACTTCTGCTTGTCGTCGCCGTAGCGCTCCTTGAGCTGCTCGATGCGCGGCTGGAAGCGGCGCATCTTCGCCGCCGACTTGTACTGCGCCGCCGACAGCGGATACATCAGCGCCTTGATGATCACCACCAGGCCGATGATCGCCCACCCCCAGTTGCCGAACACGCCGTGCAGGAACGACAGCACCGCGAACAGCAGGCCGGCGATCCAGGCCATCACCGAGTAGCTGCTGAAGTCGACCGCGCGCTCGAGGCCGGGCACGTGCTGCGCCTCGATCTGCTTGACCAGCTTGGGCCCGACCCACAGCCGCGCGCTGGTGCTCGCGGTGGCGCCGGGCGCGACCTCGACGCCGGGGCCGAGCTCGCGCACCAGCGCCTGCTGCTGGCCGCCGGCGCCGCGCGGGGACGCCAGCGAGAACGTGCTCGCGTCCTCGGCGCCGGGGATCCAGGCGGCGAAGAAATGATGCTGCAGCATCGCGATCCAGCCGCCGGTGACCTGCTTGTCGAGCGGGCCGTCCTCGAGGTAGTCGGCGAACTTGCGCTTCTCGAACTTGTCCTGCGGGGTGAACCAGGCGGCACCGTGGAAGCTGTAGGACTCCGGCCGGGTGAATCCGGTCTTGACCACCGGCGGCACCCGCAGCAGCTGCCGGTAGACATAGCCCTGCCACGGCGTCGCACCGGCGTTGGCTATCTCGTCGCGCACCTGCACCGCGTAGTCGCCGCGGGTGAAGGTGTAGGTGCGGCGGATGCTGACGCCATCGGGCCCGGTCCACAGGAACGGTACGGCGACCTGGTCGGCGCCGGCGGCAATGACGTAATCGCGTCGCGCATCGACCGGCGCGAATCCCGCTTCGTGGCTCGGCGCCGCGCCGGTGCTGCTGACCCAGCCGCTCTGGGCCTGGAAGAAGTTCGCGGCGTCGGACGCGAACAGCCGCATCGGCGGGCTGCCCGGCGCGGTGGTCTGCGGATAGCGCAACAGGTCCGCCTGGTGGATCGCGCCACCATCGAGTTCCACCCGCAACACGTCGGTGGTGACGCGGATCGTGGGCGCCTGGTTGCCGGCCTCCGGAGCCGCGTCGGTGTTCGCCGCGGGCGCGGACATCTGCGCCTGCGGCGGCTTGGGCATGTTGGCGCCGGTCACCACCGGGATCGTGCTGTCGCTGTTGGCGCTGGCGATCGCCGCTGCCGATGCCGCGGCGGGCGGCGGCGGCGCGGGCGCCTGCTCGCGGCTCCAGGCCATGAACAGCAGCGTCGCCACCGCCAGCCAGGCGAAGATCAGGAAAGTGCGGGTCTGGTTCATGGCGACAGGTTCATGGCGATGCGCTCGGGCAGGATCAACCGGCGCGGGCGCGCGGCATCGGAACGGGGGAAGGCCGATCGCAATCGGATGCGGGCATTGTGCCGGGCGTCTCCGGTGGCGGCAACGCACCGGCGCGTTGCAGCAGCGCCAGCATCGCGCCGCGCAACGCGGGGTTGCTCGCCTGTGCCGCGGCAGGTCGCGCCACCAGCACGTAGGCGCCGGTATCCAGCGCGGTCCGGATCCTGCGGAACTGGTCGCGCAGGCAGCGCTTGATCCGGTTGCGACCGACGGCGTCGGGATCGACCTTGCGCGACACGGCCAGGCCCAATCGCGGCGATTGTTCGTCGCGCAACCAGTGCAGGGTCAGTTGCGGGGCTGCGATGCGACGGCCGCCTTCGAACACGCGCGCGTACTCGGCACGCGCGCGCACCCGCGCACTGCGGGGGAACCTGGCGTCCGGGAGCTGGGGTGAGGGGGTCGCGCTCACCGGCGGCAGCGGCGGCCGGCCGCGGCAACCACGGCCGTCAGGCGCAGAGGCGCTTGCGGCCCTTGGCGCGGCGGCGCGCGAGGATCTTGCGGCCGTCGGCGGTCGCCATGCGGGCACGGAAGCCGTGGTCGCGCTTGCGCTTGAGGTTGCTGGGTTGATAAGTGCGCTTGGTGGCCATGGCGGGGCTCGTGCGGTTAAGCGACGGAAAAGACTCGAAATCATAGCCGGCGGCAGGCATCGGGTCAACCGCGCCCAGGACGTGGAACGCGCGCGCGGGGCGGCTGTTGTTCCCGGCGCACCCCGCATGCGGGGATCGGTGCGCCTCCCGGGGTGCGGTGGTAGTCTGCTGCATCCCGTTGTTTCCGCATCGCGACCCACGCGCGTCGTGCGGCCAGCCTTTCGGTAGCAGTCGACCCCATGGATGCCTGGCCCCGTTGCCTCGAACGCCTCGAAGCCGAATTCCCGGCCGAGGACGTGCACACCTGGCTCAAGCCGCTGCAGGCGAGCCTGCGCGACGACGCCTTCGTGCTGTACGCGCCCAACGCCTTCGTCATGGAAGAGGTGCGCGCGCGTTACCTGGCCCGCATCCGCGAACTGCTCGCGCACTTCGCGGGCAGTCCCGACGTCAGCCTGGAAATCGGCTCGTTCCGGCGCGCGGTCGCCCCGGCCTCGGGCAGGGCCGCGGCGCCGGCGCGCAGCCCCGCGGTCGAGCCCTTCCATGGCCATCTCGACAGCCATTACACGTTCGACAATTTCGTCGAGGGCCGCAGCAACCAGCTCGGCCGCGCCGCCGCCTGGCAGGCCGCGCAGCAGCCCGGCGACCGCGCCCACAACCCGCTGCTGCTGTACGGCGGCACCGGCCTGGGCAAGACCCACCTGATGTTCGCCGCCGGCAACGCGATGCGAGCAAACCGCCCGGGAATGCGGGTGATGTACCTGCGCTCGGAGCAGTTCATGAGCGCCTTCACCAAGGCGCTTTACGACAAGACCAGCGGCGGCATGGAGGCGTTCAAGCGCCAGTTCCAGGGCATCGACGCGCTGCTGATCGACGACATCCAGTTCTTCGCCGGCAAGGACCGCACCCAGGAGGAGTTCTTCCACACCTTCAACGCGCTGTTCGACGGCAAGCAGCAGATCATCCTCACCTGCGACCG
>JAKFDF010000288.1:0-2042 GCA_036676275.1 Lysobacter sp.
GTGGACTTCGCCGATCTTGTGGCTGACACCCGTGTAGAACAGGATGCGCTCGGACGTGGTGGTCTTGCCGGCATCGATGTGGGCCATGATGCCGAAGTTGCGGTAACGCTCGATGGGAGTGGTACGGGCCACGTCAGTCTCTCTCTAGTTCCGTGCAGGACGGATTCCGGAAGGCCGAAGCCGCCTTGCGGCGGCCTGGGCTGGGGGGTGCGGCGCTGTTCGCCGCAGCTGGCTCCCGCGCGGTTACGCTGCCGGGAACCGGCGTATCACCAGCGGTAGTGCGCGAACGCCTTGTTGGCTTCCGCCATGCGGTGCGTTTCTTCGCGCTTCTTGATCGCGCCGCCGCGGTTCTCGGAGGCATCGAGCAGTTCGCCGGCCAGCTTGCGCGGCATGGTGTTCTCGCCGCGCTTGCGCGCCGCGTCGATCAGCCAGCGCATCGCCAGCGCCATGCGCCGGGACTGGCGCACTTCGACCGGCACCTGGTAGGTCGCGCCGCCGACGCGGCGCGACTTGACCTCGACCGACGGCGAAATGTTGCCCAGCGCCTTCTCGACCACGTCGAGCGCGTTCGGGTTCTTCTCGCCGATCACGTCCATGGCACCGTAGACGATCTTCTCGGCGACCGACTTCTTGCCGCTGTACATGACCATGTTGATGAAGCGCGCGATGGTCTCGCTGCCGTGCTTGGGATCGGGCAGGACCGAACGCTGCGGGGTATTTCCTTTGCGGGACATGGCTGTATTCGCCTATCTCAATGCTGTTTGTTGAAAAGTGCGGCCACCGATGGCCGCTCTCGTTTTCCCGGGCGGGAAGCCCGGGGCACTCAGCCCTTCGGGCGCTTGGCGCCGTACTTGGAACGGGCCTGGCGGCGCTTGGCGACGCCGGCGGCGTCGAGCGAGCCCCGCACGGTGTGGTAGCGCACGCCCGGCAGGTCCTTGACGCGACCACCGCGGATCAGCACCACGCTGTGTTCCTGCAGGTTGTGGCCTTCGCCGCCGATGTACGAGATGACCTCGTAGCCGTTGGTCAGGCGCACCTTGGCCACCTTGCGCAGCGCCGAGTTTGGCTTCTTCGGGGTGGTGGTGTAGACGCGCGTGCAGACGCCGCGACGTTGCGGGCAGTTCGCCAGGGCAGGCGAATTGCTCTTGTAGGTCTCGGGGTTGCGCGGCTTGCGCACCAGCTGGTTGATCGTTGCCATTCGTTGCTCGGAGCTCGATGGGAGCAGGCCGGGGGCCCGCCGGTGAGAAAACGAAGCAGGCCGAACCCGGCCTGCTTAGACGAAAAAGTATAGCCCGCGCTCGACGCAAGCGTCAAACGCAGCCTGTCTCCGGAATCCCCGGGAAAGGCCATGGCCATCCCGGATTCCCTGGTTCCCCGCCCTGCCCTGGGCCGAAGACGAGGCGCTTCCTGCGCCTCATTTCGGGATCTGGTGGCGACCCCCGTGGGGGCCGCCGACGACGGCATTCTATCAGCCGGCGCCCGCTTCGTCGCCCGCCGGGACCGCCTCGGGTTCGGCTTCGGCCGTGACCGTGCCCGACAGGGTCTCCATCTCCGATTCGGTCAGGCCCGAAGCGTTCTTGCGGCGCTGGGCATGGTAGGCCAGGCCGGTACCGGCCGGGATCAGGCGCCCGACGATCACGTTCTCCTTCAGCCCGCGCAGGTTGTCGCGGGTGCCGCGGACGGCCGCTTCGGTCAACACCCGGGTGGTTTCCTGGAAGGAGGCCGCGGAGATGAACGACTCGGTCGCCAGCGAGGCCTTGGTGATGCCCAGCAGCACCGGCTCGAACTTCGCGGGCAGCTCGCCCTTGGCCAGCAGCTTCACGTTCTCCTCGATCACGCGCTGGCGCTCGGCCTGCTCGCCGTGCAGGAACTTGCTGTCGCCCTGGTCGGTGATCTCGACCTTGCGCAGCATCTGGCGGACGATCACCTCGATGTGCTTGTCGTTGATCTTCACGCCCTGCAGGCGGTAGACGTCCTGGATTTCCTTGGTCAGGTACACGGCCAGCGGCTCGACGCCGAGCAGGCGCAGGATGTCCTGCGGG
>JAKFDF010000289.1:0-19629 GCA_036676275.1 Lysobacter sp.
TGCCGCCGTCCTTGTCGATCAGGCAGGTGTGCTTGCCGATCCAGCCCAGCCCGGCGTTGCGCGCCAGCGCGCGCTCCAGCACCGGCGCCGAATCCACGAACACGCGATGCCCGAACGGGCCGATCTCCGCGGCAACGGCATCGGCGAGTTTCTGCAGGCGTTGGCGCATCAGCTTGTGGTAGTCGCGGCCCAGCGCGTAACGGGCGACGTAGGCGCGTTCGCCGTCGGCGATGTTGGCCCAGGCCTCGTCGCCGTCGCGCCCGTAATCCATGCCGACCGACAGCACCCGCACGGTGCCGGGAATCAGTTCCTGCGGCCGCGACCGCTTGTCGCCGTGGCGCGCCATCCAGTCCATCGACCCGTACAACCCGTGCGCCAGCCAGTCGCGCAGGTGCGCCTCGTCCTCGCCCAGGGCGATGTCGCTGATGCCGCAGCGCTGGAAACCCGATTCCAGCGCCAGCGCCTTGATCCGCGCCGACAGCGCCGCAAGCCCGGGATCCGGCGGCGGTGCGAGGGCAGCGGGAAGCGGGCCGGAAGCGTCCATCGCGCAAGTATAGAATCGCCCGATGCCGCACACCGTCGCGCTGTACGACACCGCCGCCCTGCGCGCCCTGGAACGGCGCGCATCGCAGGCGCTTGGCGACGACTACGAACTGATGCGGCGCGCCGGGCAGGCTGCCTGGCGCCACGTGCTGGAACACTGGCCGCAGGCGCAACGCATCGTCGTGGCCTGTGGCCCGGGCAACAACGGGGGCGATGGATACGTGCTTGCCGCGCACGCCCTGGCGGCCGGGCGCGACGTGCGCGTGTTGCGGCTTGCCGGGCATGCGCCGCGCAGCCCGCAGGCGCGGCGCGCCTGCGCGGATTACCTCCGCGCCGGCGGTCGGGTCGACGAATTCGCCGGCGACCAGCCCGGAGCGGGCGTTCCGGAAGCGGATGTACTGGTGGATGCGCTGTTCGGCATCGGCCTGGCGCGCGCGCCGGACGCGGAGTCCGCGGCCTTGATCGCGGCGGTCAACGCGGCGCCAGCGGCGGTCCTCGCGCTGGACGTCCCCAGCGGCGTCGACGCCGACCGTGGCAGCACGCCGGGCGCCGCGGTCCGCGCCGCACGCACGCTGCAGTTCATAGCGCCGCACTGCGGACTGGCCACCGGCGCGGCGCTGGACCACGCCGGCGCCTGCGAGGTCGCCACGCTGGGCCTGGACCCTGCGGCATTGGCCGCCGTTGCGCCTGCCGCCGGCGCGCTGGACGCCACCGCGCTGGGCGACTGGCTGCACGCGCGCCCGCGCGACAGCCACAAGGGCGACAACGGCCACGTACTGTGCATCGGCGGCGAGCACGGCAGCGGCGGCGCGATCATGTTGTGCGCGCAGGCGGCATTGCGCGGCGGTGCCGGGCTGGTGAGCGTGGCGACGCGGAGCGGAAACATCGCCGCGCTGCTCGCGCGGCAGCCCGAGGCGATGGTGCATGCGGTCGATTCAACGCAATCGCTGGCGTCGCTGCTGCAGCGCGCATCGGTCATCGCCATCGGCCCGGGCCTGGGACAAGGTGATTGGGGACGCATGTTGCTGGATGCGGCGGTCGCGTCCGGCAAGCCACTGCTGCTCGATGCCGACGCACTCAACCTGCTCGCTGCGTTTCCGCTTGCGCTCACTGCCGACACGATCCTGACGCCGCATCCCGGCGAAGCCGCGCGGCTGCTCGGCATCGACGCCGCGCGGGTGCAGTCGGACCGTTACGCCGCCGCGCGATCGCTGGCCGCGCGACATGGCTGCGTGGTCGTGCTCAAGGGCGCGGGCACCGTCGTCGGCGCGCCGCAACGCATGCCATTCGTGGTCGCGGCCGGCAACCCGGGCATGGCGGTCGGCGGCATGGGCGACATGTTGAGCGGCGTCATCGCGGCCCTGCGCGCGCAGGGGCTCGATCCTTTCGACGCGGCCGCATGCGGCGCGCTGCTGCATGCGGTTGCCGGCGACGATGCGGCGCGGGATGGCGCGCGCGGCATGTTGCCTACGGACCTGCTCCCGCATTTGCGGCGACGCGCGAATCCGCCAACATGATGTCGATGGACACGAGCCCGATGCAGTTGTCGTTGCCCGACGCCGACGCCACGGAAACACTGGCGCGCGCGCTGGCGGCGACGCAACCGCGGTCGCGCGCGGTGGTGTTCCTGCGCGGCGACCTCGGCGCGGGCAAGTCGACCCTGGCGCGGGCCTGGCTGCGCGCGCAAGGCGTCGAGGGTGCGATCCGCAGTCCGACCTACACCCTGGTCGAGCAATACCCCTTGCCCGGCATGGGCATGGCCCTGCACCTGGACCTGTACCGGATCGGCGATGCCGGGGAACTGGAATTCCTGGCGCTGGACGACGCCCAGGCCAGTCTGTGGTTGGTCGAATGGCCCGAGCATGGCGCCCGGGCCCTGCCGCCGGCCGACCTGGAAATCCGGCTGGCGCTGGCGGGAAGCGGGCGTTCGGCGCAACTGGAAGCCGGCACCATCGACGGCAGGGAATGGCTGGCCCGGTTGGCGGGAAATGCCGAGTTGCGAGTCCTACCTGAATCCGGCTCGCAGGAAGTTGCGCCAGCCCACGGATAAATAAGGGGAAAGTTGTTGCAAAGTCCGGCGGTTGGTGCTTGAATCCGGGCCATGCGCGCAAAGGGGGCCATCATCCAGCAATTCCTGCTCGCCACGGCCTTGCTGGTCGGGGTCTGCTGGAACCTGGCCCATGCCGGGGAATTGCGTGGGATACGGATCGACACCGGTGCCACCGGGACGCGGGCCGAACTGCGGCTCGACCGCGAAGTTCCGTACGACCTGATTTCCCTGTCCAGCCCCGAGCGCCTGGTGGTCGACCTGCCCGGCGTGGTGTTGGACAAGGGCCTGCAATTGCCGGCCGGCAGCGGCCTGGTGCAGGGCGTGCGCAGCGGCCACCCGGTGCCCGGCACGACCCGGATCGTGTTCGACCTGGCCGATCCGGTCGCGGCCCTCAAGCCCCATTTCGAAAACGGTGCCGATGGCGCGCGTCTGGTGCTGGAATGGCCAGGCGACGGC
Source organism: Lysobacter sp. (assembly GCA_036676275.1). Lineage (GTDB taxonomy): Bacteria > Pseudomonadota > Gammaproteobacteria > Xanthomonadales > Xanthomonadaceae > Cognatiluteimonas. The sequence continues at coordinate 3,050 of JAKFDF010000289.1, forward strand.
AGAGGCCCTGGCGTGGCGCCCGCGATCGCGGCTTTGCCGCCCGCTGCACCGGCGGCCCCGGCGCCGGATCCCGCCGGCACGTCCGCCGCGGCGACCTCGCGCCTGATCGCATCCTTGCCGCCGGCGGCAAACCGGCAACCCGATCCGCTCGCCATACTGACCCAGGGCTCGGGCCGCGTCGCCACCGGCGTGCCCACCCGCATCGCCACCGGCCGGCCGGCGCCGATGCCGCCAACGGCTGCGCCGGCCGAAGCGCCGCGCACGACCCAGGCCCCGGTCAAGACCGTGCAGGACATCGCCCGTCGCGCCGGCATGCGCCCGCTGGTGATCGCCATCGACGCAGGCCACGGCGGCCAGGACCCGGGCGCGCGCGGCGCCAATGGCAGCCGCGAGAAGAACATCACCCTGGAAATCGCGCGGGAACTGGCGCGCCAGGTCAATGCCACCCCCGGGCTCAAGGCCTACCTGACCCGCGACAGCGATGTCTTCATCCCGCTGACCCGGCGCTACCAGCTGGCGCGCGAGCACAAGGCCGACCTGTTCGTGTCGATCCATGCCGACTCCTTCACCAGCCCCGAGGCCAGCGGCTCGTCGGTGTTCGTGCTGTCGCAGCGCGGCGCCTCCTCGCAGGCCGCGCGCTGGCTGGCCAAGCAGGAAAACGAGGCCGACCTGGTCGGTGGCGTCAGGCTGCAGGACAAGGACGACACCCTGGCCTCGGTGCTGCTGGACCTGTCGCAGAGCGCCACCCAGAAAGCTTCCGAGAACATGGCCGAGCAGGTGCTGGGCGGCCTCAAGCGCCTGGGCAAGACCCACAAGAGCCACATCGAGCGCGCCAACTTCGTGGTGCTGCGCTCGCCCGACGTGCCGTCGATGCTGGTCGAGACCGCCTTCATCTCCAACCCCAGCGAAGAGCGCAAGCTCAACGACCCGCGGCACCAGTCGCAGCTGGCGCGCGCGATCCTCGACGGCGTCACCGGCTACTTCACCCGCCAGCCGCCGCCGGGGACGCTGTATGCCGCCCGGGCCGATGCCGCGGGCGCGGGCGCCTACGGCGGCGGCAGTCCCTGACCGCGAAGAAGGGCGTCGAGCCACCGGCTTGGTGTCCTGCGCGCCTTGTTATCATCACGGCTGCAATCGCCTGGCGGCGCCGCAACCGGCGCCGTACCGCCGTCCCGTGACGATCCGCCAGCTCCCCGACACCCTGGTCGACCAGATCGCCGCCGGCGAAGTCGTCGAGCGCCCCGCGTCCGTGGTCAAGGAACTGGTCGAGAACGCGCTCGATGCCGGCGCGCGTCGCATCGACATCGACCTGGAGGAAGGCGGCGTGCGCCTGATCCGCGTGCGCGACGACGGCGGCGGGATCGCTGCCGACGACCTGCCTTTGGCGATCGCGCGCCACGCCACCAGCAAGATCGCTTCGCTCGACGACCTGGAAGCGGTCGCCACGCTCGGCTTCCGCGGCGAGGCGCTGCCGTCGATCGCTTCGGTGAGCCGCTTCTCCCTTGCCTCGCGCCGCGACGGCGACGGGCACGGCGCGATATTGCCGGTCGAGGGCGGGCGCATCGGCGCGCTGGCGCCGAAGCCGCATCCGCAGGGCACCACGGTCGAGGTCCGCGACCTGTTCTACAACGTGCCGGCGCGACGCAAGTTCCTGCGCGCCGAGCGCACCGAGCTCGGCCACATCGAGGAATGGCTGCGCTCGTTGGCGCTGGCGCGGCCCGACGTCGAACTGCGCGTCTCGCACAACGGCAAGCCGTCGCGCCGCTACCGCGCGCTCGGCGTGCTCGATGGCGAAGCTCCGGCGGATTCGCCGCAGCGCCTGCTGGAAACGCTGGGCGAGGAATTCGCGCGCAACGCGCTGCGCATCGAACATGCGGGCGCCGGCCTGCGCCTGCACGGCTGGATCGCGCGCCCGGCCTACAACCGCGCCAGCGCCGACCAGCAATACCTGTACGTCAACGGCCGCAGCGTGCGCGACCGCAGCATCGCGCATGCGGTGAAGCAGGCGTACGCCGACGTGCTGTTCCATGGCCGGCAGCCGGCCTACGTGCTGTTCCTGGAACTGGACCCGCGCGGCGTCGACGTCAACGTACATCCGGCCAAGCACGAGGTCCGCTTCCGCGAGTCGCGGCTGGTGCACGACTTCGTCTATCGCAGCCTGCACGAGGCGCTGGCGGAAACCCGGGCGGGAATCGTGGGAGCGGCCTCAGGCGCGAGCTTTGCGGCGCCCGCCGCCAGTCCGTTCGCGCAGCCCATGCCGCAATCGCGGCTCGGCCTGCAGGTCGACGATGCGCGCGCCGGCTATGCCGCGTTGTACGGGACGTCCACGGCCACCGCCGACGAAGCGCCGCGACCCGTGCTCGCGACGCCCGAGGACGCGACCCTTCCGCCGCTGGGCCATGCCATCGCGCAGCTGCACGGGATCTACATCCTCGCCGAAACAACGGACGGCCTGGTGGTGGTCGACATGCACGCAGCACACGAACGCATCGGCTACGAGAAGCTCAAGGCCGCCCACGACGGCGTCGGGGTGCGCCAGCAGCCGCTGCTGGTGCCGCAGCGCGTCGCGGTGTCCGAGCGCGAGGCCGAGACGGCCGAACGCGAGGCGGCGACGCTGGCCGAACTCGGGTTCGAGGTCTCGCGCACCGGCCCGCAGGCATTGCTGCTGCGCGCGGTGCCGGCGCTGCTTGCCGACGGCGACACCGGGTCGCTGTTGCGCGACGTGCTCGCCGACCTGCGCGAGCACGGCGAGAGCCGGCGCGTCGCCGCGATGCGCGACGAACTGTTGTCGACGATGGCCTGCCACGGCGCGGTGCGCGCCAACCGGCGGCTGACGATCCCGGAAATGAACGCGCTGCTGCGCGAGATGGAAGCGACCGAACGCTCGGGACAATGCAATCATGGGCGCCCGACCTGGGCGCGCTTCGGCCTGGCCGAAATCGACCGTTGGTTCCTGCGAGGACGTTGAGATGCGGCAACTCCATTACATGCTCATGCTCGCTGCCGCCGTGGCCCTGGCCACCGGTTGCCAGCGCAGCGGCGACGACGGCAAGGCGGCCGCGGCACGGGCCGCCGCCGCGTCGGCCTTTGCCCAATCCGAACAGCAGTGGCGCGACCAGCGCCGCGAGCACCTGCTCGCACCCGACGGCTGGGCCAGCCTGGTCGGCCTGCACTGGATCGACCCGGGCAGCCATTACCTGGGCAGCGATGCCGACAACGGCATCCGCCTTGCGATGGGGCCCGAGCACATGGGCATGCTCGACCTGGAGGGCAAGCAGGTGCGCTTCGTACCGGACCAGGCCGCGACGCTGACCCTCGACGGCCAGCCGCTCACCACTGCCGCATCGCTGCGCACCGACATGGCCGAGGCGGGCCCGAGCGTGGTCGGCTTCGACGACGGCAAGGGCCAGCTGACGGTGATCGAACGCGCCGGCCGCCACGCATTGCGGGTCAAGCATGCCGACGCGCCGACGCGCGTGCATTTCGCCGGCCTCGATTACTGGCCCGCCGATGCCGCATGGAAAGTCGAAGGTACCTTCGTGCCGCATCCGGCCGGGCAGACGATCGAGATCGCCAGCATCATCGGCACCACCGACCAGGTACCCAATCCGGGCGCGATCGAATTCACCCGCGACGGCAGGACCTACCGCATCGAAGCGCAGGACGAGGGCGAGGGCGAGCTGTTCCTGGTGTTCGCGGACCGCACCAACGGCCACGGCAGCTACGGCGCCGGGCGTTTCCTGTACGCGCCGATGCCCGACGCCAACGGCAAGGTCGTGCTCGACTTCAACCAGTCCTACAACCCGCCGTGCGCGTTCACCGCGTTCGCGACCTGCCCGCTGCCGCCGCCGCAGAACCGCCTCGACCTCGCGATCACCGCGGGCGAGAAGGCCTACGCCAAGCCGCCGCATTCCTGAGGGATCCCATGCGCTTTCGCGCGTTGTTGTTGTCGTCCTGCACCGCGGCGCTGGTCGTCGCGGTCGCGCATGCCTCGGTGCCCGGCGCCGCGCCTGTCCGGGTGCCGGCCGAAGCCCGCGCCGCTGCCACGCCGGTTGCCACGGCGCTTGCGGACACGCCCGCGGCCGCCGCGCCTGCCGCCGCGCCACCTGTACCGTTGCTGTGGAAGGTCTCCGACGCCGACAACAGCATCTACCTGCTCGGCTCCTTCCACCTGCTCAGGCAGGACGACTATCCGCTGTCGACGGACGTCGATGCCGCATTCGCCGATGCCGAGTCGCTGCTGTTCGAAATGCCGCCGAGCGAGATGGAATCGCCGACGCTGGCGCTGCAGATGGGGCAGGCCGCGCTGCGGCTGGACGGCACCCGGCTCGACAGCCAGCTGCCGCCCGCGACCGCACGGAAACTGCAGGACTGGTTCGCCGCCAACGCGACCGCGATGCAGGCCTCTGGCATGACGCCGCAGGCGCTGCAGATGTTCGAACCATGGTTCGTCGGCCTGACCGTCAGCATCGTCGGGATGACCCGCGACGGCCTGGATCCCAAGCTCGGCCTGGACCGGCATTTCGCCGACGCAGCGCAGCAGGCCGGCAAGCCGGTCGACGGCTTCGAGACCGGTGCGCAGCAGATCGCCTTCCTCGACGGCATGGATGCGGACGAGCAGGTGCAGTTCCTCGACGAGGCGCTGGACGAGTCCGGCGAGGGCGCCGGCGAGGTCGAGAAACTGCATGCAGCGTGGCGCGCCGGCGATGCCGCGACGCTGTGGGACGGCATGGCCGCCGACATGAAACGCGAGTATCCGAAGCTCTACCGGCACGTCAACGTCGAGCGCAACGACGCCTGGCTGCCGCGGATCGAGCAGCGGCTGCAGGCGCCAGGGGCGGACGACACCCTGGTCGTGGTCGGCGCGCTGCATCTTCTGGGCAGTGATGGCCTGGTCGAGAAGCTGCGTGCCAAAGGCTACGCCGTCGAGCGCATCTGTTCGGCCTGCGAGGCGGCGGAATAGCAACCGCGGGCATCTGCCGCTGCTGGAGATCGGTCTCGGACGGCGGCTGCGCACAGGTTCGTTTCTTCGGGGATTTTCAGGTTTTCACCCGAATGGGGTGAGGAATCTCGTCCGGTCGGATGCTTTCGCCGCGACCTGACGGGCCCCGGTGCGACCGGCGGGCCTTCGGGGCGACGCCTCCGGCATCCGCCTGCGGCGGATGCCTCCTCCTTGATTTCGCCCCGAAGGGCGGTCGGCCACACCGGGCTCGGATCGCAGGCTTGCCGAAAAGCAAAGCCCTGCCTTGTGCTTGCGGGCCACTGCGCAACCCGCAACGCGGGGCGCGGATGCCCTTGGCTGCGAAATCAAGGAGGAAGTGTCGGCCAACGGCCGGTGCCGGAGGCGTCGCAGCCAAGGGCGTCCGTACCCGGCGTCCCGACCATCTGGGCATGGCGCTTTTCCCTCTGTTGGGAGAAGAATTTTTTACAGGCACCGGTTTCTCTACAGAGGTTTCGCGCTTTGGAGAGAAACGCCTTTCCAGCCTTTGCCTATGGCAACGGCGGCTCCAGCACGATGCAGTCGACCGGGCAGGCCGGGATGCACAGCTCGCAGCCGGTGCACAACGGTTCGATTACCGTATGCATGTGCTTCGCGCCGCCGATGATCGCGTCGACCGGACAGGCCTGGATGCACTTGGTGCAGCCGATGCAGTCGGCTTCCACGATCACCGCGACCTGCGCCGGCTTGTGCGCGCCGCGATCGCGGTCGAAGGGCTTCGCCGCGACGCCGAGCACGCGCGCAAGCGCGCGTGCGCCGGCGTCGCCACCGGGCGGGCAACGGTCGATATCGGCATCGCCGCGCGCCATCGCTTCGGCATAGGGCCGGCAGCCGGCGTAGCCGCATTGGCCGCACTGGGTCTGCGGCAGGATGCGGTCGAGGCGCTCGATCAGGTCGGTGGTCACGTTCAGGGCATTGTTGCCGAGCCAAGCGCGGCCCCCGCATGTCGCATCCATGCCGTATGGCTGCCATGGGACAAGCAGGTCCCGCGCTTGGCCCGGGACGACACGCTTATTTCACCGGCATGCCCGGCTGTGCGCCGTCGTCCGCCGCCAGCAGGTGCAGTGCGCCGCCGTTCGATCCGGCCGACAGGATCATGCCCTCGCTCACGCCGAAGCGCATCTTGCGCGGCGCGAGGTTGGCGATGAACACGACATTGCGGCCGACGAGCTTGTCCGGTGCGCCATAGCTGGCACGAATGCCGGAGAAGATCTGGCGCTTGCCGAGGTCGCCGGCATCGAGTTCGAAGCGCAGCAGCTTGTCCGAACCCTCGACGAAGTCGCAGGCCAGCACCTTGCCGATGCGCAGGTCGAGCCTGGCGAAGTCGTCGATGCCGATGGTCGGTGCGGCAGCGGCTTCCGTGGGAGGGGTTTCAGCCGCGGGCTTTCCGCTGGCCGGGCGAACCGGTTCCGAGGCTGAAGCTCCCACGGGTACAGCCGGGGCGAGGGTGTCCTTGCTGGCTTCGGTCATGGCTTGGATCTGCTTGGGGTCGATGCGGGTGAACAGAGGCTTGTAATCGCGGATGGCGTGGTCGCGCAGCGGCGCGTCTGCATCGTCCCAACGTTGCAGCGGTGCGTCGAGGAAGTCCTCGACCTGGCGTGCCATCACCGGCAGGACCGGCGCCAGTGCCAAGGCCAGCACCCGGAACAGGTTGAGCCCCTGGGTGCAGACCGCCTGCAGCTCGGCGTCGGCGCCGTCCTGCTTCGCGATCACCCATGGTTTCCTGTCGTCGATGTAGCGGTTGGCCTCGTCGGCCAGCGCCATCGCCTGGCGCAGCACGCTCGCGGCCTCGTTGCGCTCGTAGGCCGCGCGGATCGGCGCCAGCGCGGCAACGAAGCGTGCATACGTTTCCGGCTCCGGCAAGGCGGCTGCCAGGCGGCCGTCGAAGCGCTTGCCGATGAAACCGGCGCAGCGGCTGGCGAGGTTGACGAACTTGCCGACCACGTCGGCGTTCACCCGCGCGACGAAGTCGGCGAGGTTGAGGTCGAGGTCGTCGACGCCGCCCGAGGACTTGGCCGCGAAGTAATAGCGCAGTGCTTCCGGCGGCAGCCCGCTGTCGAGGTAGGTGCGCGCCATCACGAAGGTGCCGCGCGACTTCGACATCTTGGCGCCGTCCACGGTCAGGTAGCCGTTGACGTGCAGCCGCGTCGGCGCGCGCATGCCGGCGCCGTGCAGCATCGCCGGCCAGAACAGGCCATGGAAGTTGACGATGTCCTTGCCGATGAAATGGTGCATCTCGGCGCGGCTGTCGGGCACGGTGAAATCGTGGAAGTTCAGCCCGGTGCGTTCGCACAGCGCGCGGAAGCTCGACAGGTAGCCGATCGGCGCGTCGATCCAGACGTACAGGTACTTGCCCGGGTGGCCCGGGATCTCGAAGCCGAAATAAGGCGCGTCGCGCGAAATGTCCCACGCGCGCAGGCCGCCTTCGCCGTCCAGCCACTCCTGCAGCTTGGCCTTGACCGCGGGCACGGCGACGTCGCCGGCCAGCCATTGCCGCAGGAAGCCGTCGAAATGGCCGAGCTCGAAGAAGAAGTGCTCCGACTCGCGCAGTTCCGGGGTCGCGCCGCTGACCACCGAATACGGCGACTTCAGTTCGGTCGGCGAATAGGTGGCGCCGCAGTGCTCGCAGTTGTCGCCGTACTGGTCGGGCGTGCCGCAGTTGGGGCAGGTGCCCTTGACGTAGCGGTCGGGCAGGAACATGCCCTTGACCGGGTCGTACAGCTGCGCCACCGAGCGTCGCGCAATATGGCCGCTGGCATCCAGCTTCGCGTAGATCGCCTCTGTCAGCGCGCGGTTGCCGGCCGAGTGGGTCGAGTCGTAGTGGTCGAAGGCGACCCCGAAGTCGGCGAAGTCGCGCTCGTGCGCGGCCTGGATGCCGGCGATGAAGGCTTCCGGCGTGGTCCCGGCCTTTTCCGCGGCGAGCATGATCGGGGTGCCGTGGGTGTCGTCGGCGCAGACGTAGTGCACGGTTTCCCCGGCCATCCGGCGCGCCCGTACCCAGATGTCGGCCTGGACGTAGCCCACCAGGTGGCCCAGGTGCAGCGGACCGTTGGCATAGGGCAGGGCGTTGGTGACGAGCGCGGTGCGGGGCATGGCAATCGACGTGCGAGGCAGGACGCGATTATCGCATGGCCCCGAAAACGCACGGCCCGGAATGCCGGGCCGTGCGTGGCGTCGCGTGGAGTGTCGCCCGCGTTGTCAGTCGCGGATCCAGGTCTGGGTACGGCCGAGCATCGAGAAGCCCATGTAGCCGCGGACTTCGAGTTTCTTGCCGTCGTCCACCGGTGTCATCTTCGCCGAATAGACCTTCCCGTTCTTGGGATCCATGATGCGGCCGCCTTCCCAGCTGGCGCCGTCCTGCTTCAGGCCCCAGGCGATGACCATGCCTTCGATCGGCTTGTTGTGGTTGGCGCCCTTGCAGGCATCGCACAGCGGGTGTGGCCCCTTCTCGGAGTCCAGCACCTGCAGCACCTTGGCCTGGAGGGTGCCGTCGGTCGCGGTGTAGACCTCGACGATCGATTTCACCTTGTCGGTCTTGTCGTCGATGGTGCGCCACTTGCCGACCGGGGTGTCCTGGGCGAATGCATTCTGGGCGAAGGCCGCCAGCGGTAGAGCGAGCAGCAGCAGAGCGATGAATTTGATGCGCATGATTCCCCTCCGAGGGATGCTGGATGCCGAGAGGCGGCGAGCCGCCCGGACTTCGAACTTATACCGCATCCGCAGGCGTATGGAAGCCGGCCAGGCGGCGGCATTCAGCCGCGACTCCGGCTGGGGCGGCGCAGGGCCGCGCGGCAGCGCCGCTACAATGGGCGCCATGAACGAACTCGAACAGCGGCTGTTGGCCGTCATCGATCCCGCCTGCGGCCTGCGCCTGTCCGAAACGGGGGCCCGCGTGCGGGTGGCCAGCGACGGCGGCCATGCAGCGGTGGCGCTGACCCTGGGTTATCCGTTGGCCGAGGACGGCATCGCCGCCCTGCGCAATGCGGTCGCACAGGCCCTGGAAGCGACGCCGCTGGCCAGTTTCGAGGTCGGGCAGCGGATCGTCGCGCACGCACCGCAGCCCAACGTCGCGACTTCGCCGCGGATCCGCAACATCATCGCGATCGGGTCCGGCAAGGGCGGGGTCGGCAAGTCGACCACCGCGGTCAACCTGGCGCTGGCGCTGGCCGCCGACGGCGCCCGCGTCGGCGTGCTCGATGCCGACGTCTACGGTCCCAGCATCCCGACCATGCTGGGGTTGTCGGGGCGCCCCGACAGCCCCGACGGCAAGGCGATCGAGCCGATGCGCGCGCACGGCATCGAGGCGATGTCGATCGGGCTGATGGTCGAGCAGGACACGCCGATGATCTGGCGCGGCCCGATGGCGACCTCGGCGCTGACGCAATTGCTCGAGCAGACCCTGTGGGGTGGCGAGGCGGGGCTGGACTACCTGATCGTCGACCTGCCGCCCGGCACCGGCGACATCCAGCTGACCCTGGCGCAGAAGATCCCGGTCGCCGGCGCGGTGATCGTCACCACGCCGCAGGACGTGGCCACGCTGGACGCGCGCAAGGCGCTGAAGATGTTCGAGAAGGTGCAGGTGCCGGTGCTGGGCGTGGTCGAGAACATGGCGGTGCACGTGTGCGCCAACTGCGGCCACGCCGAACACATCTTCGGCGAGGGCGGCGGCGAGCGCATGGCGGCGCGCTACGGGATCCCGCTACTGGGCAGCCTGCCGCTGGAACTGGCGATCCGCGAACAGGGCGACGCCGGCCTGCCAGTGGTGGCCTTCGCCCCGGATTCGGCCGCGGCCCGCGCCTACCGCGCCACCGCGCGGGCGATCTCGGCGCGGTTGGCGATGCGGCCGCGCGCGGCGATGCCGATCGCATCGGCGCTGGTCGGCGGCTGACCGGGACCACGCCCGCAACCGATGGACGCAACCGGTAGAATCCCCCGCTTTACGCTGGAAAGACGCCGCGCATGAGCATCAAGAGCGACCGCTGGATCCGCCGCATGGCCGAACAACAACGGATGATCGAGCCGTTCGAGCCGGGCCAGGTGAAGTTTTCCGGTAACGGCGCCGCCGGCGGCGGCGACCGGATCGTCAGCTACGGCACCTCCAGCTACGGCTACGACGTGCGCTGCTCGCGCGAGTTCAAGGTGTTCACCAACATCAACTCGACCATCGTCGATCCCAAGGCGTTCGACCCGGGCAGCTTCGTGGACATCGAGTCGGACGTGTGCATCATCCCGCCCAATTCCTTCGCGCTGGCGCGCACGGTCGAGTTCTTCCGCATCCCGCGCGACACCCTGGTGGTGTGCCTGGGCAAGAGCACCTATGCGCGCTGCGGCATCATCGTCAACGTCACCCCGCTGGAGCCGGAGTGGGAAGGGCACGTGACCCTGGAGTTCAGCAACACCACGCCGCTGCCGGCGCGCATCTACGCCAACGAAGGCGTGGCGCAGATGCTGTTCTTCCAGGCCGATCCCGACGACGTCTGCGAGACCAGCTACAAGGACCGCGGCGGCAAGTACCAGGGCCAGACCGGGGTGACGCTGCCCAAGACCTGAGCGCTCCGCATGATCGCCAGGTGGATGCGGTTCGTTCGCAAATGCAGGAGCGCCTTATAGGCGCGAGCTCCTGCTTTGGATGACGGGATAAAGCTCGCGCCCATAAGGCGCTCCTACGGCGGCGTCAGGGCTTCTGGTAGGTGACGAAGAAGCCCTGCAGGTCGCCGTTCTCGACGTAGGGCGCCACGTCCACGACCTTGTAGCCGCGGCTGGCGAACGCCTGGTGCGCGCGGCTCAAGGCATTGGCCGCGCCCTGGTTGCGGAAGCCCCAGCTCGCGTCGACCCAGATCGTGGCCGCGGACATGTTGGCGCGGGCGGCTTCCTCGGCCGATTTCTCCGGCGACTTGTCGAACAGGCCCGCCTGCGCGGGCAGCGCGGTCGCCATCGTTGCGCCGGCGAACAGGGCGGCAAGCAGCAGCTGTTTCATGCGAGCTCCCGGGATGTTGCGGAAACGCCGGGCGCTCATGGCGCCGTTGCCGGTTCTGGCGCGGGCGGCGTGGCGGGCGTGGCCGCTGCAGCGGCATCGGCGGTCGCCGCCGTTGCCGTCCACAACTTCGCCTCCGGCTTGCCGCCGAGCATCTGCGCGCGCGCCAGCGGGATCGGCGGGCCGCCGTAATCCAGGAACTGGTCATGGAAGGCCTTCCAGCCGGCGCGTCCGCCATGCGTGGCGGTCCAGTCCTGGCGCAGCTGCATGATCATCAACTTGCCAAGCGTGTAGTTGAGGTAGGCCGGGTCGTAGGTGCCGCGCGCGGCCTGCTGGCGCGCATTGCCGGGATCCTGGAACGCCTGCTCGAGGAACATCCGTTCCGATTGCGCCATGGTCATGCCGCCGGTGTGCAGGCCGATCGCCGACAGGAAGCGCACGTCGCGCAGCAGCGCGTTGGCGAGCTGGCCGATGTGCGTTTCCGGCGTGCCGCCGCCGACGCCGGCGTCGAACATCATCTCCTCGACGTAATGCGCCCAACCCTCGGCGAAGGCGTAGCCGACGAACAGCTGGCCGAACTTCCAGTCCGAGCGGTTGGAATGCAGGAACTGCAGGAAGTGGCCCGGCCAGACCTCGTGCGCGGACACGAACAGCAGGTCGGCCTTGCCCGGCACGTAGGCGTCGCGCTCGGCCTTGGGCCAGGCCGGGTCCGGCGGCGCGATGTAGTACACCGACGGCAGGTTCTTCTCGTACGGGCCCGGGATCTCGATGTAGGCGAAGTTCCAGCGGTTGAACGGCGGGGCTTCCTCGACCCTGGCCTGCTCCGGCCCCGGGATCGTCACCAGGTCCTTGTCGAGGATGAATTGCCGCAGTCCCTGCAACTGCGCGCGCGCGCCCTCGACCGCGCCGCCCTCGGGCTTGTCCGCGGCCTGCTTCGCGACGCAGTCCTTCAGCGGCTTGCCGGCGGCGTACTGGTCGCAGGCGGCCTTGAGCGCGTCGAGGTTGCGTTGCAGGTCGGCTTCGCCCGCGGCCTTGAGCCGGTCGAGCGGGATGTCGACCCGTTCGGTGGCGTGCAGCATCCTCGAGAACTTCTCCGCGCCGAGCGCGAAATCCTGCGTCGCCTGCGGCTGTTGCGCCTTGAGCCAGTCGGCCATGTCCTGCGTGGCCTTGACCGCGGCGGCGTTGGAGGCCTTGAAGCGCGCCTGCAGCGCGTCGTCCTCGACGTCGGCGAAGATCGCCGGCACGTCGCTCTTGAAGAAACTGGCATAACCGGAGAAGGAATTGACGCCCAGGTCGACATAGGACGCCGGCAACGGCGGCTTGAAGTTGGCCTTGATCTGTTCGATCGCCCTGGGCAGCGCTTCCTGGTAGGCGACGAACGCGGCCATGCGCTGCGGCAGCGGCGCATACGGGCGGGTCAGGTACATGCTCGGCGACAGGTCGCCGGTATAGAAAGCGGGATTGCTGTACGGGAAGCCCGACTCCTGCAGCCAGAACAGGTTGCCGTCGATCACCGCGAGCACGTAGTCGCGCTGGAAGCGGCGCCGGTCGTCGAGCTGTGCATCGGTGAAGGCGGCGAATTCGTCGCGCTGGGCTTGCAGCCAGTCGCCGGTGGCCTTGAGCCCGGCCGGGCTGTAATCGGGCAGCTTGCCGTCGAATTCGTGCTTGCCCGCGCCGGCGGCGAAGGTCGGGTAATGCCGGAAGGCACCATCGATGAAGGCGTCGACCGCAGATTCGAAGGCGGCGTTGCGGTCGGCGACGGCGGGCGCCGGCGTTGGCTGCGTCGGCGCGGGCGCGGTGTCCTGCCTGCAGCCTGCAAGCAGCGCGACGGCGACCAGCGTGGAGAGGGCGGCGACGCGAACGGGATGCAGGTGGCGCATGGCGCATGGTCCCGGGAGGAAAGGAAGCGCCGAGACTAGGCCCTCGCCACCGGGCGCGCAACGCGGCCGTTCAGGCCAGCAGGGCGTCGCGCAGCTGGGCGATGCGTTCCACCAGTCCTTCGGGCGTGTACGGCCGCGCCGCGACCCGGCCCCAGACCGGCGACGGCCAGGCCGGGTCGTGTTCGAAGCGCGCGATCACGTGCACGTGCAGTTGCGGCACCAGGTTGCCGAGCGCGGCGACGTTGAGCTTGTGTGGCTGGAACACATCGTGCAGGGCGTTCGAGGCGAGCGCGATCTCGTCGCTGAGCGCGTGCCGTTGCGGCGTATCCAGGTCGATCAGTTCGCGCGCCTGCGGCAGCCGCGGCACCAGCACCAGCCAGGGGTAGTTGGCGTCGTCCATCAGCCGCAGTTCGCAAAGCGCGAACGCGGCGAGCGGGTGGGTGTCGGCGGCGAGTTGCGGATGCAGTTCGTAATGTTGCGGAACCCGGGAATGCCTGCTCATGGCGATCTCCTGCGCGGCGTCAGGCCAGCGCGCGTGCGAACAGTTCCATGGTGCGCTGGTGCGCGAGCCGCGCGGCCGCACCGTCGTAGTGCGCAGGGTCGGTGTCGCGGTTGAACGCGTGGCCGGCGCCCTTGTAGACATGGACTTCGGCGCCCGGCTGGCGTTCGCGGTGCGCGGCGATGGCCTCGGGCGGGATCGAGGGGTCGTTGTCGCCGAAGTGGAACTGGATCGGGGCGCGCAGCGGCTCCCCCAGCAATGGCAGGTTGCGGGCGCCGTAGTAACTCGATGCCGGCAGCCCCAGCCTGGTGTTGCCGAGCAGCGCCACGCTGCCGCCCCAGCAGAAGCCGACGACCCCGACCTTCAGCCCGCCCGCGCGGAGCAGGGTGGCCGCCGCGCCGGTGATCGACGTCGCGCGTTCCAGGCCGACGGCATCGGCCAGGGCCTTGCCGCGTGCCACGCCCGTGGCGTCGTAACCGAGTTCGACCCCGCGTTCGGCAACGTCGAAATACGCCGGCGCCAGGGCCACATAGCCTTCCGCGGCGTAGCGATCGACCACGCTGCGGATGTGCGCATTCACGCCGAAGATCTCCTGCACCACCACCAGCGCGCCGCGCGGCGCTTCCACCGGGTCGGCGCGCCAGCCACCGATGCTGCCGGCGGGGGTGTCGAAGGCGATGTCGCGGCCCATGGCAGCTCCTGGTAGTGCGGGGAATCGTCGCCAAGCCATTCCGGGGCCCGATTCTAGCCCCGGACTATAATTCGCGCCCCCCACGCGATGACGCTCGATGTCCACGCCCCGTTCCGCCGTGTCCGAAGCGGCAAACCCGAAAGTCGGCTTCGTCAGCCTCGGCTGCCCCAAGGCGCTGGTGGATTCCGAGCGCATCCTCACCCAGTTGCGGGTCGAGGGTTACGACCTGGTCCAGAGCTACGACGATGCCGACGTGGTCGTGGTCAACACCTGCGGCTTCATCGACTCGGCGGTGGCCGAGTCGCTGGACGCGATCGGCGAGGCGATGGCCGAGAACGGCAAGGTGATCGTCACCGGTTGCCTGGGCAAGCGCGCGGACGTGATCCGCGAGGCGCACCCGGGCGTGCTGTCGATCAGCGGCCCGCAGGACTACGGCAGCGTGATGGACGCGGTGCATGCGGCGCTGCCGCCCGCGCACGACCCGTTCATCCACCTGGTCCCGGACACCGGCATCAAGCTGACGCCGAAGCATTACGCCTACCTGAAGATTTCAGAGGGCTGCAACCACCGCTGCAGTTTCTGCATCATCCCGTCGATGCGCGGCGACCTGGTGTCGCGGCCGGTGGACGACGTGCTGCGCGAGGCCGAGAAACTCGCGATCGGCGGAGTCAAGGAACTGCTGGTGATCTCGCAGGACACCAGCGCCTACGGCGTCGACGTGAAGTACGCGGCGCGCGAATGGCGCGGCAAGCCCTACCAGGCGCGCATGAAGGCGCTGTGCGAGGGACTGTCCGAACTCGGGCTGTGGACGCGGTTGCATTACGTCTATCCCTACCCGCACGTCGACGACATCATTCCGTTGATGGCCGAGGGGAAGATCCTTCCCTACCTCGACATCCCGTTCCAGCACGCCAGCCCGCGCATCCTCAAGCTGATGAAGCGGCCCGGCGCCGTCGACAGGACGCTGGAGCGGATCGCGCGCTGGCGCGAAGCCTGCCCCGAACTGACGATCCGTTCGACCTTCATCGTCGGTTTCCCCGGCGAGACCGGCGCCGAGTTCGAGGAACTGCTGGACTTCCTCGACGTGGCCCAACTCGACCGCGTCGGCGCGTTCGCCTATTCGCCGGTCGAGGGCGCCAAGGCCAACGACCTGCCGGATCCGGTCGACGAGGAGGTCAAGCAGGAGCGCCTGGCGCGCTTCATGGAACGCCAGGCGGGAATCAGCACGGCGAAACTCGATGCCAAGGTCGGCAGCGTGCAACGCTGCCTGGTCGATGCGCTCGACGGCGAACTGGCGATCGCGCGCTCGATGGCCGACGCGCCGGAGATCGACGGCGTGGTGCAGGTCCAGGACGGCCGCGATGCGGGCCTGCAGCCGGGGCAGTTCGTCGACGTCGAGATCCTCGGCAGCGACGAGCACGACCTCTACGGCGAAGTCGCCGCATAGCCCGCAGGGGCGGCCTGCTTCCCGCGAAAAGCCGCCGACTTCGTGCAGGACCGCCGCGAGCCCTGGCCTGCAAGTCGGGACACGCCGTGAATACATCCATGCAGGCTTTTCAGCGACATCCATGTCGCTGGAAGTCCCGCCTCGCAGGCCAGGGCTCGCGGCGGCTGCGCCCAGTGGATTGACCCGGATTCTTGCGGCCGAAGACCGTGACCAAACGTAGTGATGACGTTGCGTGTGCGGGCCCGTCGGGCGGGGGTGTCGGCGACATGGATGTCGCCGGCAAGCCTGCATGGTCGTACTTGTGGCGTCCCCCGACCGACGGGCCCGCACGCGTGACGGATCCGCCCCGGAGTCGGCAGGTCTTCGCCGGACGAACCGGCCGTTGAGGCGGTGTAGGATCGCGCCATGGGTACGGCTTCGCCCCCTGCGGCATACGAATGGCGCACGATCCTGCGCCATCGCGCGCCCTTGCGCTGGATGCACTGGATCAACCTCGCCTGCATGCTGGCGCTGGTGGGAAGCGGGTTGCAGGTCTTCAATGCGCACCCGGCGCTGTACTGGGGCGTGGCCTCGGATTTCGGCAACCCGGTGTTCGCCACCACCGCGATCCGCGGCGCCGACGGCAAGGGCCTCGGCATCACCCTGGTCGGCGATACCGCCTTCCACACCACCGGCGTGCTCGGCGTGTCCGCGAACGCGGACGGGCGCATGGTCAGGCGCGGCTTCCCGGAATGGGCGACGATCCCCGGCTCGCGCTCGCTGGCGCTGGGCCGTCGCTGGCACTTCTTCTTCGCCTGGCTGTGGGTGGTCAACGGCGCCTGCTACCTGACGTGGTCGCTGGCCAGCCGGCACCTGCAGCGCGACCTGGCGATGCGGCGCCGCGACTGGCGCGACATTCCCCGTTCCATCGTCGACCACCTGCGTTTCCGCCACCCGGCGGGAGAGGAGGCGACGCGCTACAACCCGTTGCAGAAACTGGCCTACCTCGGCGTGGTTTTCGTGCTGGCGCCCCTGGCGGTGCTGACCGGGCTGTCGATGTCGCCCCAGCTCGACAGCATCCTCGGCTGGTGGCTGGGCCTGGTCGGCGGGC
>JAKFDF010000290.1:0-4528 GCA_036676275.1 Lysobacter sp.
CTCGCAGGCCAACCAGGCCGTGTACCTGGCGCTGCTGCAGCCGGGCGACACCATCCTGGGCATGTCGCTGGCGCACGGCGGCCACCTGACCCACGGCGCCAAGGTCAACATCAGCGGCAAGCTGTTCAACGCCGTGCAGTACGGCGTCGACGCCCAAGGCATGATCGACTACGACGAAGTCGAGCGCCTGGCGCTGGAGCACGAGCCGAAGATGGTGGTGGCCGGTTTCTCGGCCTACTCGCAGGTGGTCGACTGGGCGCGCTTCCGCGCCATCGCCGACAAGGTCGGCGCGTACCTGTTCGTCGACATGGCGCACGTCGCCGGCCTGGTCGCCGCCGGTGCGTACCCGAACCCGGTGCCGCACGCGCATGTCGTCACCTCGACCACCCACAAGACCCTGCGCGGCCCGCGCGGCGGCATCATCGTCGCCAGCCGCGCCGCGATGGGCGCCAATGCCGAGGAGATCGAGAAGAAGCTGCAGTCGATCGTGTTCCCCGGCATCCAGGGCGGTCCGCTGATGCACGTGATCGCCGCCAAGGCGGTCGCCTTCAAGGAAGCGCTGGAGCCGGAATTCACCGCCTACCAGCAGCAGGTGGTGAAGAACGCGCAGGCGATGGCGAAGACGATCATGTCGCGCGGCTACAAGATCGTGTCCGGCGGCACGCAGAACCACCTGATGCTGGTCGACATGATCGGCAAGCCGATCACCGGCAAGGATGCCGAGGCGGCGCTCGGCAGGGCGCACATCACCGTCAACAAGAATGCGGTGCCGGGCGACCCGCAGAAGCCCTTCGTCACCTCCGGCCTGCGCATCGGCACCCCGGCGGTCACCACCCGCGGCTACCTGGAGCCCGACTGCGTTGCGCTGGCCGACTGGATCTGCGACGTGCTCGACAACCCCAACGACGGCAACGTCATCGCCGGGGTGCGCGGGAACGTGACCAGGCAGTGCCGGCAGTTCCCGGTGTACGGCGGCTGAGCCGGACGGTCGCGCCTTGCATTGCCCCTTCTGCCAGCATGTCGACACCCGCGTGATCGATTCGCGCGTGTCCGACGACGGCGCCACGATCCGCCGGCGGCGCGAGTGCGAGGCCTGCGGCGAGCGGTTCTCGACGCTGGAGACGGTCGAACTGAAGCTGCCGGTGATCATCAAGTCCGATGGCCGGCGCGAGAATTTCGACGCGCGCAAGCTGCGCGTGGGGTTCGACCGCGCGCTGCAGAAGCGGCCGGTGGCCGAGGAGCAGATCGAGGCCGCGGTGCGCGCGGTGGTGCACCAGCTGCGCATGACCACCGAGCGCGAGATCGGCTCGCGACGGGTCGGCGAATTCGTGATGACGGAACTGCGCAAGCTCGACCACGTCGCCTACGTGCGCTTCGCCTCCGTCTATCGCTCGTTCGAGGACGTGGCGGACTTCCGCGAGGAGCTCGACCGGCTGGAACGCGAGCTGCCCGGCGAGGGCCAGCTGCCGCTGCTCAGCGCCGAGGTCGTGCCGATCGACAAGCACGCCGACCGCCACCCCGGCAAGAAGAAACGCTGATGCCCGATTTCGCCTTCAGCGCCCTCGACCACGCGATGATGGCGCGCGCGCTGCGCCTGGCCGAGCGCGGCGAGTTCACCACCAAGCCCAACCCGATGGTCGGCTGCGTGATCGCGCGCGACGGCGAAATCGTCGGCGAAGGCTTCCACGAGCGCGCCGGCGGCCCGCATGCCGAGGTGTTCGCGCTCGAAGGCGCCCGCGAGCGCGCGCGAGGCGCGACCGCCTACGTCACCCTGGAACCCTGTTCCCACACCGGCAGGACCGGGCCGTGCGCGGACGCGCTGGTCGCCGCCGGCGTGGCGCGCGTGGTCGGCGCGATGCGCGATCCCAATCCGCAGGTCGACGGCGGCGGCTACGAAAAACTGCGCGCCGCCGGCATCCGCGTTGAAGCCGGGCTGATGGAGGCGCAGGCGCGCGCATTGAATCGCGGTTTCCTGTCGCGGATCGAGCGCGGGCGGCCGTGGCTGCGGATCAAGCTGGCGACCAGCCTGGACGGCCGCAGCGCGCTGGCCTCGGGCGATTCCAAGTGGATCACGGGCGAGCCGGCGCGGCGCGACGTGCACCGCTGGCGCGCGCGCTCCGGTGCGCTGCTCACCGGCGCCGGCACGGTGCTGGTCGACGACCCGCACCTGACCGTGCGGCTCGACGACGGAGTCGATTTCGTCGCGCCGTTGCGGGTGGTGCTGGACCCGGGCCTGGCCACGGTCGCCCGCGGCCACATCCGCGAAGGCGATGCGCCGACCCTGTACCTGCATGCGCCCGACGCGCGGATGCCGCGCGGCGTCGACGCCCAGCACATGCACGTGCCGGTCCGTGCCGGGCTGTTCGACCTCGACGCGGTGCTGCAACTGCTGGCCGAACGCGGCATCAACGAAGTCCAGGTCGAGGCCGGCGCCACCCTTGCCGGCGCCTTCCTCGCCTCGGGCCTGGTCGACGAACTGCTGCTGTACGTCGCCCCGGTGATGCTCGGCGAGCGCGCGCGGCCGCTGTTCGAGGGCCTGCACATCGATGCGATGACGCAGCGGTTGAACATGCATATCGTCGAGACCCGGCGCATCGGCGAGGACGTGCGGGTGCTGCTGCGTCCGGAAACGACGCCGGTTCCGGCGCCGGCCGACGCGGCGACGCCACCGCCGCCGGCGGACTGACCCGGCATGGCGTCGGCCGTCGCTGCCTTCCCCGATCATTTCTCCGCGGTCGCCGCCGACTATGCCGGCGCGCGTCCGGAATATCCGGACGCCCTGTTCGCGTGGATCGCTTCGGCTGCCCCGGCGAGGACGCAGGCATGGGAAGCCGGCTGCGGCAGCGGACAGGCCACGCGCGGGCTGGCGGGACATTTCGCCCGCGTGCACGCCACCGACCCAAGCGCGGCCCAGGTGGCCCACGCCCGTGGGCCGGCGAACGTCGCGTTCGCGGTCGAACCGGGCGAGCGCTGCAGCCTGCCCGACGCGAGCGCCGACGCGGTGTGCGTCGCGCAGGCGCTGCACTGGTTCGACCTGCCCGCGTTCTTCACCGAATGCGCGCGCGTGCTCAAGCCCGGCGGCGTGCTGGTCGCCTGGGGCTACCAGGACATCGCACTGCCCGCCGGGCTCGCGGCCGCGAACGACGCGCTGCAGGATGCGATCCGCCCGTACTGGCCGCCGCAGCGCACGTTGATCGACCAGGCATATGCCGGTTTCACCTGGCCGTTCCCGGCGATCCGCGCGCCGGCATTCGAGCTGCGGGCGCAATGGACGCTGCCGCGGCTGCTCGGCTATTTCTCCAGCTATTCGGCGACGCAGCGCTACCGCGGCGTGCACGGCGGCGATGATCCGCTGGCTGCGTTGGCGCCGGCGTTCGCCGATGCATGGGGCGATCCGGACACGGTGCGCGAGGTGCGCTGGCCGATGTTCGTGCACGCGCGCAGGAAGGACTGACAAATCCCTTCTCCCCGCTTGCGGGGGGAAGGTGCCCGAAGGGGCGGATGAGGGGCCGCCTGCGGTCGCCCCCTCATCCCGTTTCCCTCTCCCCGCCGTGCGGGGCGAGGGGTAGTGGTGCCGGGCGGGAAACGCTTCGGTGCAGGCGCGGCAATCGTGGAGCGACGTTGTGTTTACAGGACTGGTACAAGGCGTCGGCGGGCTCGTCGCGCGCGAATCGCGGGGCGGCGACGCACGCCTGCGGATCGCCGTCGGCACGCTGCCGTTCGCCGACGGGGTGCTCGGCGAAAGCATCGCGGTCAATGGCGTGTGCCTGACCGTGGCGGCGTTCGACGGCGACGGCTTCGAGGCCGACGCCTCCAACGAAACCCTGGCGCTGACCACGCTGGGCGCGTTGCCGGTCGGCGCCGCGCTCAACCTGGAACGCGCGATGCGCGCGGACGACCGCCTCGGCGGGCACCTGGTCAGCGGCCATGTCGACGGCGTCGGCCACGTGCTGCGGATCGAGCCGGATGCGCGCGCGCAGCGCTGGAGGTTCGCCGCGCCCAGGCCGCTGCTGCGCTACGTCGCGCAGAAGGGCTCGATCTGCGTCGACGGCGCCAGCCTCACCGTCAACGCGGTCGACGACGCCGGCTTCGAAGTGGCGCTGGTGCCGCACACGCTGGCGCACACCGCCTTCTCGCGCACCGCCGTCGGCGACGCGGTGAACCTGGAAGTGGACCTGGTCGCGCGCTATGTCGAGCGACTGCTGACGACACGGGAACAAGCATGAGTTTCGCAACGATTCCAGAACTGCTCGCGGAACTGCGCGCCGGCCGCATGGTGGTGATCGTCGACGACGAGGACCGCGAGAACGAGGGCGACCTGATCATGGCCGCGGAGATGGTGCGGCCGCAGGACATCAATTTCATGGTCACCCATGCGCGCGGCCTGGTGTGCCTGTCGCTGACCCGCGAGCGCTGCCGCCAGCTCGGATTGCCGCCGATGGTGCGCGACAACACCTCGCCGCACGGCACCAACTTCACCGTCTCGATCGAGGCCGCCGAGGGCGTCACCACCGGCATCAGCGCCTAC